>JACUUS010000160.1 GCA_014859215.1 Dehalococcoidia bacterium | reverse complement strand
GTTACTGACATTTTCGCTGAACAAATAGACTGACATAATCGCTGGACAACAACAGATCGGGTCGGCCTGCGAGGCATAGGATTATAGTCCTGGGGTTTTCTTGACGGTGCGAACGTGCGCGTGCTATACTCGTGGCGGACCTGAAGGCAGGATACGAGAAAGGAGAGCCAGCGAATGGGAGGATTTGGCTTTACTCCCGAGCAGGAAACGCTGCGGCAGGAAGTCAGGAGATTCGCACAAAAGGAACTCGCTCCCGGCGCCCTCGAACGCTCCAAGATGCCGCCGGAGGATCTGCACCGTGCCTTGCACGACATTGATAAGAAGATAGTAGAGCTGGGTTGGACGAAGATTAATGTCCCCGAGAAGTACGGCGGCTATCCGCTCGGCCATGTCGAGATAGGCATTATCCACGAAGAAGTCCACAAAGTAGACCCAACCGTTGAGGCTGTAGGCGGCATGGAGGCTACGAGCGCTCTTCTCCAGACTTTGCCCCAGGATGTGCAGGACGAATGGTTTCCTGCCCTGATCAGCAGGGACAGGCGGCATTCCTTCGGCTTCACAGAGTCCGCCGCGGGCTCCGATGCCGCTGGAATCGTCACCAAAGCCGTCCGAGACGGAGATGACTATATTATCAACGGCGAGAAGACCCCGCTTCCGGGAGCCACTATTGCAGACGCGGTATCAATCTCGACCAAGACCGATCCCAGCGCAGGTTTCAAGGGCATAAGCCTCTTCTGGATTCCCACCAACCTGCCTGGCGTGACCATAAGGCCCCTGCCGTGGATGGGCAATGCCGGACTGTACCCCAGCTTCGTAACCTTCGACGACGTGCGCGTCCCCGCCAGGTTCAGGGAAGGGCCTGAAGGCATGGGCTTCTACACCGTGATGGGGACCCTTGACTGGCTGAGGATAATAGTAGCCCTCACCTGCCTCGCTCGCGCCCAGGCGTCGCTGGCCGATGCCATGGAATGGGCAAAGGAAAGGAAAACCTTTGGCAGGGCCATCGCATCCTACCAGGGAGTATCATTCCAGATCGCCGAACACCATACCATGATCGAAGCGGCAAGGATGCTCTGCTACCGGACTCTTTGGCTTAAAGACGAAGGGCAGCCCCACACTGTTGAATCCTCGATGGCCAAGTGGTTCAGCGTCGAGGTCTCCGTCCAGTGCGTTAAGGATATGCTTGTGCTGATCGGGCACCCCGGCTACAGCACGGAACACATGATCTCGACCAGGCTCCGCGATGTCCTGGGGTACCAGCTCGGCGACGGGCCGCCGCAAATACAGAAGATGATCATTGCCCGCCTGCTTATCGGCAAGGCGGTAGTAGGCTAGAGTAATTTCCCGCAACAAGGTCAGGGGGGCGTTCAATGGACGCCCCCGGCTTATTTTCCGGGCAGAGGCCGGCAAACTTACGCGTACAGCCTGGCATTCCTCACCGCGAAAGCCACGACTGCCAGCAGCAGGGCATTGAGCCCCACTACTATCAGAACGTCCGTCGCGATCTCCGACCAGCCGCCGCCGCGCAGGCTTATCTCCATGACCGGCTCGACCAGATAATAGGTGGGAAACACCGTGGCTATCCATTCTGGTATCTGGGGGAACATGTAGATGAAAGCCGGGAGAAAGAGGAATATTCCCACCGGTCTCCACAGGGTGAAGAGGGTAGTGTAGTCTTTCACAAAGATCCCCATCAGCACCCCCAGTCCCGCCGCCATTATCCCGCCCAGCGCCAGCACGAAAATCAGGAGCGCAGGCTGGATGCTGAACGCCTGGTTCAAAGCCAGGACCACCACTCCTGTAAAGAGGCTCAGGAACAGCCCGATAAGCGCCTTCGAGGTGAAGATTTCTCCCGCGGTGGTAGGAGTCACGACCAACGCCTGGAGCGTTTTCCTTTCTTTCTCCTCGATTATCAGAGAAGCGGGTAACAGCATACCCGCAATGAATATCGTTATGAGCACGATCAAGGGTAACATGCGGTCCGACCAGGGGATATCCGCCTCGCCCAGTACGATGGAATCGATTACGACGGGAGGCTCCTGGCCGGCCAGTTCCCTTATCTGGGCGACAAGCGCCGCTCCCAGCATAGCCCGGTCCTGCGCCAGGCTCTCACCCCAGATGTATGTCTCGATTTCCACGGGCTCCCCCGTAGTAATCATCTCGTCGAGTCCATCCGGGAGCACGATGCCAATATCCGCGTGACCCGCCCTGACCACTTCCTTCAGCTCACCCGCCGTGCCATAGACGGCAGTCTCAATCGATGGGAGTTCCTCCAGCATTCCTACGAGCCGTGAATCCCCCTCATCCACTATTCCCAGCCTTGGCTCCGGCTCCGCCAGAGCGCCGAACAGAAACGTGATGACAACGGAGATGAGAACGGGCATGACGACAGCCATGATGAAGATGACGTTCTTGGGTCCGCGAACGAGATCTTTCCCCAGCAGAACCCGTATGCGTTGAAGGTTCATCGCAGCCTCCTGCCCAGGGCCAGTATCCCGGCACCGAGTATCACCACGTTGAACCCCAGGAGGATCAAAAAGCTGTTCCGCAGCTCGCCCCAGCCGGCCCCGTAGATCAATGTCTCATGCAAAACGTCAACCAGGGGATAGGACGGGATTGCCTGAACCCAGCCCGCAGCCTGGCCGGGGAAGAGTATCACCATGGCGGGAATGATCAGCAGGATGAGAACAGGGAATGCCCATGCTGTTACGGACATGATATCCTTGCCCACCGTGGCAATCAGGAAACCGAGCCCCGTCACGAGCACGGCACCGAGCAGCAACGCAACCAGCACAATCGCGGGCTGCTGGCCGAAACCGGCAGTCAGCGCTACCAGCAGCATGGCCTGCGCGAACGCCACGCCTACGCCCAGGATCCCCTTGGCGACGAACAGATCCGTGGAGGTTGCCGGTGTGACGAGCAGAGCCTGGGCGGTACGCCGCGCCACTTCCTCGCCGATCAGGGTTGCCAGGAAGAATACCTCGGTGACCAGGATCAGCACTACGAATACGATGAGCAGCCGGTCGCGCAGCGGGACCTGCTCACCTGTCATGTCCGGACCCAGGACCTGTTCGCTGATTTCCACGGGAAGAGGCTGCCCGGCCATCACAAAAAACAGTTCCCGGAAGAGCGCCTCGATGGCGACCCTGACCGCCTCCGGCGCCTCCGCCCAGTAGTAGACGCTTATGCGGGGTTCGAGCCCTTCTTGGAATCGCTCAAATGTATCCGTCGGGATTACCACGCCCGCCGGGTAAGTGCCTGCGGCCACTCTTTCGACCAGGACCTCTTCGGATTCAACCAGCTCGAACCTGAGCCCCTCCTGTTCCAGCTCTCCGATCACCGGCGGCAAAACGGGCGCATAAAGCCCGATTTCGAGTCTCTCGTCGACGTCGGCGGGCAGCACATGGTAGATGACCAGGTAGATACCCAGGCTGAGAATGGTGAGCAAGACAAACAGCATATTGCGGGAGAAAAGTGCGAGATCCTTCAGAATGAGGGTTCTGATGATCCGCGAGTTCACTCGTCCAGCCCCCGCCCGGTCATCCGGATGAAGATGTCTTCCAGGGTCGCCTCCTCGCTATGCACCGTGAGAATCTTCTCCCTGGCGAAAAGCTCCCGCACAGCCTCAGGGGTTTCCGGCTTGTCCAGGGCTATCTCCCGCTTCTCGAGCCCGCCGTTGGCCGAGACCTCCACCTTGAGAGATCTTCTGCCGTACTGCAGCTTGAGCTTGTGCGGGGTGTCCATTGCCACGATCTTGCCCTGGTTCATAAAGGCTACCCGGTCGGAGAGCTTGTCGGCTTCCAGCATATCGTGAGTGGTGAGAAAAACAGTCGCACCCCGATCGCGCTCTTCCAGGATTATGCCCCGGATCGATTCAGCGGACGTCGGGTCCAATCCCGCGGTGGGCTCGTCCAGGAAAAGGACTCTTGGCCGGTTTACCAGCGAACGGGCAATCATAAGCCGCTGTTTCATGCCCTTGGAGTACCCCTCAACCCGGTCTTTCTCCCGGCCGGCAAGGCCTACCCTGTTCAGAAGAGCATAGGCGTCAAAGTCGCGTACATCGAATAAGCGAGCGAACAGTCTAAGGTTCTCCAGGGCGCTCATCTGCTCGTAGACATTGGTGAACTCGAAGCAGACGCCGATCTCCTGCTGAACACGTTGAATATCCCGGGCGACGTCCATGCCCAGAAGCTGCGCTTTCCCCGACTTGGGCCGGAGCTGCCCGGTAAGCATCTTCACCGCTGTTGTCTTGCCGGCCCCGTTTGGACCGAGGAAAGATACAATTTCGCCCTCGGCTACATTGAAACTGATATGGTCGACGGCCATCAGGTCGCCGTACCAGTAGGCAAGTCTCTCCGCCAGTATTGCGTCACGGGTCATCTTAGCTCCCTTTCCTGAGGCTCGCTCTTTCCGGCAAGGCCGTAAAACATGAGCGCTCTCAACTCACGCATGAGCTTCACGTTTTGTTCAGGGTCCGTCCAGTAGGCAGATGCGGCCGTCAAGCCGCTGCGCAGAATCTCCATATATGCGAGAAAAGTATCCCGTGAAAGGTCCGGGCTTATGTGTCCGAGCGTCTTGCCCTCTTCGAAGAAGTCGATCAGAAACTGCTGGGCTTGCGCGGCCAGGTTCTGGACAACCTGGCGGATGTCCGGGTCAACCGAGAAAATCTCCCGCACAAATTCCCCGTTGAACTCACGGGCCATCCCAGTCTTGTCAAGAAAGATAACCTCTATCTTCTCCTGGTACGGGCAGTCACTATGGACCACCGCCCGGTATCTTTCGGCCGCGTCAAGCAACTGGATGGTGACGGTGTCCCGGACCAGTTCATCCTTGCTGCCGAAGTACTTATATATAGTGACCTGGGACACATCGGCCCTGCGCGCTATGTCCCTGACACCGACCTTCTTGAATCCGTGTGCCCGGAAGAGCTCCAGCGCGGCCCGGCGGATTCGTTCCTTCTTCTTTTCGGTCCGGCGATCGAACCCCTTCATTCCACCTCAGTGAACTTTTTGAAACATATTGCATTATTTGTTTCATTTTGTCAATTACCTGGACTGACATTTTCCCTGATC
>JACUUS010000159.1 GCA_014859215.1 Dehalococcoidia bacterium | reverse complement strand
ATCAGTTAACTACTGACAAAATCGTAGACCATTAACAAACCCACCCCGGCATGCTTTTTGCACTCATGATTCCGTGCTAGAATATAGTATTGGCTAACTAACGAGGAACACGATCAACATGCCTTCAGACGCAATAACCGTTCGGGGAGCGCGCGAGCATAATCTCAAGAATATCGATGTGGTCATTCCCAGGGACCGCTTTGTGGTCATCACGGGCGTTTCCGGTTCGGGGAAAAGCTCTCTTGCTTTTGACACCATCTACGCCGAAGGGCAGCGGCGTTATGTCGAGTCGCTGTCCGCATATGCCCGCCAGTTCATAGGCCGAATGGAGAAGCCGGACGTGGACTACATCGAGGGACTCAGTCCCGCCATATCCATCGACCAGAAGGGGGTGAGCAGGAACCCCAGGTCCACCGTCGGCACCGTCACCGAAGTCTACGACTACCTCAGGCTGCTCTTCGCCCGCGTGGGCCATCCCCACTGTCCACAGTGCGGCCGCGAGATATCCCGCCAGACTGTCCAGCAGATCGTGGACGCTATTATGGAGCTACCCGGAGGAACGCGGTTCATGGTCCTGGCCCCGCTGATCAGGGACCGCAAGGGAGAGCACCAGAGCGTCTTTGAGGACCTGCGCAAAGCGGGCTATGTCCGGGTGAGGGTCGACGGCAAGATATTCGACCTTTCGGAAGAGTTCAGCCTCGACAAGAACAAGCGCCACACGATCGAAGCGGTCGTGGACCGGTTGGTGGCGGGAGACGAGGACCAGGTCAGCCGCATCGCGGACTCGGTTGAGACCGCCTTGAAGCTGGGTACCGGCGTGGTCCTGATCTCGGTTGTTGAAGGGCAGGAACTGCTGTTCTCCGAGCACTTCGCCTGCATATACTGCGGCAAGAGCGTCGGCGAGATCGCGCCGCGCACGTTCAGCTTCAACAGCCCCCACGGGGCCTGCCCTGCCTGCACCGGGCTGGGCATAAGGCTCGAAATCGACCCGGAGTTGTGTATCCCGAATAAGCAGTTGACAATAGCCGAGGGAGCTGTAAGACCGTGGTCACGATCAAGCTCGATCAGCACCTGGTATTACAGCATGCTGGAGTCGGTATCCAGAAGGTACGGCTTCAGCACCGATGTGCCCGTACGGAAGCTTACCCCGGAGCAGCTGAACATCGTGCTTTACGGCAGCGGAGGCCAGACTGTAACACTCAAGCATGAGACACAGCTCGGGCGGACATACCAGTACGATACCTACTTCGAGGGGGTTATTCCCAACCTGGAGAGAAGGTACCGTGATACGGAGTCGGACTACGTCCGGGCCGAAATTGAGCGATATATGCGCTCAAAACCATGTCCGGTCTGCAAGGGACAGCGTCTGAAGCCTGAATCACTCGCTGTCATGATAGACGGCATGAACATATCGCAGGTGGCGGCTCTTACAATCGAACGCGCCCTCGCCTGGACCGGCAAACTCGTTGGCTCGAATGACGGGCAGAACCCTGTCCTGTCCGAACGAGAGCAGTTGATCGCCCGGCAGGTCCTGAAGGAGATCCGCTCCCGACTCGGTTTTCTCCTTAACGTGGGCCTCGACTACCTCACCCTGGACCGCGTAGCGGGAAGTCTCTCCGGTGGTGAAGCGGAACGTATACGCCTGGCTACCCAGATCGGAAGCGGGCTCATGGGAGTCCTTTATATCTGTGATGAGCCTACCGTAGGCCTTCACCCTGTCGACGGTTCCCGTCTGATCGAGACTCTACTCAGTCTCAGAGACCTGGGCAATACCGTGCTCATCGTTGAACACGACGAGGCTATGATGCGGGCCGCCGACCATATAATAGACATGGGCCCCGGCGCCGGCGAGCGGGGAGGGTACGTGGTTGCCGACGGGACGCCGGAGGACATCATGGCCAATTCCCGATCGCTAACCGGACAGTACCTGAGCGGAGCGAAAGAGATACCGCTCCCGGCAGAGCGGCGTTCGAACTCGCACAGGTCGCTGGTTATAAGAGGGGCCAGGCAGAACAACCTTCGCAATATCGACGTAGAGATACCGCTGGGTCTTTTCGTCTGCATCACCGGGGTGTCAGGCAGCGGCAAGAGCACCCTGATAGATGAGATACTGTACAAGAAGCTGGCGCAGGTGCTTTACCGGGCGCGTGACTTTCCCGGGGACTGCGACGGAATAACCGGGCTGGAGTATATAGACAAGGTAGTCAATATCGACCAGTCTCCGATCGGGCGTACTCCCAGGTCCAACCCGGCTACCTACACCGGCGCATTCACACCCATACGGGAGCTGTTCTCGACCGTGCCTGAAGCGCGCATGAGAGGCTATGCTCCCGGCCGGTTCTCCTTCAACGTTAAAGGGGGCCGGTGCGAAGCCTGCAGCGGCGAGGGCTACATAGAGATCGAGATGCAGTTCCTTCCCGACGTTACCGTACCCTGCGAGGTCTGCAAGGGAAAACGGTACAATCGCGAAGCGCTCGAAATCCACTTCAAGGGAAAGAACATAGCCGAAGTGCTGGACATGAGCGTAGAGGAAGCATTCTCCTTCTTCGAGCACTTCCCGGCCATAAAGGCCAAACTCGCGACCCTGAAGGATGTCGGGCTGGGATACATACGCCTGGGGCAGCCGGCGACCACCCTCTCCGGGGGAGAAGCCCAGCGGGTCAAGCTTGCCACCGAGCTTTCCCGGAGGGCTACCGGCAGGACTCTCTATATACTGGATGAGCCTACCACCGGACTTTCATTCGAAGACGTGGCGGCGCTCCTGCGGGTCCTGCAGAGGCTCGTCGATACAGGAAACACCGTGGTCCTGATCGAGCACCACCTGGACCTCATCAAGTGCGCGGACTACATCATCGACCTGGGACCCGGCGGAGGTGATCGCGGCGGCTGGGTCATAGCCTCAGGCACACCCGAAGAAGTCGCCATGGTTGAGGGATCGCACACAGGGCGGTACTTGAAGAAGGTGTTCGGGAAACACTACAATAGGTCCGGCCCCAGAGTCAGATCCGGTTAATGAAGGCAAGTTGATGGACAGGACCAGGATTATGGCCTCCGTAGAGGCCAATGTGGAAAGCCAGAACCTCATAAAGCATATGCTGGCTACCGAGGCCATAATGAGAGCGCTGGCCGCCCGCCTGGGCGAGAACAGCGATGAATGGGGGCTCACCGGCCTTCTTCACGACATTGACGTGGAGCTGACGGAGGATGACCCGTCCTCCCACAGCACCCTGGGCTCCGACCTGGCAGGAGAGCTCGGTGCCTCAGAGGAAATGTGCCGCGCAATTCTCTGCCACAACGAGGTGCACGGCGTGCCGCGCACCAGCCTGCTCGATAAGGCGCTGTACTGCGCCGACCCGCTCACCGGCCTGATTACCGCAGGCGCGCTCGTCCGCCCGGACAGGAAGCTGGACGGGCTCACGGCGGCCTCGCTCGTGAAGCGTTTCGGGGAGAAACGCTTTGCGGCGGGAGCGAACCGCGAGCAGATCGCATTGTGCAGCGACCTCGGGCTTGAGCTTGAAGAATTCATAGCACTCGGTCTCGAGGCAATGAAGGGTATCTCCGGCACGCTCGGTTTATAACCCGTTCCCTGCGTTGCCCACCTCGAATATTCGTAGAAAGGTGTGATATGCGGATAAAGGACAGGGTTGCCATCATTACCGGCGGCGGCAGCGGCATCGGGCGCGGCACATGCCTGAGGCTGGCGGAGGAAGGCGGCAGGATTGCCGTTTTTGACCTGGACTTCGAAAGCGCTTCCGAGACAGCCTCAACCGTCCAGAAGGCGGGTGGAGATGCGTTTGCCTGCAAGGTAGACGTTTCCAGGAGCTCAGACGTGGAACAAGGCGTCAACGAGGTGCTGTCCCGGTTCGGCAAGGTCGATATCCTGGTCAACAACGCGGGCATGAGCCTGACCCTGTCGATAGCGAAGACGACGGAGGAGCTCTGGGACCGCCTGCACGATGTGAATGTGAAAGGGATCTTCCTCTGCTGCCACGCGGTGCTGCCTCACATGAGGAAACAGCGGTACGGGAAAATCGTGAATATCGCCTCCATAGTCGGTAACTCGGGAACCCCGGGCATGGTCCATTACGGTGCGACCAAGGCTGGAGTTATCGGCTTTACCAGGGGCCTGGCCACGGAGGTGGGACCCTTCAATATCACTGTGAACGCCGTTGGACCGGGCATCATAAACACGCCCATGCTGGACCACGAAGCGGGCGCGTCCACTGTACAGATGCTCGAACAGAAGGTGCCGCTGCGGCGGATAGGCGAACCCCGGGATATCGCCAACGCGGTCCTGTTCTTCTCCAGCGATGATTCGGCCTACGTGACGGGCCAGTGCCTGTTCGTCTGCGGGGGCTGAAGCGCGTCCGCCGGGCTACTCTGACCTGTTCGGGATTCAGGCCGGGACGGCGAGCTCATAAATCTGTCCGGCCAGCCGCTTGATCTCTTCAGCATCCTGTAGAAGATCGCGCCATCTCACGGGGATAGCCTCATGTCCGTACTCCGCCCCGGCCAGGGCTCCACAAACAGCGCCCACCGTATCCGTATCCCCGCCCAGGTTGACGGCGGTGATCAGCGCCTCCTCGAAGGACGAGGTGTTGAGGAAGCACCACAGGGCGGCTTGAAGCGTATCGAGCACGTAGGCGGACGGCTCGAAGTCGATGCTCCGCCACTTCTCGACCTCGCTCACGGCCCTGACAACGTCCGGCTGCTGTACCTTCTCCCTGACCGCCTTCATCATGTCGCATTTCTGCCCGAGGAGGATAAGGGCGACGGCCAGGTTAAGGGCGACCGCGCCCCAGCGGGCCTGAGGGTCCCAGTGCGTTATTATCGAGCTTTCTATGCTGTCCCTTATCAGCCGGTCCTCGTGCCTGAAATCCAGCAGGCCGATGGGAGCGCAGCGCATGATGCTGCCGTTACCCGCGGAGAGGCCGCCGAGCACGCGGTGGGCATTCTCCGATGCCTCCAGCCAGGAAGCTCCCCGTTTCATCTCCGATAGCGCGAGCCAGGTAGTACGCCCGATGCCGACGGGATCGCCGTCAAACCACTCCAGGAACCTGGTCGCGACGTCGCCCGCATCGAAGCAGCCTTTCTCGACGATGCTGCGGGCGATGCAAAGCATCATCGCCATGTCGTCCGTATACCGGCCGGGGCTGAGG
>JACUUS010000158.1 GCA_014859215.1 Dehalococcoidia bacterium | reverse complement strand
ACACACTACATTCCTCGACCTCGTAGGGTCCGAGAACTTACCTCCAGACCTGCGGGAAGCGGTCCAGGGATGGAAATACGACAAGTGGAGCTACTATACGCTCCACGTGGCGTCGAAGGAACCTCCCAGATACAGATGCGACGACCCCTGGTTAAACGAGGCCTTCATGAATATTGTGGGCATCGAGAGTGTCGACCAGCTCCTCGCGCACTGGGACAACGTCGTCGCGGGCAGGATCGGTGACAATTTCGGCGGGCACGCGACCTGCGAAAGCCTTTTCGATCCACACCTGGTGCGTTCACCTTATGGAGGCTACGTTTCCTTTTTCCAGGTCCATGCGCCTTATGAGATAGATGGAGGCTGGGACAAAGCGGGTCGGGAGCTTCAAGAAGCCTTACTGCTGAAGTGGAGGAAAGCCGCGCCCAATATGACGCCGGACAAGATCATTACAGCCGCGTTTGAAACGCCGCTGGGCATAGAGACCCGTCTGCCCAACATGCGCAGGGGCGGGATAAAGCACGGCGATTACCGGCCAATCCAGCTTGCTTCCTTCCGGCCCAACCAGGAGTGTTCCAGCACCAGGACGCCTATCGAGGGCCTGTATGTTTGCGGCGCCTCCACCTATCCCGGCGGCATGGTACTGGGCGGGCCCGGATACCTCGGCGCGGCCAAAGTGGCCGAGGACCTCGGCGTCGCCAAATGGTGGAAGCCGACAAATGTCATGGACTACTATGTGCGGACGTATATCAGCGCCTAGCCTGTCTGGGAAAGACCGGACCAGGAAAAGCAGCAACAGCACAAGAAAAGCCTGAAGGAGCTTGCTAATGGCTGACCTGAAGTTTGACGCGGTCATCGCGGGCGGCGGCAACAAGGGACTGATGCTGGCGATGTATCTCACCAGGTACGCGGGCATGACCGTGGGCATTTTTGAAAGAAGGCACGAAATAGGAGGCGGGCTGGCAACGGAGGAGACCGCCGCCCCGGGTTTCCGCGGCAATACTCACGCCAATATCATCCTGCCCTGGTATTACGCGCCGCTGTGGCGCGATTTCCCGGAATACTGGGACTACGGCGGCCAGTACGATCAATACCTGGTTAGCGACGGCTCTATTTTCAGGAATAACGGCACCTGCCTGGCTATATACAGCCGCAAGCATGATCCCACCCAGGAACGCACAGCCAGGGAAATAGCGCGGTTCTCGGAAAGAGATGCCGAAAAGTGGATCAAGGCCAGCGAGCTTACCGACAGCGATGAATACCTGCGGGTCATGATCGATCCCCTGTTCAACCCCCACGAGTGGCAGCTTGCGCCGGAGTTCATGGAAAGACAGGTCGCGATCTATCCGAAGGTCCTGGAAGCGGGCTTCGATCCCGACTCGCTCGTCCTTTCAGCGACTCCGCTCCGCGCCTCGCGGGAGTTTTTTGAAAGCCCTGAGCTCCAGTACTGTATATGCCGGTTCATAGTATCCGCGGCCCGCAACGTGAACGATCCCTCGCAGGGAGCCGAGACCATGGGCATGATGGGGACTCTGCCCACCATAGGCTACGCCAGGGGCGGCACCCATCAGCTGGCGCACGCCGCTCACCAGGTCCTGGTCCAGGAAGGCTGCAAGTTCTTCACGCACGCGGAGGTCACAAAGGTCATAACTGAGAACGGCGCGGCTACGGGCATCTGTCTGGCCGATGGGACGGAAGTGGCTGCCGGCAAGCTCGTGGTAAGCGCCGGTCTGAGCCCGGCTCAACTGTGCCTCGAACTCCTGGGTAAGGATATAGTCGGCGAGAGGATAGCCCGCAGAATCGAAAACCTTACCACGCACAATATCGGCAACCTGATGTGGTACACATACGCCCTTCATGAGGCCCCGAAATATCACGCGGCAGCGTTCAATCCCGATATTAATGAGACCATGTGGCTGGGACTGGCTGAAGAAGCCAATCTCGAACACATCGCCCGGGAATGCCATTACGCGAATATGGGAGTAATGCCTCCGTCCGAGGAATACAATCCGGTGGTCTGGTGCCACAGCCTGGCAGACCCCTCGTATGCTCCACCCGGCAAGCACGTGGCCCAGAACGAGATGCAGGGGCCGCGGGCAAGTGACCTCAGTGAAAAAGAGTGGCTAAAACTTAAAACCCGATTCGCCGAGGACATGGTCAAGATCTGGGGCAAGTTCGCAGACAACATGAACTGGGACAATATTATTGGAGTGGACACGAACAGTCCCTGGGACAATGTGCGTCTCAAGAACCTGGCCCCTGACGGGAACTTCTCCGGCATTGACCAGTCGCTTTCGCAGCGGGGAGCTAACAGACCGATCCCGGAACTTGCCAATCACCGCACGCCTGTACGCAACCTGTACTGCACGGGCGGCTGCTGGCATGTCGGTTCGAACGCAAGCGCGGACGCCGCCTACAACTGCTACAAGATAATCGCTGCGGACATGGGACTGGGCAAGCCCTGGGAAGAGCCGGGGAAAGAGGAACCCGATTCCCTTGTCGAGGCCACGAGAGAAGCGATCCGGAAGGCCAGGAGATCATTCAACCGCAAAGGATGAGCCTGCTGTGCTGTTCCAGGCTGCGGGATGACGATGCCCGTATTACTAGCGGCGTTCCAACCCGGTGGACGCCAGGCTCTCCTCGGAAAGATAGAACCTGCCGTCCTCGGCAGTCCGGATGATATTCGCATTCACCAGCGCCTGCAATGCGGCGGGCTTGTAATCGCGCAATCCAAACCATCTCCTGTTCGCGGGTCCGATGCCCAGTTCATCCAGCGTCTTCGCGTTTTTCTCGTTCAGAGCGAGGTTCTGCCTGAAGGCCCGAATGATAGAGCGGACGGCTCTACCCATCATCAACCGCGGGATCAAAAACAGCGCCGCCAGCAGCACCAGGAATAGAATGACCAGTACGGCGACATCACTCACTCTTCGATCCTCCTCCGCCGAAACCGTACCACCTGGCCATCTTGTCCAGAGAATCCCTTTCTGACTGGAATTCATTGAGAGGATTTTCCCGGTCAGGGTACCCGACCGCAATCCCGAGAACAATGAGCTTCGAGTCAGGGATATCCAGCTCCTTCTTGAGAATGTCAGGGTAGCTTATTGACTGCATAGAGAGCATCGTACCAAGTCCGTAGCTGCCGGCCAGCAGGGTAATGTTCCCGGCGATGAGACCGCAGTCAAAGACCGGGTACGCGTTCGGCACGCCGTCCTGCGTGTAGAAAGGACGGTCTGTGTAGATATAGATTGCGCATGGCGCATCAAAGAGCCTGAGCCCGCGCAGCTCCCACTGCTTTCTCTTGTCCCTGTCCTCCCGCCCGATCCCCATGATTTCGAAAAGTCTGATGCCCAAAGCGCGCCGCCGGGCCAGAAAAGGATCGCTAAAAACCCTCGGCCCCGCAAGGTCCGGGTATGGCGGCCTGTCCGCGCTATCCACGTAGAGTTGTTTTATCCTGTCAAGCGTCGGCCCGGTAACGACGGCGAACTCCCAGGGCTGGGTGTTTCCCCATGACGGCGCCCGAAGCGCCACCTCGAGTAGTTCCTCCAGAATATGCCGGGGGACTGGATCAGACTTGAAAGCCCGAATACTTCTCCTGGAGTTAATAGCCTCTGCCAGGTTCACGGTTGTTCTCTCCTTCTACAGTACTCGCCTGCCGTAAATGGTCCGGCCCGGCGGAATTGATGTGAAAGCCGGACAGGCTCCCGGATGGATTCCTCTCGACCTTCGCGGTCTGGATGGACAGTATGTGCGCGGTGACCCCGACCGCAATCAAGGCCAGGATTATCCTGATAAGAAGACTGTCAACGGCGAACGCTGCCGAGCACCCGATCGTAACCCACAGCAGCAGCAGCGTGAAAACCTTCAGTCTTTTCGGGATGCCTCTTCCTTCCCGGTAGTCCCTTATACACCGGCCGAACCAGCGGTTATTGATGAGCCAGTTATAGAATTTGGTTGAACCCCTGGCAAAACAGGCGGCGGCGAGAAGCAGGAACGGGGTAGTGGGAAGAAGAGGCAGGAAGGCCCCCAGCACCCCGAGCCCCAGGCATACCATGCCCGCGGCAACGTAGAGCCGCCCAACCATCCTGTTTCTCATAGTCATGCCGTTAGCATAACACTATCGTCCACAGCGTGCCACCGGGCAGACTTCGGCAGCAACATCACTCGCAGCAACGCAAAGAGAACAGAGCCGCATCGGCTTTATCGAGCGAGGAAGGTCTGCCTGCGCCTGGCAACCGTGTCGCCGTTCTGGTTCAGATAGACAAGCTCCATGGTCAGGAAGACCATCCGGCCCGCCTTTCCTTCCCTCTCCGATGCGTCCGCGAACCTGGCGTACCAGGTCAGAATATCGTCCGCGCGGACAGGCAAGAAGAAATCGTATTCCACGCCCGCGTCCAGAATGCGGAAAAGGCCAGCCTTTAAGACGGTCTCGAAAACGGGAGCCATGACCTCCATAGCGGCCGTGCTCACCTTGAGCGGCCACCCGAAGAAGCCGGGCGGAGCTATCAACCCCCCGAACCTGCTACCGGCAGCGTACTCGAAATCGCTGTAAAGCCGATTCGGGTCTTCCACCGCCTCCGCGTACCTCCTGATAGCCCCCCTCTCGACCTCGTTGAGGCCTGGCGCGGTTACCGTTCCTATGAACTGTCTCAGTTCAGCCATCACCCCGGAATCAGCGGCCATGCTCAACCTCCCGGATTGTAATCTCGAAGCATCCTCTGACAATGCGTCCCGGCGAGCATAACGCGATCTCTTGATCTTTGAGGGGTGTCTGCCCGCGCGATAGCCGAGATGTGCCCTCTCTTCACCCGCAGGACGCATGGCCCTGGACAACCCGGAAGAAGTCCCCGTCCCGGACCTGAAGCGTTTCCTCGCAGGTAACACGGCTGCCCTTTAGATCAGACGGGTTCTCAAGCCTGTATATATCCCAGTGCTGCGTCTCGAATCCCGCGCGCTGGAGGAGCTCCGCGCCTGTAAGCTCGCGGGAGTCCAGCTCTACCTTGCGGCTGTTTACAAAAACGTGGATACCATGTCTCGCCACCTCAACCACCCCCTCGTGTAGGCCGTCCAGCTTCTATTTTAGCACCAATATCCGACAGCGCCCAAGCGCCATCGCGAGACCCAGTCACATCGAGATTGTTATACTGCGTCAATAGAAGCCACCGGCGGGCGGTCTGACGATATTGTGCGGGTCTGTGACTCTGGCCGTTGACCTGCCCGGAATATTCGCCTTACAGAATCAGCATCGCGTCGCCGAAGCT
>JACUUS010000157.1 GCA_014859215.1 Dehalococcoidia bacterium | reverse complement strand
CTGTCATTCGCAGCCAGCCTCATACCCCGTACGCCGCCGCTGGTGCGGGACGCAGCCCGCAAATTCGGCACGGCGAACTTGATGGACTGGCCTCGTTCGCTCGTTAGAAGGACCTGGTCATCCGGCAGCGTCACCCTCGCACCCACCAGTTCATCTCCACTCTCAAGGTCCATGGCGATAAGACCGCTGGAGCGCACCGCGGCAAACTCCTTCAGCCTTGTCTTCTTGACCTCACCCATTCGAGTGGCTACAACCAGGAATCTGTCCGCTTCAAATTCCGGAACGGCGAGGACTTCGGTCACCCTCTCCTTCACATCAATAGAGATCAGGTTTACTATTGGTATCCCCCTGGCCTGCCGCGAGCTCTCCCTGGGGATGTCATAGCATCTGAGTCTGAAGACTCGCCCGCGATCCGTGAAGAACAGGAGATTGTGGTGCGTATTCGCGACAAGGAGTTGCTGAACGGCATCGGTTTCCCTGGTGGACATACCTACGATGCCCCTTCCGCCCCTGTGCTGCTGCCGGTAAGTGTCGGTGGCTACTCGCTTGATATACCCTCTCTTACTGAGGGTTACCACCATGGACTGATTCGGAATCAGGTCCTCGTCAGTGTAATCCGCTGTCTCCTCGCTGCTGATTTCCGTTCGGCGTGGGTCGCCATATTTGGATTTAAGCTGCCCCACTTCTTCTTTGATCAAGAAATCCATCTTCTTCGGGTTCGCAAGGAGGTCCTCGAGGTAGGCAATTGTCTTGAGAACCTCCGCGTACTCATCTGCGATCTTTTTCCGTTCGAGGGCTGCCAGGCGGCGCAGTTGCATCTCCAGGATCGCCTGTGCCTGCACCTCGGAAAGACTGAACCCAGACATAAGGTTGGTGCGGGCCGCTTCCACAGTCGGCGAGTTCCTGATGGTACTGATGATCTGATCAAGATGATCCAGGGCTATCTTGAAGCCCTCCAGTATATGCGCGCGCTCCTTTGCTTTGCCCAGATCGAATCTGGACCTGCGGGTGATCACCTCCCGGCGGAAATCGATATAATGACTTAGCGCGCCTTTGAGGGTAACCATCTTGGGCTGCCCCTCTACCAGGGCAAGCATGTTAACGAAGAAGGCGGACTGCATGGACGTGTACTTAAGCAGGTTGTTGAGGACCTGCTGTGCCTGGCCTTCTCGTTTCAACTCGATTACGATGCGCATTCCCTCCCGGTCCGACTCGTCCCGCACTTCGGAGATGCCGTCGATTCTCTTGATCTTTACGAGGTCAGCGATCTTCTCGACAAGCTGCGCCTTGTTAACCTGGTAAGGCAGTTCCGAGACCACGATCCGGTATCTCCCGCTCCGTGAGGCCTCTTCGATATGTGTGCGCGCCTTGACGATCACACGACCCCGACCGGTAGTGTAAGCGTCCCTTACTCCCTCGATTCCCTCAAGGACACCGCCCGTCGGGAAATCAGGGCCAGGGATAACCCGCATCAGGTCTTCAATGGTGGCTTCGGGATTATCGACGAGCAGGTTGATACCATCGCACAGCTCCACGAGGTTGTGAGGAGGAATATTAGTCGCCATACCGACGGCGATACCGGAAGCTCCGTTGAGAAGCAGGTTTGGCAGCCTGGCGGGCAGTACTACGGGCTCCTTAAGGCTGCTGTCAAAATTGGGGGTTAAATTCACGGTGTCTTTCTCGATATCCGCCAGGATCTCCGAGGCTATGCGGGAAAGCCGGGCTTCCGTGTAACGCATGGCTGCGGGAGGATCATTGTCGACGCTGCCAAAGTTGCCCTGGCCGTCGATCAGCATGTACCTCATGGAGAAATCCTGGGCCATACGGACCATTGCATCGTAAACAGCGGTATCGCCGTGAGGATGGTACTTCCCCAGCACTTCTCCAACTATACGCGCGCTTTTCTTGTAGGGCGTATCGGAACGCAAGCCCATGTCGTTCAATGCGAATAGTATGCGTCGCTGGACCGGCTTCAACCCGTCCCTGGCATCCGGCAGAGCGCGGGAGATAATCACGCTCATGGCGTAGTCCAGGTACGAGCTCCTCATCTCGTCTTCGATTTTGACAGGCTTGACGGTGCCGATGTCCATCCTCAATCCTCCACAAGGGTTCCGGTCGAAGTCAACTTACAGCCTACTGTCTGGAACGAGGCAAAGTACATAGAATTTATATTTAAGTGTATCACGCCCGGCGCACGAGGTAAAGTAAAAGGCCGGGGGCCTGGCTCCCGGCCTGAAGCTTTGCCCGGTTCCTCCGCTCACTCCTCGAGCTCTTCTTCTTCATTCTCTTCAGTGAGGGCTACTTCCTCCAGCGAACTCACATCTTCATGCACAGTCTCCTCTTTTCCCCACTCGCCGGGATACTCTTCTTCGTAGGTCTCTTCGTCTTCCTCTCGCTCGTACTTAAGCAGGCTGTCTTTCACATAAGACCTGAAGTCATCCGCAGCCCGTGCCGGGAAGGAAGGTCGACCGGCCTGACTCGGATGCTGGAAGACTTCCTTTATCATCACCTTGCCCCTGTCAGGACCGATGCTTGCGATAGCCCCCGCATACCGGTTCCCGCCCTCCATAAGCCTGATTAGCCGCAGAGCCAGCCTCGGTTCCACTTCACCTATATGCTCACCTTCCACGCTCTCCACGCTCAGACTCTGTCCTTTCGGTCTCAGGACCACTGGGTCGCCGGCCGCAATCCTCGCAAGCACTGAACTGGGCGCTACCTGACCAAGGTCAGCAACCGTGGCTTTCCCGGTCTCCTCTATGAAGAGGTGGGAGCTTACGGGCTTCACGCTCTTGGGCTCGGCCTCGACGTGACCCAGGTGCGCCAGGCGCTCAAGGTTCTTACGTGCGATGCCATTATTGGGCTCTATTTCAAGGGCGCGCCTGTATGCATCTCTAGCCTGAGCGTAAAGACCTAACTGCGTGAAGGCCTTGCCCAGCCTGTTATACGCATCGGCGTCGTCCGGGAACATCTCGATTATGTTCCGGTTTACGGCGACAGCTTCCTCCCATCTGCTTTGCATAGCCAGCGCTATAGCTTCATTCGTGCGATTTCTCTTCAGCCTGGTCTTCTCACTGATCTGATGGAATACCATTTCTACCTCAAGGTCAAGATGTTGGTTTTTAGCCTTCGGGATTGTAACATTTTTTCACGCATTTTCAAGAGCTTACCGGCCCATTTTCACATGTTTTATTCCCGTCCTTGGGTTTGATATCCTATCACGACTGGTTTCAAAAAAGAATAGTCAGATAGGACTATTTATGCTCCGGCCAGGGATACCGGGCGCTAGTCTTAGTACGTACGTGCCTATTCCCCTTCCAGCCATTTCATCTGGATTCTAACTTTTCTTGCCACACCCTTCAGCCCGGTTTATAATCGATTCCTGATGAATACGATCCAGCTCGTCAGATTTCCGGTATGCGGCGGCCCAACGCTGGAAGAGGCCATCACCAGGCGCAGATCAAGGCGTGAGTATTCGGGAGACCTCATGTCACTGGACGAATTGTCACGACTCCTGCAGTACTCAGCAGGCGTAACCGACAGGCGGACCGGCTCCCGGGCCGCACCCTCCGCCGGCGCAACCTATCCCATCGAGACTTACGCTGTAGTCAACAATGTCGAGTCCGTGAGAGCGGGCATCTATCACTACCTGGTGCCGTCCCATGAGCTGGACCTTGTGCGTGAAGGCCATGTTCAGCGTGAAATGTCCAACGCCGCGCTCGGCGAAAGGATGCTTCTCGAAGCCAACGTTGTACTCGTTCTGTCGGCGGTCTACAAGCGGACCGAAAGACGGTACCGGGAGCGGGCGAAACGCTATATTCATTTTGAGGCCGGCCACATCGCGCAGAACGTCTACCTGGTGGCCACCGCCATGGGTCTGGGGACATGCGCAGTCGGTGCCTTTTATGATGAGGATATGAATAATGTGCTTGGACTTGACGGACAAGAAGAGAGTGTGCTCTACCTCCTGCCAGTCGGCGAGATATAAAGAGGCGACTGTTGAAGCTCAGCATCCTCATCACAAGAGAGCAGATTAACGCCAGGATCGACCAACTGGCCACACAGATAGCTGAAGATTACCGGGACAGGCGACCCCTCATACTCGGCACTCTAAAAGGAAGTTTCATATTCACATCGGACCTCGTCCGAAAACTGGATATGCCTGTTGAGATCGACTTCGTGCGGCTTTCCAGTTACGGCTCCGGCGCTGAAACGTCTGGTAAGATCGAGGTAGTACAGGATGTCAGGACAATAATCGAAGACCGACATGTCCTGGTCATAGAGGATATTGTCGACACGGGCCTCACAGCCCGTTTTCTGCTGGATCACCTGAGTAGCCGGCAGCCTTCGTCACTCAGTCTTTGCACCCTGCTGGATAAACCATCAAGAAGGACAGTTGAAGTGCCTATCGCCTATGTCGGATTCACTGTCCCCAACAAGTTTGTGGTCGGTTACGGCATCGATTTCGACGAGAAATTCCGCAATCTCCCGGATGTTTGTGCGCTTGAGGACTAGACATGGAACTTGAACAACTGATAGCCGTCGCGAGAGGCGAAAGAGGGGCCGACCTCCTGCTGACAAACGCCAAGACAGTCAATACGCTTACCGCCGAAATCGAGGATGGAAACGTGGCCGTGTTCGGCGATCGCATTGCCGGCGTGGGATCTTATGACAAAGCCAGGCAGGTAATTGACCTGGACGGCGCTTACGTGGTTCCCGGACTCATTGACGGACACACTCACATCGAGAGTTCACTTTTGCATCCGTCCGAATACGCGAGAGCTGTCGTCCCGAGAGGGATTTCAGCGATCATCACTGACCTGCACGAGATAGCTAACGTGAGCGGGCTCGCAGGCGTGAGATTTGTCATGGAGATCGCCCGTACCCTTCCCATGGACTTTCACTTCATGGCCCCTTCCTGCGTACCCGCAACTCACCTGGAGACCGCGGGGGCCGCACTCGGCCCCGATGAGCTTCGACCTTCATTAAGGTGGAGAGACATTATCGGGCTTGGCGAGATGATGAATTTCCCCGGAGTCCTTTCGCGCCAGCCGGATATCATGCGCAAGCTGGCACTTTTTAAAGGTAGACCAATTGACGGACACGCCCCCTCTTTAAGCGGGAAAGACTTGAATGCCTATATCGCGGCGGGAGCAGGTTCGGACCACGAATCGACCTCTTTCGCAGAAGGCAGGGAGAAATTGAGACGGGGTATGTACCTGATGATAAGGGAGGGTTCTTCAGAGAAGAACCTGGATGACCTGCTGCCC
>JACUUS010000156.1 GCA_014859215.1 Dehalococcoidia bacterium | reverse complement strand
TACTTGACACCGTGCTCCACGGGGCGTTCTACACTTACGACGCTATCTGGGAGCCGGGGTGGACCGCCCTGTCGGTTGTGGCTCCGCTCGTTGTCCTGCAGTGGGTATTGCTGCCTGCCGCGCTCCTGTGGCGCCGGCAAACGCAAGGAGACGCGCCGGCCCTGCCGCCGTGGGCCCTGCTGGGAATCGGGCCCTTTCTTTTTCTGCAGGTAGTGGTGTTCCAGAACAGCGCGCGCCTGGCGGCCCTGACCGGGTGGCCTCTGGACTTCGCCTCCGGCTGGACGCTGCTGGCGCAGGTGGCGGGACTTTGCGCTGCGGCGCTGCTCCTGCGCCGTTCTCGCGCGCTGCCGAGCAGTCTCGGGCTCGGAGCGGGACTGCTGCTGCTTGCGGCGACTTCGGTTTCCGGGTTCCTCGCGGGATGGCATTCAGCCTACGCCCTGCTGGTCGGACAGGTCTTGCTGGCGGTAATCCTGGTAGAGCTCCTGAGCGGGCGGAGCAACCGTAGCGAGCAGGCCGGTCTCGCGGCGGGAATGGGGATGCTCCTGTTCATGGGCCTTCTTGCAGGGTACTATGCGGGCTACTACTATCCTCTCGGCTATCCCAACAATATACTGGAGCCTGTAGCGGCCGTATTTATCGCGGTATGCGCTTTCGGCGCGGCAAGATCGATCGAGGGCGTGGAATCCCTTACCCGGAGGGCCCTGATACCCGCCGCCCTGGGGGTGTGCCTGCTGGCAGTGCCCCTGGCCGGAGCCCTCGCATGGGAAGCGCCACAAGCTGAAGCGGGCAGCGGCTTCCCCGTGACGGTAATGACATACAACCTTCATAACGGGTTCAACACAGAGGGCCGCCTGGATCTGGAGAGTCTTGCCAGCGTCATAGAGGACTCCGGGGCGGACATTGTCGCCTTGCAGGAGGTATCCAGGGGCTGGTTGATAAGCGGACGGACCGATATGCTGTCATGGCTCTCACGGCGGCTCGACATGCCCTACGTCTCATGTCCGACAGCGGGCTTGCTGTGGGGGAACGCTATCCTCAGCCGGTACCCTGTTCTCGGATACAGCCTGCATGAGTTCCCGGTCGACGGCCTGGCGGTGCGCAGGGGAGTGGCAATGGCGCTGATTGATCTCGGGCATGGATATCATCTCAGGCTGATGGCTACCCACTTCCACCATATGGTGGCGGACTCGCATATCCGGCTGGTGCAGACGGGCGACATAATCGGACTCTGGAGCGGAAGCAAGCGGACCGTGTTCCTGGGGGACCTTAACGCCGAGCCGGAGCACCGTGAAATGGCGCTGCTCTGGCAGGCGGGTCTGCTGGACGCGTTCGCAGAGGTGGAGACGCCGCCATATACCTGGCCGTCGAGAGAGCCGCACCGGCGCATCGACTACATCTGGGTCTCGCCCGATCTTGCGGTGATTGAAACCTCGGTCCCCTTCAGTACCGCGTCCGACCATCTGCCTGTTATCGCGGTGATAGAGCTCGCCCGGTAGAATGCGGGCCGCCTAGAGGGCGTAGATCTCCCTGCCGAAGGTATGGACCCAGTTCCTCTTCAGCAGCTCAACCGCTTTCTGGGTCCTGTCCACACCCACGATCACGATGGGCTGACCGCTTTCGCCACGGCCCAGGTACGGGTAGAGGAAATGAACGTTTATCCCGGCTTCCTTGAGGGGCTTGAGCACCGCCCGCAGCCCGCCGGGATGGTCGGGGACTTCGACGGCTATGACCTCGGTCTCCTTGATGGAGTAACCGTGGCTTTTCAGGACGTTGCAGGTCTTGTCCGGGTCGTCGGTGACGAACCTGACAGTGCTTATATCCGATGTATCAGCTACGGAGATGGCCCGGATGTTGATCCCTTCCACTCCCAGGCATTCGCTGACATCAAGGAACTTCCCCGGAACGTTTTCAAGGCTGATTGAGATTTGTCTTACGGACATTTGTCCCTCCCGGGCTACCGCGCGCTAAGAGACCGGGCCGCTGTCGCGGCGGGTTCGAGGCAGGATCAAAGACCCGGCAGCTCGTACCCTGCAGACAGGGCCTTCTCGTTAACGGCAATGAGCTTGGGTTTCTTCTGCAGGGTCTCCTTCATTGCCCTGGATATGCTCTCGATGGAAACCACGTTGGTCTTCCTGATGAACGCGCCGAGCATCACCATGTTGGATGATCTCGGGCTCTTGAGCTCGTCGGCGATCCTGTTTGCGGGCACGCGGACAATGTCTATATCGCCCCTCGCGATATCCGCTTCCACCAGGGACGAGTTTATGAAGAACACGCCTCCCGACTCGATCTGGTTCTGGAAACGGATCAGGGAAGGCTGGTTCATGGCGACAACATACTCCGGCGAGGAGGCGACCGGCGAGGCGATTTCCGCATCCGAGACGGCGACAGTGCAGTTCGCGGTGCCGCCGCGTACCTCCGCCCCGTACGAAGGCAGGTAGGTCACATACTTGCCCTCGATCATGGCAGCCTGCGCCAGGTTCAGGCCCATCGAAAGCACGCCCTGCCCACCGAATCCCGCGAAAATGGTCTTAATCAGCATCTTTACCGGTCTCGTCCTTTATTACGCCAAGCGGGAATTCCGCCGTCATTACCTTATCAATCCACTGCCAGGACTCGAGTGGAGTCATTCTCCAGTTGGTGGGGCACGGCGAAAGCACTTCCACCAGGGAGAAGCCCAGCCGGTCGATCTGGGTTTGAAAGGCCTTCCTGATCGCTTTCTTGGTCTTTCTTATATTAGCCGGGGAGTTGACCGCGGTACGCTCGATGTACACTGAGCCCTTGACCATGGCCAGTATCTCGCTCATGCGGATGGGGTAACCCTCCAGGCGCGGTTCCCGGCCGTATGGCGTTGTGGTAGTATTCATGCCTGCCAGCGTCGTGGGGGCCATCTGGCCGCCGGTCATCCCGTACACGGCGTTGTTTATGAAGACAGCCGTTATCAATTCGCCCCTGTTGGCGGCATGCAGGGTCTCGGCTGTACCTATGGCGGCCAGGTCTCCGTCGCCCTGATACGTGAAGACTATGGTGTCCGGCGATACTCGCTTCATGCCGGTGGCTACCGCCGCGCCCCTGCCGTGGGCCGACTCAGCCATGTCTATGTCCAGGTAGTGGTAGGCGAAGACCGAACAGCCCGGCGGAGGGATGCCCACAATCCGGTCATGCATGTCCATCTCTTCGACGAGCTCGGCGATGATCCTGTGCACTATTGAATGCCCGCAGCCGGGACAATAGTGAAAAGGCGTTCTCTTCAGGTATTTCGGCCGGGAGTAGACCTGCTTCACTTCGAGATTTCCAGCCCTTTCTGGTAATAGAGGCGCGTTATCACCCTGGACACCTCGCTGGGGGTGGGAATGACCCCGCCCGGCCTGCCGTAGAAGGCGACCTCACCCCTGCCGGCCAGGGCCAACTGAACGTCCTCGACCATCTGTCCCATGTTCATTTCGAAGACCAGGTACTGCCTCACGCCGCCGGCCAGCTCCTGCAATTTCTCACAGGGAAACGGCCAGAGCGTCACCGGCCTCAGCATGCCCACCTTGAGGCCGTTTGCGCGGACGCTCTTGATGGCTCCCCTGGCGATGCGGGCCGCGATGCCGAATGCGACCACCACCATTTGTGCGTCCTCGATCATAAAGGTCTCGCAGCTCGTCTCCTGCTTCTTGATCAACTGGTAGCGGCGGAACAGGCTCCAGTTTATCTCTTCCAGGTCCGAGGGTTTGGATGTGAAGGTCTTCACTATCCTGCTCGGCCTTCCGGCGGCTCCCCTGAGTCCGTTGCTCCTCACGGGCGGCTCGGCCGGCGCTTCGTGCCTGAACTCGACCGGTTCCATCATCTGCCCGAGCATGGCGTCGCCGAGGATAATGACAGGTATGAAGTACTTGTCCGCCAGGTCGAACGCCCGCTGCGTGAGGTCAACCAGCTCCTGCGCGGACGAAGGCGCGAGCACAATTGTCCTGTAGTCTCCGTGTCCTCCTCCGCGGGTAGCCTGGAAGTAGTCCGACTGCGCGGCGGAAATGCTCCCGAGTCCGGGGCCTCCCCTGGACATATTGACGATAACCGCTGGCAGCTCGCACGCGGCCAGGTAGGAAATGCCCTCCTGCTTGAGGCTTATCCCGGGACTGGAAGAGGAGGTCATGGCCCTCGCGCCAGCCAGGCTGGCGCCGTACAGCATGTTTATGGCGGCAATCTCGCTCTCCGCCTGGATAAAGGAGCACCCTTTTCTGCGGCTGAGGTGGGCAGCCATGTACTCGGTCAGCTCGTTTTGGGGCGTTATAGGGTATCCGAAGTAGCACTGGCACCCGGCCCTGATGGCTGCTTCCCCGATGGCGCCGTTCCCTGTCATGAGGACTCTAGGCACGGTACACCTCTATCGCGACCTCGGGGCAGACAAGAGCACAGACAGCGCAGCCTGTACATTCGCTGTCGGTGCTGTAAGTGGCTGGGAGATAACCGGCGGCGTTCAACTTCGTGGAGGTCGTAATGCATTCTTTGGGGCAGAAGAAGATGCAGACTCCGCAGCCTTTGCAGAGCTCCTGGTCGATCTGGATATATCCCTTCGCCTTCGCCAGCCCACGATGCTCCGGGCCTGTGCCTGCCATAATGGACTCAATTGTAAGACTCCGGCGGAGTTGAGTCAATCGAGATTGAGAATTGAGAATGGAGAATTGAGATTAAGATTAAGATTAAGATTAAGATTCAGATTGAGATCAAGATTAAGATTAAGACTCAGATTCAGACTCAGATTGAGATTGAGGTTCAGTTCACAATCAGATTCCCTCTCCCTCAGGGAGGGGGTTAGGGTGAGGGCAACGTAGCGGCGGGGATGGATGGGAGGAAAAATCCTAAATCCGAAGCACGAAATCCGAAACAAATTCGAAACCCCTCTTGGACGGGGTCCGCCAAGGCGGACCGCTACACCGGCTGCCATTCGGACGTACAGTCATATTCGCTGAGGCCGGTTCGGGCAATGTAGCGGCGGGCCTCGGGCCGCCAGGGGAGGGGCGGAATGGGAAATTCGAAACATGGAACACGAAATCCGAAACAAATGCGAAACCGGAAGATTGGAGACCGGAGGCCTGTTGTGGTCGGGAATAAGGTCCGGCCTGTTGTGGGGTAAGGGTGGCGGACCCGGGCCGCCCTGCGGCCGCACAACAGCCCTTTCCTTGTGATTACAGCTTGTATTTATACGGGTCTGCCATTCGACGTACAGTCATAATCGCTGAGGCCGGTTCGGGCAATGTAGCGGCGGGCCTCGGGCCGCCAGGGGAGGG
>JACUUS010000155.1 GCA_014859215.1 Dehalococcoidia bacterium | reverse complement strand
GGTCTCAATCCCCGTTAGACTGTAACTGCCTCGAATCTCTACTTGTTCTGCCAGTAATCTACCATCCACGGAGGCAGCTTATAATCGACTATGCCTTCGTAGACCACGTCTTCCCAGGAGCCATCCGCAGGCGGCCAGACTCCGACGAGCTCGCCGTCTTGCCACTGCACTCCGATAGCGGTTACATAACCTGGTCCCCAGACAACGTCATGCTTGTCGTCAAAAACGACTCTGCCGGGAGTCCCTACGCGATCAGTCTCCTCCAGTTCGGCAACAATATCGTCAACATCGAGTGATGCGGCTCTTTCGATTGCCTCTTTGAGGATGTAGAGTGCGTCATAGGTGCCGGCGTTATAAGTAGGCACCACGCCCTTATCGGCAATGAACCTTTCAACAAAGGGCAGAGTATGCTCCGTGAGAGCTACGTCGCGGGCGTAGACGTTCATGGTCATCTCGTAATTGCCCTTGCCCTGTGTAGCCTGCCAGAAGTTGTCATCCTAGGCCTGGACGTTGATGCCGACAGAGGCAGCGGGAACCTGCATCTCGCCCCACTTGCTTGCGTAGGGGATGCCTGCCGGGCCGGAAAAGGCGGTGTATATAATGTGCGCGCCTGCGGCCTCAATGGCCGACAGCTCGGCGGTCAATCCGTGGCGTTGGGTGATGGCTGCCAGGTGCCGGCCACCTGAAGGCCCATATTGGGAAGCTGCGCTTTTGCCGCAGCGACAATAGTGTCGCCAAACACATTCTTTTCGGCCAGGAGGGCCACCTTTGGCTGCATGATGCCCAGTTCGGCTCGAATCTCCTGTGCTGCCATATGCAGAAGGAGGAAACCGACTGTGGCAAGATATTGACCGTTAATAGGGGTAACCCTGAACCAGTACTTGTAACGGTCATAATCGTCACTTACCTTGGTGCACAGAGCGACGTCGCTGGCCCCGGCTCCAAAGAAGATCACCTTGTTGTCCATGGCTACTTCCTGCATTGCGGCAACAGCCTCACTGCGGATACCCCCCATGATGAACTGCACCTTATCTACAGTTATCGCTCGTTCCACGGCGCTCGAAGCGTCCGGGACGCTGAAGAGTTCGTTGGTATCCACTTTTACCAGCTTGATATCGTAAGTCTCGTCCCCTATCTTTATGCCGCCGGCGTCATTTATCTCTTTCGCCGCCAGGTCTGCCCCGTACCAGTGATGCTCGCCCATGAGATATGACATGGGGCCTGCCACGCCTACCCTGATCTCATTGGGTTCGGCCGTGGTCCCGCATCCCGCCGCCGCCGCCACCAGGCTGATAACCAGCAATACTACAAGTCCGTATGTTAGCAGTTTCATGAATTTGTCCTCCCTAAAAACCTTTCGTCTGACTTATTCGGTCCAGGAACCTGCTCTATCACCCCCTTCCAACCGATGGCGCATTTGGTCTCAGTACAGGACCTTTGTGCTTGAGACAGCCCTTTTATCTCGCCCGCAAATCTCGCTTTAATTCAGAACCGGGACCGTGGGAAACCGAACAGTCCCCGGAGTTAGAGCGAAGATTGCAGTTGCTACCTAATACACAATTTACGACGATTTGTCAAGGTAGGCGGCGAGTACTGCCCTGTACGACTACGCGTTTCGGACCGCGCATTCCCTTGAACACGGCAATGGACCTCTTATTCTCGCGCCTGCTACAGCAAGCGCACGATCAGCCTGCCCAGGGCGGGGCCGATGACACGCCGCATGACAGAGACCAGAGGCGCCGGAAAGTTCGCGGCGAGGTCTTTCGCGTAGTCGTCGAGGGTCCTGCTCTGGAACTGGAGCAGTTTCCGGGACCTGGTGGTGTCATACCAGTGCAGGGGGAAGGATTCAGTTGCGAATTTGCCCCGTGGCGGAAGCGGCAGGCCGAAGACGCCGAGCACGACCTTGAGCATATCTTCGAAGTGCATCTGGTGGTCCGGCCCGCCGGCGATAAGCAGCGTTTGCCCCTTGACCGCGTGGATGCGCTTGACGGAGTTGAGCACCGCGGCAGCCATGTCGTCGGGATGGCAGAACTCGATGCGGTTTCTCAGCGGGATAGTCAGGAGATGGTTCTTCGCGTCGCTGAGCCTGATCCGTGGATAGGGAATGGACGTGAGGCGCAGGATCACATAATCTATGCCCGATTCTCTGATAATGTTCTCGGCTTCGATCTTGGTCTGGGCGTACACGGTTGAGGGGTTGAGGGGTTGAATATCTGGATCGATTACCCCGTCCATGTCCGGGCAGGGACCGTAAACGGCCGTCGATGAGGTGTAGACTAACGGTATTCGCCTGCCGGTGCTCTTGACGGCATCTACAACGGACCGGGTGCCGCCAATGTTCACTCTTGCTGCCAGGTGCGGGTTGTTTTCCGTCAGCGGCTGCAGAAGCCCGGCCATGTGCACAACCGCATCCACTCCCTGCACTGCGTTTATAACGGAATCGGGCTTTGTTACGTCGCCCCAGGCTATTTCCAGGCGGTAACCAGGGATTTTCAGACGTGTCCGGTGGCAAAGAGCGCGCACAGTAGCACCATCCTCGATGAAGGCCCTGCAGACAGGCGGACCCAGGTGACCCGCTGCGCCGGTGATCAGGACACGCATTCGGTTGCTCCCTTGTTCAGTTGAGGAGAAGCGCATCTATGAGCGTCCATACTCCGAGAATGGTCATTGCCAGTGCGACCACCAGCTTCAATCTCACAGAGCCAATCTTCTTCACGGTTACAGCGGCCAGCGGCCCGGCTGCGATCGATCCCACAGTGACAGCCGCGACAAGGGCCCAGTACAGTTCTGCCCTGAGAGTGAGATACGCCACAAGGGCTATCAGGACTATAGCACACTCGGCTACCGTGGTGGTGCCCACCGAGTTGCGGATTTCTCGTCCGCTCAGTATCTGGCCGCCTGTTACCAGCGGCCCGTAGCCGCCCCCGGTCATACCTTTGTTGAAAGCGCTAACCAGGCCGACAGCAAGGAGTCTCTTAAAGGAGAATGCGGTTTCCCGGTTCCGCCTTGCGAGGATCAGGAGGCCCATACACAGAACCATCGCCCCGATATATATTGTTAAGACGGTGGAGGAAATGTTAAGCGCGGAGACTACTCCCACAACGCTGCCCAATGCTCCGCCGGCGATCAAGAGCAGGACCACTTTCGAGTCCAGGGATCGGGGAACACAGGCCAGGAGAAAATTTCTGCCGTCATTGGGCAAGTTTTCGTCCCGGCGAAAATCGAGGGTGATATTTCCAATGCGATGGTGGAAGTAACCTCCCACTGCTCCCCCAAGGAGCTGACCAAGCAAGACTGCCGGTATGACATCGACTGGCGCGAAGCCGATCAATACCAGGAGCGGTGTCAGCGTTGTTCCGTAACCCATGCCGATAGAGGCATCGGTGTACTGAGCCAGGAAAGCGATAGCGGCCACCGCTAACAGGATGCCAGTGCTTGTCTCTATCACAAGTAGTTCCCAAAACCTGCCCGATTCAAAAATACCGCCGTGGATGTTAGAAACACGGCGGTCCCCTGAGAATATAGCGGGGACGGCCGCATAGTGGATTATTCAACGGCGGGCTCACGCAGGCTCTAAAGCTGCCGTCTTGTCAACGTCCTGTATCAGTTGGGACTCGAATTCCTACCGGGCGGGGCTCAGGTTGCCGGCGGCGGGCTCGAGCCGTTGATACCCGAGCGCATCAATGGCGAAACCCCAGTGCTGGTTAACCGCGTTGATGACGCTGTCATCATAGTGGTACACGTTCTTCTGATAACCGGATATTGAGTCCAGGTAGCTGACGAACGCCGGCTCGGCCTCAGCGAAACCGGGCAAGCCCAGGGTCTCGTATATCCTTCTCAGCTGGATAAGTGGAGTCTTGTCGAGCTCTTCATACTTGATCTCGACGAGTTGCCCGGCCGGTATAAGCGAGCGCTCGGCCAGGAGTTTGCGCATTAGCTGCGAATAGAAGTCCAGGACCCACGTGTCCAGCTCGGTGAGATTAATCGCCTGGATCTGGGCCCGTACCAGCACAGTCCTGTAAAGGTGCCTGGTCGAGCGGAAAATATCATAAGGGTTGCGGTAGATATGTATGAATTTGGCGTCCGGGAAAAGTTCCAGTAGCTGCCCGATGCGGGCGCTGTCGGCGCAGTTCTTGATAACGAGCCGCTTTCCTCCGGCGGCATAGCTTCCCTTCCGTACCATTGACAGGTACATACTTTTCCACCTGTTGCGGACGGACTCGGGCAACTCATCGAAGAAAGTCACGTATTTTTCGAAATAGTAGCGGCCTCTTCGCGGGAAAGTATACATATGAAGATACGAAAAAGGGGACATGTTGGCGATGGCCAGGTCCTCCTCTTCGGGATTGTCCATGGAGAGTGGAATGTTGTCTATCTCCCTGGTTGGATGAAGTCTCGTCGCCAGGAGATTAAACGGTCTCTTGATAAGTCTTTCCCCGACCAGGCACAGGCCGGGCGCGAACGCCTGGAACATGGAAATGTATCCATGGTTCTTGTCTTTCGTTAACAGATTGTGCAGGTGGGTTGTGCCGGTGCGCCAGTGCCCGATGATAAAAACTGGCGAAGGGTGGACGACGGCTTTCCTGACTGCGCGGCCGTAGCAGACTGATTCGAAAGCCCGGAGAGGGCTGGTACAAAGGGTTATGAGCGTAACAAGCGCCGCCCGGGGCAGGAACTGTCTGTCGATATGCTTATTGTCCCAGAGGAGACTGAGCCAGCTAAGGGCCGAGCCGAGAAGAAGCGGCTGTTCGAATAGACGGGCGCGCTTTGCTTGAGACATCTTCATTCCTCATTTCTGTTGGCTGCGGCACAGTCTCCACGGCACGTCAGGCCTTGACTTCTCTCTCCCTCAGAGCGGCTGCCGCGGCGTCCAGCTTCACGGCTGCCGGCTCGCTTATCATTACCGCGCCAAATATTGTCGTTGAATACGCGGTCCCGCCCTGGGGGTGCAGGTAAAGACAGCCCGACCAGTTGTTATATCCCATGCCTGTACCTGTCAATTGCTTGAATACCGTTTCACCGGACCTGAAATCCACTCCGATCAGATACCACCTGGTATTCAGCCAGGACCCCTCTTTTCCATACATATAGACGAGGCCGTTTCCAAGAGACAGGCGGAAACCTCCAATACTTCTTTCCTTATTGGCCCAGATTTCCTTGCACGTATAAGTGCCATCCGCGTTTCTCACAGCATCGACCCTGGTCAGGCCCGGTTCAGGCCTTGAAATTGGAAACGTGTGAGGGCCCCAATTATTCTCGATCACCGAAGAAAATACGCCTGTGCCCCTACCGTTCTCA
>JACUUS010000154.1 GCA_014859215.1 Dehalococcoidia bacterium | reverse complement strand
TAGCGGCGGGCCATCGGGCCGCCCGGAGGCCCCTATTCCGTCATTGCGAGGCAGGCCGACGGAGGCTATGCCGGAGGAGGACAACGAAGCAATCCTGCCGGTACCTGGAAAAGCGCCCGGCGCGATGGGGTCTGTCTGGCAATGACCGGGAGGTTGCTTCGTCGGCCCGATTTCATCGCGGCCTCCTCGCAAAGACGTGCTCATACGGGTTCGCGGCGGGCCTCGGGCCGCCCGGATTAACCTAGGGCAGGTTTCCGAAGCTGCATGTCCAGTCGGGTTGGGAAACCCGACCTATCGGGATCAGATAAGGTATGGTAGCGGCGGGCCAACGGGCCGCCGGGGGGCAGGGCGGCATATGTAGCGGTCAACCGGAGGTTCCTATTCTCCTGGTTATCGCAGGCTCGACTTTCATTGCCAGTGGTGCTGGTTGGCCAGCATGATAGATTGCGAGGCAAGAGGCTTAGTGTGGGGGTGTAAAGATGCTTGACATCGCGATAATTCTCCTTTACCTCCTCATAATGGTGGGCATCGGGGTCTACGCCTACCGGAGGAAGAAAGCGGCCTCCCCCGACGGCTTCTATGTGGCCAACCGCAGCGGGAACACAAAGCTCATTGCGGGCTCGCTGCTGGCCACCATAGTAGGCGCATCGGTCGTGGTGGGAATGGCCGGGCTCGGGTTCAGCAGGGGACTTTCGGGCGCATGGTGGCTGCTGGTCGGCACCGCAGGCCTGATCATCACGGGCCTTTTCCTCGCCAGGAAGGTGAGGAGGTCCGGGGTCTATACCCTGCCCGAGCTTGCCGAAAAACAGTACGACCACAGGGCCGGGCTCTCCGCGTCCGTGCTCATCGTCGTCGCCTGGACCGCGGTGGCCGCGGCGCAGATCGTGGCGGCGGGCAAGATACTGGCCGTGCTGCTGCCCTACGACCTGTCCCTGCTGATGATAGGGGCAACCCTCGTATTCGTGCTCTACACCATCCTTGGAGGCCAGTACTCCATAATACGCACGGACTTCGTCCAGTTCGGAATACTGGCCGCCGGTATACTGGTCAGCGTCAGCCTGGTCATCTTTCACGCGGGAGGACCCGGCGAGCTTCTCGCTTCACTCCCGCCCGGATTCCTCTCGTTCCCCACGGGCATCGGCTTCGACTGGTACGCCCTCCTGGTCCTGCTGGTGCTCACCGGAGCGACTTACGTGGTCGGCCCCGACATATACTCGCGCCTGTTCAGCGCAAAGAACGAGAAGGTGGCGAGATCTTCGGTCCTCACAGCCGCCTTGATAACAGTCCCGCTCGCCTTCGGAGTGATCTTCGTCGGCATGGGGGCGCGCGTGCTGTTCCCCGGCATCCTGCCGGAGCAGGCGTTCCCCATGGTAATCCAGGAGCTCCTGCCGGTAGGCGTGACCGGGCTCGTGGTGGCCGCTCTTCTCGCGGCAATCATGTCCTCCGCCGATACAGTCCTGCTCACCATGAGCGTCATCCTGGGGCAGAACATCTACCGCCGGACTGTTCCCGGAGCTGGTGAAAAGCAGGCCCTGATAGTATCACGCGCAGGCGTGGTCGTGCTTGGAGGGCTCTCTCTTCTGATCGCGCTTCGAATGGGCGGCGTAATCAGCTCGCTCCTCCTGGCGTACACCATCTTCACCAGCGGCCTGGTCGTTCCCATCGTGGCCGGATTTTACCGCGAGAAGCTCAAGGTGAACGCGGCCGGCGCCCTGTGCGCCATCGTGGGAGGAGGCGGCACAGCGCTTGCCGTGAAGATGTTCGATCTCAGGTACTTCGAGCTCCTGGGGTTCGGCGTTTGCATTGTCCTCCTGTTCGGCGTAAGCTGGTTAACGAGAACAAGTCTCGCTGAATCGATTCTCAGTCGAGGAAGGATTTCCGCAGATGGAGATAGTGTGGCTGGGGCACTCATGCTTCAGGATAAAGGGAAGAGAAGTCACGATCCTGACGGACCCCTTTGACAGGACTCTGGGGTATCCGGTCAAGAAGGTCGCGCCCACCATCGTGACGGTCAGCCACGATCATCCCGCCCATAGCTGTGTAGCAGACTTCACGGACGGATGCAGGGTGGTGCGGCGGCCGGGTGAATACGAGATTTCAAACGTGTTCATCACGGGAGTGCCCACGTTTCACGACGACGAATGCGGTGCGGTCCGCGGGAAGAACACCGCCTACATCATGCAGATGGAAAACGTGAGCATCTGCCACCTGGGGGACCTGGGTCACGTTCCGACCGGGGAACAGATGGAGCAGATGAGCAATATCGATGTCCTCATGGTGCCGGTGGGAGGGGGATGTACGCTTGACGCCCGGGGCGCGGTTGAGACAATAAGGCTTCTCGAGCCCAGGATGGCGATCCCCATGCACTACAAGACAGACGTTGTCCGAAAAGACCTCGAACCTCTGGACGGCTTCCTGAAGGAGATGGGGCTCAAGGAGGTCGCTCTTCAGCCGAAGCTAACGGTTACCAGCTCCGGCCTGCCCGATCACACAACGGTCGCGTTGCTTGACTACTGGCGTTGACAGCGCCAGGCGGGACAACTCTCTCCCGCGCATCAAGCGCGCTGTCAACCGGACCTAGCGTAACGGCGTCCGTATCGGCCTGTCGGTGGACCGCCTGCCCAGGAACACGAAGAAGCCCCCGCCGATGATCCAGATCAGCAGGGAGCTGATCGGGGCCAGCGGAATAACCGGCCGGTAGGGAAGAAACGTGCTTTCCCCGGCGCCGACGGGGATCATGCCGATAACGCCCACGATAATGCAGATTCCTATAGGAATCCACCATACAGGTTTTACTCTCAACATCTTCTTCCTCGCCCTTCAATCCACTCGAGAAGCAGGGGCTAGTCCGCTTCCTGCCTCGCCCGGCCAGACCCTCTCGGGTTGCCTGCGGGGGCTCCCCTCAGGCTTTCGGGTATTTTCACACTGTTGATGGTGACGCCCAGGCGGGGAATCTCGGTGTATCCTGAAAGCATCACCACGCCCGCCACCGAGTCCCACCCGCGAATCGGGCAGTCGCCGCCTCTTACCTCAGGCGTCGATATGGCGCTTTCCAGCCAGCTCTTCGCCTGGGAGAAGCCCTCCATATTGAGCTCGTCCGGCGGGCCGGCGATGATCATGAGCGCCCGCTTGGCCTTCTTGATGTCGCACTCGCCGGTAAGCCGCAGTGTAGCGGCATTCCTGACGGCGGTATAGCACCTCATGGCAGGGCTCAACTGGTCAAGAGAACTCTTCTTCTTGAAGAAGAGGAATCTGTCGCCTGTCTTCTTGGCCTTCATCTCTGAATAGCCGATGTAGCTGAAACCTTCCCAGGAGTTAATAATATCGGAAGCGTCGATGACCTTGATGCCGACCCTTTCGTTCTCGGTCTCGCCTGCTCCCAGCATGAGAGGAAGAGGTTTGACCAGCTCGTGGTTCATAATGCTGTAGCTGGTCTCCAGGGGAAGGCCCTCTTTCTTCCACACGTCGTTGTCGAACAGCAGTATGCCGTTGACCAACCCGTCGACTTCCTGCAAACACTCGATGGCGTTCATGGCCATCAGCTTGCCCTCGTCCTCGCTGGGGACGATGCCCACGAAATAGATGGGCTCCTCGTAGACCTGTCTCAGCTTGGAAATAACCACCGGCGCGCCGCCCGAGCCCGTACCTCCGCCGAGGCCCGCCACCACCATGAAGGCGTCCACATGGTGAATGACCTTCTCGGTGATCGAGTGCATGACCGTATGCAGGCCGTGCTTGGCCACCTTGGCGCCTACCTTCCGGTTGAGGCCGACCCCGTGTCCCTTGACGACGGTCTGGCCGACCAGAATGCGGTCCTTCTTGGAGATGGTCTTGAGACCCAGGAGGTCCGCCTGCGCCGAGTTGACCGCCAGGGCGAAGGGCACAATGCCCTGGTGCCTGCCCCACAGGCTGTGATAGGTAAGCAGGTCCGCGATTCTGCCCCCCGCCTGCCCAACTCCGATAACTCCAACCCTCATTTCTTACCTCCGATGCCTGTATCTGCCTTCGCGCCGGACGGCCCAGGCAGCACATAAATCGAAACCGGCCACACCCCTCACACCGTCCGGACGCCGGTCCAGCTTCGGGACCGGCCCTATCAAGAGCGAGAAGCCGCCCGCAAACGGCGGGCGGCTTCTTTCTCGGGACTCCTCAGTATCAAAACCTTATACTCTGCGTCTTAAGCTCATTGCTGCCATACCGGCTGCAATCACAGCTACGATTATAGCTATGATCGGGATCACTATAGACCCTGAGCCTGCCGGGCCTACCGCGCCTGTTGCGCCGGTATCGCCCTTCGGGCCTGCCGGGCCTGCTTCGCCTTCCGGAATGTAGAGGGTCAAAATGCCGGTAGTGCTGTCATACTCCGCGTAAGCGGCCTCGCTCGACGAGATCATCTCCACGTTCACCGCTGCGATCGCCCCACCTGTGGGCGGCAGCTCGCCGATGGCCAGGTTCACGCGGACGTTTCCGCCGGCTTCCCAGGCAGCGGTCTGCGGGGCGGCTACGTCGCCGATCCTGAAGCTGATGGGGGTCCCTTCCGCGTAGTGCACGCCTTCACCCGGCTCGATCTTCAGCTCGAAAGCAGAAGCGCCGTATGAGGAGGCTGCCACTGCCGTGGTGTAGGTGTCCTCACCCACCGCCACCGTGATGGTGGTGCCTTCAGTCACCGCAGCGCCGTTTACCAGGACTGTACCGTAGAAACGACACGGCAGATCGACTCCCTGTGCAAAGGTTAAGGCCGGAAAGAGGAGAAGCGCAGCTACAGCCAGCAAGACCACTACTCTCAATTTTGTCATATTCATTTCCTCCTAAGTTGTGTGTCCTGTGAGGGGCCGGCCGGGCCCCTCACAGGAACCCGCTATCCTCTTTATCTCCAGCCGATGTTGTTCCAGCCCGCGGTCAGCTCGTAGCTGAAGCCGCCGTAGATCAGCGTGCAGTCCTCGCTTACCTTGACCCAGTAGCCCCTGCCGGGGGTCAGGTTGTCAAGGTCGCTGCCTACCTCATCCGCCGGGTCGTACATCTGCCACTCACCGGCGAAGTAGCCCCATACCCTGACCAGTTCGTCCGCAACTGTGGCAAGCGCGCTCGCGACAGTCGGAGCGGCCGCTTTGATCACGAAGAATGTACTGGCCGTATCAATGTTGTCGTTGACCTGCACCACATGTGTGCCTGGGGCAATACCGGGTACGGTTACCGTCGCCGAGAATACGCCCTGCGCGCTTGTGATCGGGTTGATCGGGAACGTGTAACCGCCGATCTTCAGATTCATCGGCATGTAGCCCGCGAATCCCGTGCCGCTGATTGTAAGCTGCGTATTCTGCTCG
>JACUUS010000153.1 GCA_014859215.1 Dehalococcoidia bacterium | reverse complement strand
AGACCCCCAATTGCCCAATAATAACTGTTACCGAGCAGGGTATCATTGCCTCAAAAAAGGTGTTACCGAATGGCAGGCATGAGCCGAGGCAGCGTGAAAGAGTATGGAGAGGCGATAAAGGGGCGGTACAGGGAAGGCAACCGGAGAGAGAAGGGAAAGATACTGGGTCAATTCACCCAGGTAACAGGCTACCACAGGAAGTCGGTGATAAGGCTATTGACCAGGGGTACCGGCCCTCCCGGAAGGCGAAGGGGAAGGCCGAAACGTTATACAGGTGAAGTGGTGGAAGCACTAAGGATAGCGTGGGAGGCTGCCGACCGCATATGTGGCAAGAGGCTCAAGCCTTTTCTGCCAGAGCTGGTTGAGGCTTTGGTGAGGCATGGAGATCTGATTATGAGTGAGGCGGTCAAAGGAGATCTGATGGAAATGAGCGCCGCCACCACCGATAGACTGCTGAAGCCATTCAGAATGAAGGGCATCACGCGGCCCTTATACCATCGACTGATGCAGAAAAGCCGTTAACGCAACCGTTTACTGTATACGAGTTTGTGATCTCCAGGCTCGTAGAAATCCGCGATGCGGCCTGCCAGTTTGAAACCCTGCTTACGGTGAAAGCGCCGGGTTTTCGCGTATTCGGGCTTGGAGGAAGTTTCGATAAGTATAAGTCTGCCCCGAGCCTGCCTGATCGCTTCCTCCCCATAACGAAAGAGGGCGCTGCCGACTCCCCGGCCTCGCGCCAGGGAGTCCACAGCGGCCCAGTAAAAATCCCATGTACCTTCAGTTAAAGGAGTAGGGCCATAGCAGAAGTATCCCACGAGGGACTCACCCTCAACCGCGACTACTATGTGATAGCCTGATTCAGAAGAATCGGTGAGGTAAGCATCTATCACTTCCTCAGCCACGATTATCTCCGACGGCTTGAATTCCGGGGTGTCGCAGAGTATGTCCATAATGGCAGGCTTATCCTTAACTCGCATCGGCCGGATTCTCAACTTCATGGTAGCTATGCCTGCCCGAGGGCCTGAAGGGCTATCCTTTCAACAAACTCTTCATATTCGATGCCGGCAGCTCCGGCCTGCAACGCCGCACCGGAATCAGGAGATATGTCAGGATTGGGGTTTACATCTATTACGAGGGGGCCTTTATCTGCATCCAGCCTGAAATCCACGCGGGCGTACCCGGAGCATCCCAGGAGTTTGAAAGCGGTGACGGCTATATTCACAATGCGTGTGTGCAGCTCGGACTCGATCTCCGCCGGGCACACAGACTTTGTGTTCTTGAAATACAGGCTCGTCGGAACCCATTTCGCGGCGAAAGTCAGGATTCTGGGCATGCCCTCGGGCAGAGTGTAGACAATCTCCGATAATGGCAGAGCCACCGGTTCTTCCCTACCTATTACGGTCACATTCAACTCACGCCCATCGACATATTCCTCTATGAGAGCCCGATCCCCAAACAGCCGGCTTATGCGCTTCACCCTTTCTTCCAGTTCGGGGAACCCGGCGACCACGCTCTCCTCGGACAACCCGTGGCTGGCGTCTTCCCGGCACGGCTTGACTATGCAAGGAAACTTCAGGCAAAAGGAATGGATGCCATTCGGGCCGAGCACCTGGCAAGCCGGGGTCGGGATATGAGCCCTTTCAAGGGTTTGCTGCGTCCTGTACTTATCGAGCGCCAGCGCCAGAGCAGGACCTGGAGAACCAGTGTACCTGAAGCCGAGGTCCGACAGCAGGCTGGCAACGGCAGCCTCCGTTTCCGGGGACCCGTCAAAGCCCTCGAAGAGATTGAACACGAGGTCAGCCCTTATGGCCTTAAGCTGGTCAAGGACCCCGCCCAGTGGCGGCGAGAGCGGGACCCTGACAGCGGGACATCCTCTCCTGACCAGGGCTTTCTCGACAGCCTGTGCTGCGTCAAGGACGCTGAGTTCCGCCCTGTCCTCTCCCATGGCGCTGTAGCGGCCGTGGCCAGGCTGGTTGTATATAACCGCTATCGCCGGACGCACCGACCATACCTCTCCACTGCGGCATTCAGAATCGAGGAAACGAGTTCAGGATACAATATTCCCAGCCGGGATGACATGATGGAGAGATCGCTTTCGGTGGGATTGAGGCCGGGCAGAGGGTTTATCTCAAGGAAGTTGGGGGCACCGCCCGCGTCAAGCCTGAAATCGATGCGGGCGAAATCACGGCAGCCGAGCAAATCAAAGATTCTGACACTCGATTTCACTATCCTGTCCGCAATACCGTCCTCGAAGGCAGCCGGGCATTCATATTCTACAAGGTTCCTCCAATTACGTTTTACTTCAAGAGAGTACACGAAATCAGAGGCCCTCGCTTTCGGAGTTATCCGCATTACGCCGATAACTCGAACCGGCGAGTTTCCAACCAAACCAACAGTCACTTCGTCGCCACCGACATACTCCTCGACTATAACAGGCTGGCGATACAATGCCAGAAGACGAGTAATGCACTCGACGGCTTCACTGACGTTATCCTTCCGGCAGCCGCCTGATATGCCCTTGCTGGACCCTTCATAAGCCGGCTTGATGAAAACCGGGAACGCGATGCCGTCCCAGGAGATGCGCCGCAGCTGGTCACGATTTGTGAAAACCTTCCACGGCGGCGTGCTGACGCCCGCTGCAGCCACCAGGCTCTTGGTAAGCGGTTTGTCGAGGCAAATCGCCAGGCATTGAGGATCCGAACCAGCGTATGGGATTCCCAGCATCTCCAGGACCGAGGGAACCTGTGCCTCTCTGCTGCGGTGATTCCCGAGCCCCTCGGAAATATTGAACACGAAATCAACGGGCTCTCGCAGGATACCGTCAAGAAAATCCCTGCCGCCCTTCAGTCTGATTACCTGGTGCCCGAGAGACCCGAGCGCAGCCTCAAGCGCGTCTACTGTCTCCGGAGAGTCGTATTCCTCAAGGGCATCTTGAGGCTGGCCATCGGAAACCGAGACGGATTCCTTCAGATCGTAAGAAAGCCCTATCCTCATCTCAGGCCCCTATGGGAAGCATGTATTGCCCGCCAGAAGCAGGCTGTTGGGGACGTCCATTGGCCTTTTTGACCTTCCGGCTGCCATTCGCCGGTGCATTCACAGGCTTCGGATTCCTGTAATGAAAAATCCGCCCTTCATAGTTCCTCAGAACCAGGTGGTCTTCCTGTTCCACCAACACGTAAGCGGGCTGCAGAGGGACTTTGCCGCCGTTTCGAGGCAGATCCACGACGAAGGTCGGGATAGCGAGGCCGGAGGTATGTCCACGCATCCCTTCCATAATCATGAGCCCTGTTTCTACGGATGTGCGCAGATGCTCCGTGCCCTGTACCTCATCACACTCATAGAGATAGTAGGGCCTTACCTTGATCCTGAGAAGACCGTGGCACAGCCTGGTCTGAGCTTCGACTGTATCGTTAATCCCTTTGAGCAGGACAGACTGGTTACTTACAGGAACGCCGTTGCACAGAAGACGGTCACAGGCCAGGGCAGCTTCGGGCGTTATCTCTCTAATATGGTTGAACTGCGTATTCAACCAGATCGGCCCGTATTTACCGAGCATCGAGCATAGCTCGTCGTCAATGCGCTGGGGCAGCACGACCGGAAATCGGGAACCAATCCTTATTACTTCCACGTGTTTGATCTGGCGCAGCCCGCGAATGACGACCTCCAGGCGTCTGGTGGAAAGAGTTAGCGGATCGCCTCCGGAAATGATGACGTCACGTATATTCCCGTTCCTGCCGATGTAGGCAAGCATTTCCTCTATTTCGGACTCGGTGCGGACCCACCAGCCGTGGCGCCATTCCCTTTTCCGGGTGCAGTGCCGGCAAAGCATGGGGCACACATTGGTCAGCACCATGAGCACACGGTCAGGATACCTGTGCACGAGGCCGGGGACCGGGGCATGGCTCCGTTCCTCCAGCGGGTCTTCTTCGCCCATACCTGCAAGGCCTATCTCTTTGAAGCAAGGTATGGCTTGTTTCCTCAAAGGGTCCGTGGGGTCATCCTGGGCTATGAGGCTCAGATAATGCGGGGTGATCGACATTGGGTAGCTCGCAGCTACCAGCTTGAGGCGTTCTTTTTCCCTGGGAGACAGGGGAACGAACCTGGCAAGGTCTTCTATGGAGTTAATCCGGTTTCTGAATTGCCATCTCCAGTCATTCCAGCTTCCCTCCGGGACGGCTCCGAAAAACCTGGCCCTGTTAGAGCGGGCCGTACTACTTGGCGGTTCTTCCTTTTCAATTTCTATCAGTTGCGTATCCGCGCCGGGAGGTTCCTCTACTGCCTGGTCTCTGGCAGTTGACGCTGGTTCTGTCACTCGTACTCCTCCTTATTCATTTTCAACATACAATCCGGATTCAGACGATCAGTGGTTGTCTGTGATTGGCCTCCTCCAGACAGGTTACCAAATCGGTCACCGAAGAACTCCCTTAGCTCTCGCTTCTGGGCATCGAATATGCATTCACCACAACCGTTACATGGTAATTCATCGAGAAAGGGACTTGTCAACAAGCGTCCTTTTTCCCATGTTACCGGGAATATGGTACAGACCATTGGCTTCAGCCGCCGCCAGTCGATTCCTTCGTCATTGGCGAAGTGGTGCAACAGGCAACCGCGCGCCTTCCGGTCATGGAATACGCATTTGTGCCGGTAGACCCTTGTACGAACAACGAAACCTGAAGGATAACCTTCATCCTTCATCTCGTCATCGAACCAGCCCGAGGCCGGTATGCCCAATCTGGGTTCGAGCTTGTCCGCACACGCCAGGATCCGGTCCCTTTCCGATTTGTCGACGTCACACCCATATGAGCAACAAATATCCTCGCAGTGAAGAAAACCGAGGCAGTCCGCGGAGTACTTCCGCGTAAACAGGTTCTCATCTACCGCTTTGATGCTGATATTCAAGTAAGACGCCACTGCCTCAATCATGAAGGCCCTAATTTCCTGTAATGCAGATTATGCCGTACATGACTCCAATCCACAACTCCCACAATCAACGTCCCAGCGCGGCCTCCTCTTTTTTCTGACAGCCCGCCTGCCGTGGCTCTTACTCTGCTCCGCTCTCAGCTGCTTCTTCACCGCTTTCTAATCTCCCGTTTCAATTCGGCATTACCATTGCGCCTGGCAAACACTGCATCAGTCAGAGGGGACCGGCGGTCGGCGACGTAGACCTGTCCTGCCTGATCTGTGTAACCCTCGAAGAGCAAAGCTTCGGGATGAGATCGCAGGTCAGCAAGCTCCCTTATCGTGAGACCAAGCTTCCCGGCCATTTTGGGACTGAAAACCATGATCATCCTTACCGGTTCTCCATGCAGGCTCGCGGCATGCTCGACACAGCGGAGACTTCCTATATACTCCGTCCGCAGCATGAACCGTCGCCTGATGTAATCATGTACAGGGCGGG
>JACUUS010000007.1 GCA_014859215.1 Dehalococcoidia bacterium | reverse complement strand
TCAAGGACGGCAGGCGCCTGATCAGCATGGTAAGCGACATCAACCGGATCAAGCCGGTCGTGGTCTGGAAGGGCGGCCTTACTTCCTCTGGAGCAAGAGCGGCAGCCTCCCATACCGGCTCGCTGGCCGGCAACAGGCTGATCTGGGACGCCTTCTTCAGGCAGACCGGGGCTATCCGGGTGAACTCGGTAGAGGAGATGGCGGAGGTTTGCCTGGCGCTGATGCATCTGAAGCCTTCCGCGGGCAAGCGGGTGGCCGTGCTGGGAGCTGGCGGGGGGAGCAGCGTGGCCACGGGCGATACATGCGCCGAGGAAGGTCTGGAGATGCCTCTCCTGTCGGAGCATACCAGGGCCAGATTCCTCGAGTTCATTTCGCTCGTAAACCAGGGGGTCATGAACCCGCTGGACATACCGAGCGTGGTCTTGGATTTCAAGACCTTGAAGAGAGTATTCGACCTCCTCGATTCTGACCCCGTGGTGGACGTTGTGATTATGAACCTGGGGGCTGAGTTCTACGCGGGCTTGATAGTCCCTGCCCTTTCCCAGTTTAAGGAGGTAGTGGCCGGAAGCCGCAAACCGGTAGTGATCTCGGTTACCGATGAAGGCCAGGTAAGGGATACCGAGACCTATGTCCGCGCTCTCCGGCAGGGCGGTCTTCTAGCTTATTCGTCGCTGCAGAAAGCGTGCCGCGCCATCAGACGGTTCGCTGAGTATCAAGAGTTCCTGGAGGGTCGCTGATTACCTGGCAACATTCGTGAGGAACTCATGCACCGCACTGACGCTTAGCTGCCGCGTGGTCTTCCCGAGCTCGAGACTGCCTGTTCCGCGAGAGAAGAAAGAAGTGATAGTCGGCTTCGCCTTGAAGGTCTTGATCAGGAACCTCAAAACAGGGTTGAAATCCGCCAGGAGGTCGAGCCGCTGGAATACCCGCTCCAGCTTCAACTCCAGCGAGAACGAGAAGTCGCCTTCGTTGACCCTGATCAGGCAGGTATCAGCGTAGTCTCTTGCCGTTCCGCCGTCGAAGCGGGCGCCCTTTTTCTCGAAGGTCCACCTGTTTCCCTCGCCGGTCAGGAAAGCAAGCCCCTTCGAATCGTAGAGCACGAAAGGCTTTATCTCGGCTCCTCCGTACTTCTTCGTCGTAGCTATGTCGGCGAATATTATGGTGTATTCCTCGTCATATGCCCTGCCCCAGTCCCAGTACGCAAGGACGTCCATGGCCGGGAAGTTCAACCAGTTGTGGTCACGATATCCCGTGCCGTCAATCGGAAGGATCTCGCTTCCGGTACGGAAGACGCCTTTTGCCGCGCATTTCGGCTGAGGGACCACCCAGTGCATGCAGTGCCGGTCGTCTCCAAAGCAGGCGTGGCTCCGGAAGCCGTCCAGGTGTGAGGTAAGCTCCAGGTCCAGGGTCTTATCCTCGCTCTCTATGTGCACCGTGTAGTCCTTGAGGTCCCCCCGGATGAAGTTGCGCCCGATCTGGACGTCGCACTGCTCGGTGGATGCCCAGAAGAGGGGAAAGCGAAACCTCTCCTCGATGAGTATTTCAGCCCCGTCGGACTTGACATAACTGGCCCTGACCCCTGTTCTTACCTGGTCCGGTCTCGACACGTCCCTGGATATGAAGAACTGTCCCCTGACGATGCCGCCGTCGCTGTTTATCAGGTCGAAGTACCACCATTCGACGTAGTTGCGGTCTTCGTGCGGATGCCATGCGTCGTCTGCTTGGGTGAGTACCAGGGGCCCGGTCAGCTCCCGGTACGTGCGCTCGTCGCTGAGGACTTTCATCTATCGCCCCCTCGTGGTCCCGCGTCGCAGACCCCGTGCGGGACCGGCGTAGTGAGACCACTTTAGGGAGACAGGGCGGGTTTGTCAACCGGAATCGATAGTGCGGGTCGGGTTTCCGCGCATCAGCAAGATTGGCGTAGGTCGGGTTTCCCGGAGCTTGTCTAAAAACCAGGGCCTCCGAAGCTGGCACGGAGGCGCAGCTTCAGACGAAGGATGTGTGAACAGCCTCTTCCCGAATCGACGGGTTGAAGGTGCAGGGTGGTCTCCACAGGTTGGGGAACGCGACCTGCGTTTGTTGCCACCCTGCTTTACACGCGCGCCTTTTCTGCTTCCAGCATGCGGGCAATGTGCAGCAGCTTGTGTTCGCCTTCGCGGGATAGGCCGTAGCTCTTCAGCTCTTTCTTCAGAGTCCCGGCGCTTCCGTACCCGGCGATAAAGCCGTTAATCCTGGCAGCCGCCGTGGAGTTCACGAGGTCCTCGTCCCGCGGATACATCTCCCGGAATTCCCTGATCAGTTCCTTTACCTGGCGCAGCCAGTATTTCTGGTGATAGTTCTCGGCCAGATAGAACTGCGCGGCGGGAATGATCTCGGTGTAGACCCTGGCACGCCGCTTTGCCTCTTCCTCGGCCCTGGTCTTAAGCGCGAGCTCTCTCTGTCTCTCGTTGTGGTGGAAGACTGCGGACATATACTGGCGCGACCATGGCCGATGGACAGGGTTGTGACTCAGCCAGAAGACAGCGAGCAGTTCTTCATACGAGACGCGTTCAGGATCGAAGTCTATCTGAATTGTCTCGCTGTGGTCCCCCAGGTTATGATAGGTGGGGTTTTTCGTAGCGCCGCCGGCGTATCCCACGCGTGTACGTATAACGCCGGGAATGCTCCCGAACCGGGAGTCAGGACCCCAGAATCAGCCAAGGGCGAAGGTTGCGGTTTCGAAAACGGCCGGGGCTGCGGCATCGATGGCTGGTATAGCCCTGGGACTGTTCGTAAGTGGCTTATTCATTTCTTCCTCCATCTGGAACCAGTCCAGCATCTCACTATGATGTTATCAGTTGTGCTGGACCATTGATAATTTGCCGGGAGGAGGCCCGTCGGCAAACCTCGCGGCTACGTCCTTGCCCAAAATGCGCCGCTAAATGGTACACTAGTAGCGGAAATTCACATAAGTTCCGTAAGAATAATGCCCGGTAAGAAGGGGGTAATCGTGAAGAGCAAGATCGCGGACGCGCTGGCCCTCAGGTTCGGGCCCGTTGCAGTAATCCTGACAGATGAGAAGCTGGAAGGAGCCAGGCAGTTCAAGGAAGGGAAGTTCGGCTGCGTAATGTCCATGCTTGCGGCCGCCGCGATGGGGAAGCGGGCCGTCTTCGACCGCAAATCATTCGGTTGTCCCGGCGGAGGCACCGGCCTCGGATTCGGGAACCAGTACAGCAGTTTTCCCGGGAGCGAGGAAGCGTTCTGCTACTTCCTGTCGGTGGGCAACAAGAACTGGGAGTCCGGCCGGGCGCTGGCGGGGGCCATCAAACCTTTTGTCTCGGAAGACCTGTATGACGATTTTGTCAATGGCGAGGCCTATGCCAGGTCCCCGGAGCTTGTCAGAGACTTCCTTGAATGCCTTCCTATGATGGATGTCCCGACTGAGTATGTGGCTTTCAGGCCTCTGAGGGAGCTGGGTGAGGAGGAAAGGCCCGAGGTCGTAGTATTCCTGACGGATATGGACCAGTTTTCCGCGCTGGTAGTACTTGCCAATTACTCACGCCCCGGCATAGAGAACGTCATCATTCCCTATGTCGCCGGCTGCCAATCCATAGGCATCTACCCGTTCAGGGAAGCTCAAAGCGAGACCCCGCGGGCAGTAGCCGGACTGGTCGACATCTCCGCGCGGGTGCAGATCAGGCGTCAGCTAAAGGCGGACCTGCTTTCTTTCGCGGTGCCTTTCAAGATGTTTCGGGAAATGGAGGATAACGTTCCGGGGAGCTTTCTGGAGAGGAATACCTGGAAGGAACTGATGAGACTCAAAGGGAAAGGGAGCGCCTGAAGGATTCGCTTCTTTATGTGCTAAGCGGTCTTCAGCGACTCAAGCCCTGGCGGTCTGGCAGGCATATCGCACGCCTTCGGAGAAAGTGGGATAGGAATGGATCAGGTTGCCGATATCGAACACCGTGAGATGTCCCGCCATGGCCGCTGCGATTTCGTGAATGGTTGTGGAAGCTTCCGCTCCCAGGATATGACCACCCAGGATTAGCCCTGTCCCCTCCTCAGCGACTATCTTGATGAAGCCGTCGGTTTCGTTAGAAACGATGGGCCGGGTCATATCCGCGAATTTATATCTTCCAGTCACGACCCTGCGGCCTGTTTCCCTTGCCTGCGTTTCCGTCAGCCCGACGCTGGCTACTTCGGGATCGCAGAAGGTTGCTCTCGGCAGAATGTCATACTTGAATTCCGTGTGGCCGCTCGTGGCAGCGTTGAGAGCGGCGATCTTGCCCTGCTCATTCGCGATGTAGGTGAAGTAGAGCATCCCGGTAACGTCGCCCGCCGCCCATATATAGGGCACACTGGTACGCAGTGTTGAATCGACCTTGATACCCCTGGTGTAGGTCTCGATGCCGGCAGCAGCCAGGTCCAGTCCTTCCACTACCGGTCTGCGTCCCGTCGCGACCAGTATCTCGTCGTACTCGGCAGTCCGCTTTACGCCGTTTGAGTCTTCCAGCGTGATGAGCTTGCCGGCGCTGGTGCGTTTAATATCGAGTATCCTGACTGAAGTTGAGATGGATATCCCCTGGCCGCGGAGAAGCTCTCCCAGAGCGCTGGATATCTCTTCGTCTTCCACGCTCATAATACGGTCCATCGCATCGTATATGTCTATGTCGGACCCGAAGGCCGAGAACACCTGGATGAATTCGACTCCCACGGGGCCGCCGCCGATGACGGCCATTCTGTCGGGAATACTTTCAAGCTCGAGAGCATCGATATGCGTCAGGTAACCTGTATCATCCAGGCCCGGAATAGGTGGGACAGCGGGGGCTGAGCCGGTCGCAATGACAATGCTGTGGGCGCGAATTATTTCGTCAGCGACAGCAACCTCACGGGACGAAACAAAGCGAGCGGCGCCTTCAAGCACGGTGACGCCCCGTTTTGCCATGCTCTCGTCCCTGCCGGAGGCTATTCCTTCGATAAGCCTGTCCTTGAAGCCCTTTACCAGCCTGTAGTCGGGGGCTCTGTCTATCGCCGGCAGGCCGTAGAAGCCGGCGCTGCGCATCTTCTTGTAAGTCCTTGCGGCATGCACCAGCGCTTTGGTCGGGATACAGGCATTGAATACACAGGCTCCCCCCACCCTGGACTTCTCCACAAGCCCCACCGATCCGGCCTCCCTTACCGCGGTGCGGGCGGCGTTCTCCCCCGCGCTTCCACCGCCAATTATCAGCACATCCATCTCAATCATCTGGACCTCCCTGCGCCGCGAGGAATTTGCGGCCGACCCGTCTCGCTCCTGTTGGTTCAGAACAGGCTTCGACTGAAGCCCTGCCTACAGTATGATCAATGCTCGGCAAACATTGAATTCGCAAGGTCACGTATTCTTGATCATGTGCTTGAACGACGAGTGCCTAGTGGAATACGTAGTACACCTGAACCCTGGGCGCTGTGTTTCCCCGCAGCGGGCGGGGGCTTTGACGGTCAACTGACTTGTGTTAGTATGAAATCGGGAGGCATGCTCGCGCATGGGCGTGAGGAGGGGTGGAGGTGTGGCTACGATCGTCAACATCATACTGGTCGCGCTGCTGGCGGTCCTGTTCCTGATAATCTTCACTTCATATATTCAAAGGCGGCAGATTCTTGTCCGACGCATGGCCTCAATCAGAAGGCTTGAGAGGAAGAGGAGCTCGCGCGTTATTACAATGATCCACCGGCGCGAGACAATGAGCTTCCTTGGTTTCCCCATAACCAGGTACATTGACATTGAAGACTCGGAGCAGGTGCTGAGGGCGATACGGATGACGCGCGCTGACATGCCTATTGATCTTGTCATGCATACGCCGGGCGGGCTGGTGCTCGCCTCTGAACAGATCGCATGCGCCTTGAGAAGACATGAGGGTAAGGTAACGGTATTTGTGCCGCATTACGCCATGTCCGGCGGGACCCTGGTGGCGCTGGCGGCGGACGAGATAGTGATGGATACGGACGCGGTACTGGGGCCGGTCGACCCGCAGATAGGGAGCCCGCAGGCCGGCTATTTCCCGGCGGCTTCCATACTCAAGGCGCTTGAACAGGACAATCCAAACCGCGACGATCATATTCTCATACTGGGCGACATGGCAAGAAAAGGCCTGGAGCAGGTCCGCAGACTGGTATTCATGCTCGTGAGGACGAGGATGGCGGAAGAGGAGGCGCGCAGACTGGCGGACTCCCTGAGTCAGGGCCGCTGGACTCATGACTATCCGATCAGCTATGAGCAGGCCAGGGAGCTGGGTCTGCCCGTCAGCGACAGTCTTCCCGGGGACATACACGAGCTGATGGAATTGTACCCGCAGCCGGGCCCGCGGCGTACTTCAGTCGAATATATCCCGATGCCGTACCGGCCGCCGGGGAGACGCCCTCGGCACGAAGGCCGTCAAGATTATAACTGAGAAGCAGACGAAGACCTCATGCCGTACCTGTTTGACCACGTGGAATCTGTCAGGCGCTTTCTCCGGTCGGCTCCCCTGGGCCTTTTCACCGACATCGACGGCACGATAAGCAAGATCGAACGTTCATCCGCCGAGGCCGAAGTCACTCCTGCGTGCCGGGAAAGCCTCGCCATCCTGGTGCAGCGCCTGGCACTAGTGGCAGCCGTGTCGGGAAGACGGGTTGCCGACAGTATCAGAATGGTAGGGTTGGAGGGCATGGTCTACATCGGTAATCACGGTTACGAGATATGTTGTGATGGAAGGTTCAGCCGGGTTCCCGGGGTGGACGGGTACGCGGCCGAGATACGGCGGCTGCTCGAAAGGCTCAGCGAGAACATTCCGGCTGGGGTTGTCATAAGTGATAAGGAAGTGACCGCCGCTATCCATTATCGGCGGTGTCCTGATCCTGAACGCGCCAGGCAGGCAATCCTCGCGGCACTGCTGGGGCCGGCGCGGGATGCAGGCCTGAGAATAAGTCAGGGGAAGATGGTCCTCGAGATCCGGCCGCCTTTGGAGGTTAACAAGGGGACTGCGGTGGTGTCGCTGGCGATTGATAGAAATCTAAGGTCGCTGGTTTACCTGGGTGACGATGTGACCGATGTTGAGGCTTTCGTAGCGTTGCACCGGCCCGGATTGCCATTTAAGGCGCTTGCTATCGGGGTTACGGATGACGAGGAGTCACCGCCCGGGATGGCGGGGGAAGTGGACTATACACTCAACGGGGTGGAGGATGTCGAGCGGCTTCTCAGACTGGCAGTAGAAGAGGCAACTGGCAGGCCAGCCTCCTGAGGTCCTGGAACTGCTGGTAAAGCCATCTCGTAATGTCTTCCTCTTCGATGCACTTACGCAGGGCGCCGGCCCGCCGCCTACGTTCCAACTCGTCCATCGTAAGCGCGGCTGAGAGGGCCTGGACCGTTCCCTCGATATCCGCCGGAGATACTGAAAGAGCATGGGCCCTCAGTTGTTCATGGGCGCCGGCCGCTTCGGAAAGAACGAGCACGCTGTTCTTCGCGCTCACAATGGGACCTTCCTTGGCCACAAGATTCATCCCGTCGATGATAGGGTTCACAAATAGAACATCACACAGGCGCATTCCCGCGATCGCCTGCGCATAGTTGTTCTCGTAGTAGACTTTGATTGGCTGCCACTCGCTGTCGCCGTACTTGTCATTGATGGCCGTTACGAGTTCGAATATATCCTGCGCATATCTCTGGTACTGTTTGATGCCGGAGCGTGACGGCACCAGGAAGCAGACCAGCTTCACTCTCCTGAGCAGGTCCGGTGAGCGTTCCAGCAGTGTGTCGTATGCCTTCAATCCCCTGATGATATTCTTGCTGGGTTCAGCGCGGTCCACTCTCACTATAGTTTTCTCGCACAGATGGGGCTTGAGTCTCTCTCCGTAATCATGGACTCGCGGTGACCTGGCCAGCCGGTGCAGGGCCTGTACATCGATAGAGACCGGATACGCGGATACCCTGGTCTTGTGGCCTGCCAGGCTGACTGTGCAGGCGGAGTAGTCGACGGTCGCGCCCTCCAGGAATACCTCGCAGCTGTGCAGGAAATTATGCACGTCGCGTTTGGTCTGGAGACCGACTATGTCCACCGCGCAGAGGCTTTCCAGTATGGAGTTACGCATTATTCCTGGGAAAAGCTGCCAGTATGAAGAGGACGGCCACGGAATGTGAACGAAATGCTGCAGTATGGCCTGAGGGAGCCGCTTCCGAATGAATCCGCCCACCAGGTACAACTGGTAATCGTGGATCATGATGAAAGGCGGTACCTTGTCGGCGGCGGCTTCAGCGACAGCCGCGTCCGCGAAATCGCGATTGACCGTAACATACCCGTTATGCCACGCATCATATACCTTCGCATCCACGTTTGGCGTATAAGGGGAATACCACATGTAGTGCTGCAGGAACCACAGGAGCGGATTGCAGAAAAGGTTGTAATATTTATGGTACACGTTCCTGGGAGAAGTGACGAAGCGAAGGAAGAGCCTTTGGCCGGGGAGCTCTACAAGGAACCTGCCGTTGTTTTCGGTCGCCGTCCGGCGATCACCTTCGCCCATCGCGCTTGCGATCCAGGTTAGCTCAACGTACTTGCTGATCGCGCTCAGAGCGGTTACCACGCCGCCGGCGCCCCGGCTGAGACGGACACTGCCGTCCGCTCCTACCTTATATTCGGCGGGGCCCCGGTTGCTGATGAGAAGAAGCCGCCGCTCAGTAAGCAACTCCTGGCATAGCTCGATGAGCGGAGATGCGGCCAGGTTGGGGCGGGAAGGAGGGTTCATGGCAGAAATCTAGCATACCAGCTTCAGAATGTCAACTTGAATCTAACTGCAGCTACACTAAATTGACACGCACTAGCGCTTGCTCTAAAATCGCAAAGGTAACGAGGGTTTCGGAGCAAACATGACAGCCGATGAACTAAGGGAGAAGTTTCTCCTTTTTTTTGAACAAAGGCAGCACAGGATCATTCCGAGTTCGTCTCTCATACCTGCGGGAGACCCCACGCTGCTGCTGACCAGCGCCGGGATGGTGCAGTTCAAGCCGTACTTCACGGGTGAAGCTGTTCCTCCCTGGCCGCGCCTGGCGTCCTGTCAGAAGTGCTTCCGCACCACCGACATTGCCTCGGTGGGCAACTCCAAGCATCTCACCTTTTTCGAGATGCTGGGTAATTTCAGTATCGGGGACTACTTCAAGAAGGAGGCCGTTGCCTGGGCGTGGGAGTTCGTCATGGAATGGCTGAGACTCCCCAGAGACAAGCTCTGGATAACGGTCTTCACGGACGATGATGAATCATTCGAACACTGGCGCGCGCAAGGCATCGAAGCAGAACGCATATTGCGCTGCGGTGAAAAGGACAACTTCTGGGGTCCCGCCGGGCAAACCGGCCCCTGCGGTCCGTGCAGCGAAATTCATTATGACTTCGGCGAGGAGTCCGGCTGTGGGCCTGAATGCTCGCCTTCATGCGGCTGCGGAAGGTTCCTCGAAATCTGGAACCTGGTCTTCACTCAGTACTACCAGGACGCAGAGGGAAAGCGCACGCCGCTGCCGAGGAAGAATATCGATACCGGAATGGGCCTTGAGCGGACGGCCACGGTGCTTCAGGGCGTGCGTTCTCCCTACGAGACTGACCTTTTTGCTCCGATAGTTTCCAGGATTTCGGAGCTGACGGGCTGCGTGTATGGCTCCGATGATAAGACCGACCGTACTATGCGGATTATTGCGGAACACGGGCGCGCTGTCACATTTCTCGTTTCCGACGGGGTGGTCCCCTCAAACGACGGCCGCGGTTACGTGCTGCGCCGTATCCTCAGGAGGGCTGCCCTGTTCGGCAGGACGCTGGGGCTGCAAGAACCGTTCCTGGCCGAGGTAGCGGAGAGCGTGATAGGCAGAATGGGGCATGTTTATCCGGAGCTGGTAGCCAACCGGGCACTCATTCGCAGGGTCCTCCAGCTTGAGGAGGAACGCTTCGACCAGACATCGGACAGGGGTGTTGAGATTCTTAAGGGTCTGATCGATTACCGGATCAGGCATAGTGACGCGATACCGGCTCTGATCGAGGAGGCAAAGGCAGGAGCGAAGCTAGAAGATGCTGCACGGATGCTCGAAAAGCACGGCTTCGCGCAGCACAATCTCAATGCCGGTCCGTTCAAGTTAATAGGGGAGCAGGTGGCGGCGGAATCCATAACGGACCTGTGGTGTGATATTCTGCCGGATGGCGATGAGATATCGCCAGGAGATCTGGAAACCGGGTTCAGCCGCTTGCGGGAATGGCCGCAGCTTATATCTGGCCGCGAAGCGTTTGTGCTCTACGATACGTATGGGTTCCCCGCTGAATTAACCGCCGAGCTTGCTGCCGACAGCGGGCTTTCAGTCGATCTTGAAGGCTTTGGTGCTGAGATGGAGAGACAGCGTGAGCGGGCAAGAGCGGCGCATAAGTTCCTGCTTGGCGACAGGGAAACCGGTGTTGACTATGCGTCTATGTCGCTTCCGCCCACCGATTTCACCGGTTATGACAGGACAAGCGACCATGCCAGGATCATTAGTCTGGCGGTAAACGGCCATTTGCCCGCGGCGGCGCAGCAGGGGCAGCGCGTCGAGATTGTCCTCGACAGGACGCCTTTCTATGCTGAGATGGGCGGTCAGGTGGGTGATATTGGGGAGCTGGTCGGCGCCCGCGGCAGGGTGGAGGTGACGAGTACCATCTGGTCCGGAGCACATTTTGTTGTCCATACCGGGGAGGTGGCCGAGGGCGAAATCAATCTTGGAGAAGACATTACCGCAGTGGTGGACGAGCAGAGAAGGATGAGCATAGCCCGCAACCATACGGCAACCCATCTGCTCCACGCGGCGCTCCGGGAGGTACTGGGCAGTCACGTACGGCAGGCCGGGTCGCTGGTGGCTCATGATCGCTTCAGGTTTGATTTCTCGCAGGACGCACCGGTGCTCAAGGAGGAGCTCCAGAGTATACAGAGGATAGTCAACGACCATATACGCCGGAATTTGCCGGTTCGGAAGACGGAAATGACCTATCGGGAGGCCGTCGCGGCTGGGGCTATCGCGCTCTTCGGGGAGAAATACGGCGACGTCGTGAGAGTTGTCGAGGTTGGCGAAGGTGAATCAAGGATTAGCTTCGAAGTGTGCGGCGGAACGCACGTCGACAGGACTGGCGATATAAGCTTCTTCCTGATTCTGTCCGAGGGCAGTATAGGGTCCGGGATGCGCAGGATCGAGGCTGTGACCGGGAGCGCGGCTGAATCCCTTGTCGAAGAACGCCTGTCCACGCTGGAAAGGATTGCCGGTCGTCTTCAGTCTCCCATCACGGAGGCCGAGAGCAAGCTGGAAGCTGTACTTGACGAGCTTGATGGGGAGAGGAAGCGCGCCGGCGCCCTTGAACATGACCTTATAAGGGAGACAGCGGGTTCGCTGCTTGGCCAGGTGGAATCGGTTAAGGGAATCCCGGTGCTGGCGGCTGCGCTGCCGGCTTCGAATATAGATGCCCTCAGATACGCCGGAGACTTCTTGCGTGAGAAGCTGGGGAGCGGCGTGATCGTACTGGGAGCGGTCTGGGATGACCGGCCAAGCTTTCTCGCGATGGTAACGCCTGATCTTGTCAAGCGCGGTTTGAACGCAGGCGAGATAGTCCGGGCAGTTGCCCGGGAAGCGGGTGGCAGCGGTGGGGGGCGTCCAAATCTTGGACAGGGTGGAGGCAAAGACAGGACGAAGCTCGAGCCGGCGCTCAAGCTGGTGGCGAGACTGGTAGGGGAAAAGGCCTAGCATGCGTGCAATGGGTCTCGACGTGGGTGAGAGGCGTATCGGGGTCGCGCTCTCCGATCCCGAGGGAAGGATAGCTTTTTCTTTGACCACCGTGCAGCGGAAGTCGGACGAGGATGCCTTTGCGGAAATCACCCGGCTTGCCCGGGAGAACGAGGTGGAGACCATGGTAGTAGGGCTGCCTCGTTCGCTCGATGGAAGTTTGGGCAGGCAGGCGGAGGCCGTTCTGGTTTTCGCCGAGACCCTCAAAGAAAGGGTCGGGGTGCCGGTTGTCACCTGGGATGAGCGCATGTCCACCCTGGCGGCTGAGAGAATGCTGATCGAGGCAGGCGCAAAACGGGGCAAACGGAAGCTTGTGCGGGATTCCCTGGCGGCCACGTATATCCTGCAGGGTTACCTGGACTGGTCGAGAAGAGATGAGCGCGGCCAGGACTAAAGCTTCGCTGACAGGGCCGGGCTGACCGGACGAGGTGATTTGATGAGAGTTGCAGGCCTTATAGGGCACGAGCTCAAGCACTCCATCTCGCCCGTTTTCCAGCAAGCCGCATTTGACCACCTGGGCCTCGATGTCCGCTACGAACTGTGGGACACTCCACCGGACAAATTGTCAGAGACAGTAGGCATTCTCGCCAGAGCGGACAGGCTTGGAGCGAATGTGACCATACCTTATAAGGAAGCTGTCCTGCCTCTCATGCACGATCTGGACAGGGATGCCGCCAGGATCGGCGCTGTGAACACGATAGTCAATCGAGACGGAAGCCTGGTGGGTTATAATACGGACAGCGCCGGGTTCTTGCGTGCTCTTTACCAGGATGCGTCTTTCGTGCCCCGAGGGAAGACGGCGGTCCTGCTCGGCGCCGGAGGGGTGGCGCGCGCCGCCGCGTTTACTCTCATAGACGCGGGGATATGCAGGTTGACGATAGTGAACCGGACACCTGAGCGAGCGGAAGCGCTGGCCGCGTCTCTCAAGGCCTCGGGCACACCGGTCGCAGCTTTGCCCTTCACAAGCGCCGATCTCCGGACCGAGCTGGTGAACAGCAATCTTATCGTAAACTGTACTTCGGTGGGCCTGAAGGACAGCGCCACGGAAGGACAGTCGCCGCTCAAGGCGAACCAGATTCCCGGCCGGGCTCTTGTCTATGACCTGGTCTACAATCCACTCGAAACGCCGCTCATGAAAGAGGCGGAGAAAGCCGGAGCGCGTACGCTGGGAGGGCTCGCCATGCTCATATATCAGGGCGCCATTTCCTTCAGGCTGTGGACCGGCATCGAAGCGCCGCTGCAAATCATGGCAGACAGCGCCAGGAAGGCGCTTGAATGAACTTTTCGGGAAGTTGAAACTATGAGGTTTCTTACCGCCGGCGAATCACACGGAAAAGCCCTGACCCTGATCATGGAGGGCCTACCCGCCGGACTTGCCCTGGACGAAGAGTATATTGCCAGGGATTTGCGCCGCCGCCAGGGTGGATACGGGAGGGGCGGGCGTATGCAGATTGAGCATGACCGTGCCGAAATCCTTTCCGGTGTTCGCTACGGGCGCACTATTGGCAGCCCCATATCGCTTCTCATAAGAAACGCGGACTGGGAGAACTGGAAAACCATAATGAGTGTAGAACCCGTTGAAAAAGAAGCTGAGCCGGTTACCCATCTCCGGCCGGGGCACGCCGATATGGCGGGAGCCCTCAAGTATAATCTCGATGACATTCGCCCTGTTCTTGAGCGGGCCAGCGCAAGGGAGACCTCGGCGCGGGTTGCCGCCGGGGCCGTCGCTCGGCGGTTCCTGGAAGAGTTCGGGGTTGACATACACAGCCACACCGTGTGTATAGGCGGGCGCTGGACCAGGCGGGACGCGGCCATAAACTGGGAGCAGGTTGAAGCATCTTGCGTGCGCTGTGCCGAGGTCGAGGCTGAAAAGACAATGGTTGAGGCTGTAGATAAGGCTCGGGAGGCTGGTGACAGCCTGGGTGGAGTGTTTGAGGTCATAGTCGACGGCGTTCCCGCCGGGATAGGGAGTCATGTGCACTGGGACCGGAGGCTCGACGGCAGAATAGCGCAGGCCGTTATGAGTATCAACGCCGTGAAGGGTGTGGAAATAGGCGCCGGATTCCTGCAGGCGAATCTACCCGGTTCCGAGGTGCAGGACCGCATCGAACCCGGCCCGGAGCTTCCCCTGCGCCATCGTACAAACCACGCCGGAGGTATCGAGGGCGGCGTGAGCAACGGTGAGAAAATACTGGTGCGCGCCGCGGTTAAGCCTGTGCCCACTCTTGCCCGGCCTCTGCCTTCGGCGGACCTCCGTACCGGAAACGCAGTCGAGGCGCATATCGAACGGAGCGACGTATGTGTTGTCCCCGCCGCTGGCGTGATCGGCGAAGCGATGCTCTGCCTGGTACTGGCCGATTCGTTTCTCGAAAAATTCGGGGGCGATCACATAAACGAGACGCTGCGAAACTACAGGGGATATCTCGCGCAATCTGAGCGGCTTCTAGACCATGAGTAATCTTGGTTTCCACTGCCATTCGCTGGACACCCTCGAAGAGACTATAGTCGACAACGGGCTCCAGCGGGGCGAATTCTACCACCTGCTTCACCACGACCTGGCGCGGCTGGAGCAGATAATCCGTTTTCACAGTCTCAGATGGAGCGTGCATGCTCCGCTTGTACAACTTGACTGGTACCCGCGGCCTCCCACCTGGTCATTCCTTTGCGACCGTGATCGCGAAAAAAAGGCCTTGACCTTGAAAATGATTACTTATACGGTGGAGCAGGCTGAGCATATGGGAGCGGATTACGTCGTAGTCCATTTCCCCTCTCCAGCGAATGAGGCGCCGGGAAAAGACAAGGCCAGAATCGAGTCGATAGCCCGGGACAGCTGTGACCGGCTCGCCGCGTTAAGTGTTAAAAGAAATATGCCCCTTCATATTGAAGGCGTGGGTTCGTCTCCCCTGATCGATGCGGAGTTCCTGACCGGCATTCTCAGAGAGTTCACCCCGCTCCGTTTCTGCCTCGACATCGCCCACTCTTACCTTGCGTCGAAAGAAAATGAGTTCGAGCTGTATGAGTTCGCTGCCAGGCTCCTGCCGCATACCGGCTCGGTCCATCTATGGAATACGCGCAGCCGGGAAGACTATATGACGTACAGGCATGTCCCCGTCCACCCGAGCCAGGACCCGGAAGAGGGATGGATAGACGTGGCCCGAATACTGAAGGTACTGGCTGACTCAATCAGGTCTATCCCCATCATATGCGAGAGTGAAAACTCCTTTCCCCAGGCATTGGGGAATCATGATTATCGGGAAGGAGTGCGGTGGGTCAAGGAAATCCTGAGAACATTATCCTGACGGGCTTCTCGTATACCGGAAAGACCCGGGTGGGGCGCGAGGTTGCGGGCAGGCTCGGCTGGGAATTTGTTGATATAGACGAGGAGATCGTCCGCCAAAGCGGCAGGGCTGTATCTGAGCTTTTCTCGCAGGATGGGGAGCAAGTCTTTCGGGAGCTTGAGAGGGATGCGCTGGAGAGGGCCTGCGGCCTCCGTAACGCGGTCATATCGACCGGGGGCGGCGCTATTATAAATTCCGGTAATCGCGAACTCATGATGAGAAGCGGTGTGATCGTGTGCCTGGAGGCGAAACCGTCCACGATCTACAAAAGGCTGCTGGCGGACGCGAAGGAGGACGCCGGGAAGACGGTGCGGCCTCTGCTATCGGGACCTGATCCTCTTGCGCGTATAGAATGGCTCAAGGAGTTCCGCCAGCGATATTATTCCCTTGCCGACTGGACCGTGCATACCGACAACCTGACTGTCGAAGAGGTGGCTGAGGAGGTGCTTCACGGATGGAAATTCGGGTCACGAGGCAGGGGCGCCGTACCAGCCTTGCCTGATGCGCGGGAGTCCGATGCTCCCTATTGCGAACACCGGGGAGCAGCTTTTGTAGTCACGACGCCGACTGAGAGCTATCCCGCTTTTGTCGGCTGGGGCGAGCTATCGCGGCTGGGCGTGAGGATGCGTAACGCGGGCCTCAGGGGAAGGGCCCACATAGTCAGTGATGACCGGGTTTACCCGCTCTACGGGGAGAAGGTGTCCCGCGTACTGGAGGAAGCCGGCTTTGAGTCCGATTATGCGGTGGTGCCGGCGGGCGAGCAGAGCAAATCGCTGGCCGTCGCGGGAGACCTGTATGACAGGCTGGTCGAGCGTCGAGCAGAACGCGGTGACAGCATAGTCGCCCTGGGCGGCGGCGTGATCGGGGACCTTGCGGGATTCGTGGCGGCGACTTTTCTGCGCGGCCTGGCGCTTGTTCAGGTGCCAACCAGTCTATTGGCTATGGTCGATTCTGCGATAGGCGGGAAAGTAGGTATAGACCATCCGGAAGGCAAGAACCTCATAGGGGCGTTCTATCAACCTCGTCTGATTGTCGTGGACATAGAGTGCCTGAAGACGCTGCCCCGGCGCGAGCTTACATCGGGCTGGGCGGAGGTCATCAAGCACGCTGTAATCCAGGATGAATCGCTAGTGGCGCTTCTGGAGGGCAGAGCCGGGGAGTTGAGGGACCTGGGCGATATAGCTGCTGAAGTTATCGCGTGCAGCGGCGCCGCAAAGGCGTCTATTGTAAACCAGGACGAGAAAGAGTCAGGAGTCCGCACCTATCTTAACTATGGTCACACCATCGCTCACGGTCTTGAAGCGGCTACGGGATATGGACGTTTCCTTCACGGCGAAGCTGTCGCCATCGGGATGACGGGCGCGGCCATGATTAGCTGCCGCATGGGTCTCATAGATGACAAAGTGGTCGCCCGGCAAAGCGAACTGCTGCGCTGGTTTGAACTGCCTGTTGAGTGCACCGGGGTAGACCGTGAACGCATCTCACGCGCCTTGGCGCTGGACAAGAAGGTGAGAAGCAAGAAGGTCCGCTGGGTGCTCATATCGGGAATCGGCCGGCCCTTAACCAGGGATGATGTCCCCGCCGAAATTGTGCAAGACGTTTTGCGCACGCTGGTGCTCTAGCGCGGCCATACAGCTATTGGGCGTTTGGCTCCGGCGTGATATTATATTGACGATACAAGTCCGCAGAGGGTAATGCATGACCCAGGCAGCCGAGACTCCAACAGGACCGGCGGCAGTTGATCTGGCTGGGAGACCGCAGGGCAGAGGTCTTGTCGATTATCTGACCGTCCTTAAACCGCGCGAGACCGTCCTGCTCACTTTCATCGGGGTTGCGGCAGCTGTCATCGCCGGGCAGGGCAGTGTTCCTGTGAATATATGGCTGCCGGCTCTCCTGGCCATTGGCTTGGGCAGCGCCGGGGCAAACGGTCTCACCAATTACCTTGACCGCAATGTCGACGCCAGGATGAGGCGGACTCATCTGAGGGCGCTTCCGGCTCAGAGGATAGTACCTGCCGGGAGGGCTCTTGCGTGGAGCCTGTTCCTGGTTGTCGTCGCGCTGGGTATAGCCTGGTTCCTTCATCCCCTCGCCTTTGTCTTTGGCCTTACCGGCACCGTTGCTGCCGCGGTCTTCCGAAAAAGAGTTATGTGCGTGGTGCAGGGAGGGCTCGCTGGATGCGCGCCTGTTCTTATAGGGTATGTGGCGGTAACCAGGAGCCTCGACATGACCGTGCTTTTTCTGTGCATCCTGATCGCCATCTGGATACCGCTGCATGTATGGAGCGTAATGGTCGCTAATCGTGAAGACTATTTGCAGGCAGGGGTGAGGTATTTCCCGGTTACCTGGAGAGCCGCCGATGCGATCAAGATACTGATGGCGCTGTCGATATTGCTTTACGCGGCCTCGATCGCCCTATGGCATTTCGGCAACTTCGGATGGTTCTATTTCGGCGCGGCCAACCTGCTCAGCGCCGCGATGGTATATGCCAGCTACAGGCTTCTCAGAAGCGGCGCCCGCCTCGATGCATGGAAGGTCTATAAGCTGTCGGCCTTCCCATACCTGGGCCTGGTATTCATCGCGCTTTGCCTGAACTTCTGGATCTAGTCAATGCAGGAGCTTTTCCACCTTCAAGCGGTATGCCCTGAAACGGGCGCCCGCGCCGGAAAACTTGTCACTCCCCATGGGACGGTAGAAACACCTGTGTTCATGCCTGTGGGGAGTCAGGGGACCGTCAAGACCCTGACCCCTCCGGACCTGGAATCACTCGGGGTACAGATAATACTTGCCAATACGTATCACCTGTACCTGAGACCGGGTATCGACACTGTCAAGGAGCTTGGCGGCCTCCATCGGTTCATGGCGTGGAACGGGCCCATATTGACCGACAGCGGGGGCTTCCAGATCTTCAGTCTCGGGCATCTCCGGCGCATCAACGATGAGGGGGCCCTGTTCAGATCGCATATCGATGGCAGCGAACAGTTTCTTACCCCGGAGCTCGCGATTCGGGCGCAGGAGGACCTTGGAGCTGATGTGATCATGGTCCTGGATGAATGCCCGCCATACGGAGGGACCCGCGACGCGATCCGGCGGGCAACTGAACGGACCCATCTCTGGGCCGAAAAATCCAGGAAATTTCACAAGCGCGAGGACCAGGCGCTTTTCGGCATAGTGCAGGGAGGGACTTTTGCTGATCTCCGCCGTCAGTCAGTGGAATACCTTCGGTCCCTGGATTTCCCCGGTTATGCAGTTGGGGGCTTGAGCCTGGGCGAGCCCAAGGAGATAACGTATTCCGTGCTCGCCGATACTATAACCATGCTTCCCGCCGATAAGCCCAGGTACCTTATGGGAGTGGGATCCCCCGAGGACCTGGTCGAGTGCGTTGCCCGGGGCGCCGACATGTTCGACAGCGCCCTGCCGACGCGGCTGGCGCGAAACGGCGCTTTGTTCGGCGAGAACCGCCGCATAAACATTTTCAATTCCCGGTTTGAGAGGGAAGCGGGGCCATTAGACCGCGGATGCGACTGTTATACGTGCAGGACTTTCCCGGCGGCTTACCTTCACCACCTTTTCAAGGCCCGGGAACTGCTCGCGTACCGGCTCGCGACCATCCACAACATCCGGTACATTGTGCGGCTCATGGCAAAGACGAGGAAAGCAATCCAGGATGGCGCGTACGGGGACTTCAAGAAGGAGTTCCTTGCCGGCTATGAGCCTACTGATCCCGGCATCAGGGCTGAGCAGAAGCGGAAGTGGCTCCTGTCGCGAGGGGTTGAAGGTAGCCCTTAGTCAGGCGCTTTTCTTTACACGGTGGTACCGTTTTGCTAAACTCTCACTTGAGACCAGTGAGCGACGCTTACGAGAGGTGGACAAATGGGAAAGCGAGATTACAGGCATCGTGAAGCGAAGAAGCCAAAGAAGAGTGCCAAGAAGTCTACAGTCTCGGAGATACTGCCCATGCCGACTGTCGTTGAGGTAGTGAAGAAGAGTAAGAAGGACAGACAACTTGACGAAGAATGACAGGCCGCGGGCGGCCTACAGGCAGCTTTATGAACAGGGCAAGTTGCGGGAAAGGGTCGACCAGGCAGTTGAAATGCTTGCCTCATGCCGTCTTTGCCCTCGTGAATGCGGCATCAATCGTCTTGAAGGTGCTCAGGGAAAATGCCGCACCGGCAGGCAAGCTCTGGTAGCCAGCTTCGGGCCCCATTTTGGCGAAGAATCACCCCTGGTGGGCAGGAACGGGTCGGGAACGATATTTTTCACATACTGCAATCTGAAGTGCCGTTACTGTCAGAACTACACCATAAGCCAGTCAGGCGACGGGAGCCCTGTGGACAGCCGTGAACTGGCGCGAATGATGCTTTCCCTTCAGCGTTCGGGATGCCACAATATAAACTTCGTAAGTCCTACCCACGTCGTGCCCCAGTTGCTGGAAGGGCTTGAAATCGCGGTGGAAGCAGGTCTTTCAGTCCCCCTGGTCTACAATACAGGCGGTTACGACTCCGTTCAGACGCTGAGAATGCTGGACGGGATCTTCGACATCTATATGCCGGATATGAAGTACTGTGACGATGAGACCGGTCTGCGCCTCTCGGGAGTCAAGCGATATCCCGAGAGAAACAGGGAGGCGGTCAGGGAAATGCACCGTCAGACAGGGGACTTGCAGATCGATGACAACGGAGTTGCCGTAAAGGGCCTGCTCGTTCGGCACCTGGTCCTGCCTCATAATCTGGCAGGCACTGCCGGTGTTTGCAGTTTTCTGGCGACTGAAGTCTCACGGAATACGTACCTGAACATAATGGGGCAATACCGCCCTTGTCACGAGGCGTACCAGATCCCCGAACTCGGTCGGCCTGTAAGCGGCGAAGAACTCGCGCGGGCTGTACGAATCGCGCATGAGCATGGTCTGAACCGTTTAGACCGGGTCGAATCTCGTTTCGTCGCGAAAGTCCTCAAGACCCTCTAAACCCTGGGTGGAGGTGGCCCATGCCGGAGTCTGCTACAATGCTGGCCATGGTGCGCGGACGTGTCCAGGGAGTGAGTTTCCGCTACTTCGTTATCCGGAAAGCCAGGGCTCTGGGTCTCACGGGGTACGCCAGGAACCTGCGGGAGGATCACACCGTAGAGGTGTTCGCGGAAGGTAATAAGAAAGCTCTTAAGAAGTTATTGAAACATCTCGAACAGGGCCCCATCCTTGCCAGGGTGGACGAGGTTGAAGTACGTTGGGCGCCTTACCGCAACCGCTTCAATCAATTCACGGTACTGTACTAGGCTCCTCCACTCTCGGTGCGGGCGCCGCCCTTATCCCGTAGTAATCGTCCCTCGCCAAAATGCGCTCAAGCCGTTCTATAGAGAGCTCCCTGGGCCCTGTGGTATCGGTCAGGATTTGCTGCAATCTATCGCGAATTTCGTCTAAAGATAGCGGCTGATTGCCGTTAGCGAGCAGTATGCGAAATACAACCTCGAGAATAGGCATATCTGCCGTGATGAAGCCCTCCCATTTCGAGCAGCACTGGCTGATGGTCTTCAGCAGGGCATTCTCGGATTTGGCGACCTTTTTTTTCTGGGATGCCGGACATAGACGGCTTGATATCAGTACGGCAAATGAACGCTCGTGTTCATGGTACCAGTTGGGGTCAATGAAATAACGCTTTTCTCCTGCGCCCTCATCCCTGTTGGTTTCCATAGCTATCAACCGACCTCCTCTGTTCAGCTCTTGCTTGCTCGATCAGCTTGAGATAACCCGTTTGTACGCCTGTGGCCTCGGAAGCCTCCTTGTCGACTTCATAGGGAGTGCCGACAAAAATCTTGCCATATTCCGTGCTCTCGCCATGGAGGGAGTCTGTTTCACTTATGAGCCTCTTGCGGGCGTCAATAACCCCCAGGTCAAAAGGCAGAGTGAAATAGAGGTCGGCTATGACACTCTCTATTCCTATACCCTGCTCCAACCCGGTCGGCATCTTCATCTCACGGGTGTACTTGTTCACGGGCAATAGACCGAGCAGGTTCCTTATACTCAGGTCGCCACGCCCGGAGACTGTCTTCAAGGGCGCTACCGTGATAAGGAAATCACATGAGAGTATAACGTTTGGTACCCAGAACGTTGGCAAGGCAAACGGCTTGGGTAAGGGGTTTTCAATCGCTACCGGTACGCACTGATCGACATCCAGCAACATTGTGCGCGGGAAATCGTAGCCCAGCTCACGATAAACGGACCGCATAGGCTCGGTGCCGTCGCTCCTCTCGAGAAAAATAATGTCGGCGCTGCTGATCTTTCTGATACCGGCTATAATCGCGCCGAGTGTCTGTCGACTGGTAGTTACCGGATGAGGCGCGGAGCACCTTGCGCTGGGCTTGACAAGAACCCGGCGGGCAAAGGCTATTTGCCGCGGCGGTTCGAATACAAAGTCAGCTGCCTCAAAGATCATCCGCCGGCTTTCCTTCTAATGAAGATGTCAATGGAGGTCGATTTCGGCACCCTCTTGAGTGAAGAGATCATTCCAGTCAGGATGTTCGTAAACATGCCGCGCACGAACTCATTAAGAGGGACCGGCTCATTCCCCACATACAATGAGATCGACTCGGCCCCGACCTTGTTCAGGTACCGCCTCTCAATGAACTCGGCGAGCCGCGCGGTATCGCCGGGCGCGAACTGCGGGACGTTCTGTGCCAGTTTCTGTTCCGCCACGACGGCCAGGAGTTCTTCGGCTTCGCACGTCGGTTGATTGCCCTGTTCCCGAGACAGTACCTCTATTTTCTGCCCCTTTTCGTGTTTGAAGCCTTCGGCCAGGATAATGTCGAAATCCGCGCCCAGGATTCTTGAGAGTTCAGCAAGGGTACTGTCATGGTCTGTCTTTCTTATCATCGCGATTCCGCCAGGTGAGCTTACCATCACGGCATCCGCCCCTGATTGCGCATAGCGCCATGTATCCTTCCCTTCGCGATCCATGTCAAAACCGTGAGGGCTGTGTTTGACCGCCGCAACGTTGTATCCACGCCTCTTCAATTCCTGGACCAGGGCTTCGGTCAGGTTCGTCTTGCCTGATCCGCTCTTCCCGACTACTCGTATTATGGGTACCATGTGATCTCTCTCCCGCCTAGACCTCTTCATTCCAATCGAGCATCTGGACCATAACGTGGTCTCCCGGCTTAACGGAGGGCTGGTTCTCCGGAACGATCATGAGACCATTAGCATGCGCCATGGACGTGAGTATGCCCGAGCCCTGCGGACCAACCAGGCGCGCAAGGTACCTGCCATCTTCCTTGCGCACTCTTACACGTGCGAATATACGTCGTCCATCTGTATTCTTCACGGGACTCTCCGTGATGGCCGAGATGACCGGTTTCTCATAGTTCGTCCTGCCAAGCATTTTCAGAATTGCAGGTCGAGCAAACTGCTCGAATGTGATCATTGAGCTGACGGGGTTCCCGGGCAGACCGAGATGAGGTACCCTTTTCCCCCCGAATTTTAGTACCCCGAACGCGAGTGGTTTGCCGGGTTTCATCCGGACTGTCCAGAAACCAATCTCGCCGATCCTGGCCAGGACGTCTTTCACTATGTCGTAGTCCCCCATGGATACGCCTGCTGAAGTGACCAGCATATCAGCGTTGCGCGCATCCTTTATCTTGTCCTCCAGGTCTTCCGGGTCGTCACGGGCGATGCCGAGTATGTGTGGCGCTCCGCCATAGCGGACTACCTGGGCGGCGATACTGTATGAATTGCTGTTGTAGAGTTTGCCCGGCGGCAACGGCCTTCCAACCTCCACGAGCTCATCGCCGGTAGCAAGCACCGCTACGATGGGCTTACGAATAACCAGGACGACTTCCCGCCCGATGGACGCCAGCACGCCCACTTCCTGCGGGCGGATGTGCGTTCCCTGTTTCAAGACGAGCGAGCCACTGGCAATATCCTCTCCTGCTCGCCTTATGTTCAGACCTTTGTCAGCCTCGCGCAGTATCCCGATTTCGACCGTCTGCTGGTTGTTTACCTTGCGTGCTTCCTCGTCAGTGTCTTCGAACTGCACAACGCAGTCAGCGCCCTTCGGTATGGGAGCTCCGGTCATAATCCGGATCGCCGTTCCCGGTTCCACGGCCTCCTTCGTTAGATATCCCGCAGCAACTTCACCAGTCACGCGCAGGTAGTTCGGCGAAGAAGGTCTGGCGCCTACAGTACTCTCAGCCTGGACGGCGTACCCGTCCATCGCCGAGTTGTCCATGGCCGGTATGTTTATTGTGGAGTGGATGTCCTCCGCCAGAGTACGCCCCAGGCTGTCCAGTATGGTCTCCTCCTCCGGTTCGAGAACATCGAAATAGCTCAGAATCTTCTCAAGCGCTTCTTCGACAGAAATCATTTGAAATCCTTTTGCACTATCCAGTCACCTCTGAAGTACGCTCAATTATAGCGAGCTTGCGTGCTTTTTCCAGATCGGCATGGGTATTCACATTGAAGAAACTCAGATGGTCCGGGTCAAACTTGTCGATTTCATCGCCTCCCACGGTCCTGACACGCACCTGATCGTAGAAAGCGGTGATTCTGAGGTTCCCCTGCTTAAGCAGGCTTTCGACAGGTTTCAGGCAGTTCTTACTGTAGATTGCGTGAAGTGGTTCCACATTACTGCCCACGGCGGGTACTACGACGTCGTATTCAGGTGCGAGCGCTATCATATAGCGAAGCAAGTCCAGGTTAAGAAAGGGCATGTCGCAGGCCACAACCAGACTATGATGTGTTCTTGCGTAAACCAGGCCCGTGTATATACCGCCGAGAGACCCGGCGTCCGGGAACAGGTCGATCACTGTCCGGGCTTTGAGGGAAGTGAATAGCGACCTGGACTGCCGGCCAGAGATGACAATCAGGATATCAGAGCTAAGCACGCTCAGGCGGCCGATGGTCCGCTCAACCAGACCCTTCCCGGCAATCACCTCTCCGTGCTTCTCTCTGCCCAGGCGAGAGCCGCGACCACCAGCGAGGACAATTGAAGTCATAGTGGAAGTAAAGGTGCTTCGCTCCTTCTTGATCTTATTCTATCATCCCAGTCAATTGAAATGGCAAGAAAGCCAGTCTCGATAATATTCATTCTGTCGGCCAGGCATCCTCCCCGATCAAAGGCACGAAGCGCACAGGCCCCAGGTTCACCGTGTCCAATCTCCCGTCGTGTTTCACGATCTTCATCAATTGTTGCTCGAACGGGGTGCCGACTGGTATGACCAGACGTCCCCCGGGGCCCAACTGGTCGAGCAGCTCCCTGGAGGCGTTGGGCGCGCCGGCAGTGACGATTATGGCGTCATATGGCGCGCCGTCGGGCCATCCAAGCCTTTTCTCAGCGAGCTGCAGCTCAACATTCCTATAGCCAAGGAGTTTGAGGGTGCTCCTCGCCTTATCAAGGAGTTTCTGATGTCTCTCTACGGAGATTACACACCGGGCCAGTTCAGCGAGTATCGCTGTTTGATAGCCGCTGCCCGTACCCAGTTCGAGGACTTTCTCATTCCCTTTGAGCTCCAGGGCTTCGGTCATCAGAGCTACGATGAATGGCTGGGATATCGTCTGCCCCAGATCGATGGGAAGGGGAATGTTCTCATAGGCGAGATGCTGGCTGGAAGGGGGAACAAAGAGTTCCCGGGGAACACGGCCCATTATTTCCAGAACCCGCTTATCCTTGATTTCATACGACAGCTGCTGTATCAGCTTCTGTCGTGCCTGGGCCATTTCCACTGTTGACAACCACGCAGAGTGTTCTCGGAACAACCCTTTCCTTTGCCTCTTTCAGGAGTATATCATAAGCCGATCGAGCAGTCCACAAACGTGGCCGCGATGGAGGTCTGTCTTGATAGCATTAACGCGCGCTGGTATATTAAGAGAGATGCGTGCCGAAGCGAATATATCAACCACGTATGAGACTATTATTGGACTGGAGGTCCATGCGCAGCTTCTCACCCGGAGCAAGATGTACTGCGCATGCAGTGCGGACTACGCCAGTGCTCCACCCAACACACATGTTTGTCCCGTATGTATGGGCATGCCTGGAGTGCTGCCCGTAATCAACCGGGAGGCGGTGGAATATACCATAATGACGGCCCTTGCGTTGAATTGCACCGTCGCTGACTTCTCTGTATTCGACCGTAAGAACTATCCCTATCCAGACCTTATGAAGGGTTACCAGATCTCTCAGTACGATCACCCTGTGGGAGTCAAAGGCTGGCTCACCATTACAGTGGACGGAGAAAGCAAGGTGATCGGGATTACCAGGGTGCACCTGGAAGAGGATGTGGCCAAGCTTTTTCACCGGACGAACGGGTGCGGGGAAACATACAGTCTGGTCGATATCAACCGCGCGGGGGTCCCCCTTATGGAGATTGTAGGCGAGCCCGATATCCGCTCGCCGGAAGAGGCGCGCCAGTACCTGATAAAGCTGCGTAGTATCCTCCAGTATCTGGGTGTGTCGACGGGGAATATGGAGGAAGGCAGTTTTCGGTGCGATGCCAACGTCAGCATTCGACCGGCCGGCACAACCGAGTACCTGGCAAAGGTCGAGGTCAAGAACATGAACAGCTTCAGGGCTGTCTACCGGGCGCTGGAGTACGAGGTTGAACGTCAGCAGAAGGTGCTGGAAGAAGGCGGCAGGCTTGTGCAGGAGACGCGGGGTTGGGTTGAGGAAAAGGGAATCACGGTCTCCCAGCGCAGCAAGGAATACGCCCATGATTACAGGTACTTCCCCGAACCGGACCTGCCACCGCTCACGATAGGCCGGGAGCTGGTGGAGAGCATCCGGGCCCGGCTACCTGAGTTGCCGGATGCAAGACGGGAACGCTTCATGTCGGACTACGGGCTATCGATTTACGACGCCAGCTTGCTGACAATTTCCAGGGCCCAGGCGGAGTATTTCGAGGAGAGTATCAGGGCATTGCCGGCAGGGGTCGACACCGGGAGGAAAGCGAAAGAGATTGCCAACTGGCTTCTCGGTGAGTATGCCAGGCTGTTCAATGTGACAAACACCGATATCACCCGGACCCGGACCAGTCCTCAGCAGCTTGTCGATCTGCTTGAATTCATTGACCGCGGTACGCTGAGCACCACCATGGCCAAGACTGTTTTCGAGGAAATGTTCCATACTGGCCGTTCTGCGGCGGAAATAGTGGAAGAACGCGGGCTTTCGCAGATCTCGGGAGAAACGGAACTGGAAGCAATGGTGGACGAGGTGCTGTCCCGGAACCAGCCTGCGGCCGCGGACTTCAGAAAAGGTAAGGACCAGGCCTTGAAATTTCTGGTCGGACAGGTTATGAAAGAAACAAGAGGGCGGGCCAACCCTCAGGTGGTAAACGACCTGCTCAAGAGGAAGCTTGAGGTAAGCCCGTAACGGAGTAGAAATGACGCTCATACATATAGCAGTGCTCATAGTCTCATTACTGGTGATAGTCCTTATCCTCGCGCAGGCTCGCGGAGCGGGGCTCGGCGGTGTCTTCGGGGGGCAGGGCGAATCGACTTTCAGAACGAGGCGGGGAATTGACAGGACCCTGTTCCGTTTCACCATCGTCCTCGTGGTCATTTTCATCGCCCTGGCAATGCTGAGTGTCAGGTTCCTCTAGCCGGCCGACTATCCTTTAGGAGAAAGAGATGGCAAGCATCAAGGTATGGGTCAGGCAGTTGCGAGTGCAGTTCCTGGTGCTGACTCCGGTTTCGGTGCTGGTAGGAGTCTCAGTTGCTGTTTACCAGGGTCATTCGATAAGTGCTCTGTACCTGGCGCTGGCCTTTATCGGTGCTCTTCTGGCGCATATCGCCGTCAATGTGCTGAATGACTACTTTGACTGGAAGAGCGGGGTTGATTTCAAGACAAACAGGACCCCTTTCAGCGGCGGAAGCGGAGTGCTGGTGGAAGGCCTGCTCGATCCAGAGAAGGTCTATTCGGTTGGCATGTTCTGCCTGGCCGGGATCGTAGCCATCGGCGGGTTCTTCATCTATGTTTACGGGGTGCCGATCCTGCCCCTGGGCGTTGCCGGCATTCTTACGGTCTATTTCTACACTACCTACATAACGAGGTCCCCTCTACTCTGCGCTATCGCACCCGGGTTTGGCTTCGGTCCCCTGATGGTAATGGGGACCTATTTCGTGCTTACGGGGGGCTACAGCCTCGCCGCGGGCCTGGCCTCGATTGTTCCCGGCTTCCTGGTGAGCAATCTGCTGCTGCTCAACCAGTTCCCCGACGCGGAGGCCGATGCGTCGGTCTTCAGGCGGCATCTTCCCATAGTCATCGGGAAGAAGGGGAGCAGCGGGGTCTACGCGGTACTGCTCTTGTCGGCTTACGTGGCCCTTGTTGTGTCAGTGATCGTCGGGGTGCTGCCCTACATGGCCCTTTTCGGGCTGCTCACTTTGCCGCTGGGGATAGCGGCCATCAAGGGGGCGCGCAAGTACTACGATCAGCTGGAGAACCTGATCCCGGTAATGGGTCGCAATGTGCTGGTCACTCTCATGCTTCCCATGCTGATGGCAATCGGAATCATCGTGAGTTAGCCCCTCAACCTACTTAGCTGCGTCTTCTGTGATTACCGCCGTGCCGTAGACAAGCAGCTCAGCGGCCCCGGACATGACCATCGAGGTTACGAACCTGGTTCCCACTATCGCGTCCGCCCCCAGGGTCCTGGCGTGCTCTATCATCCTCGACACGGCCTGTTCCCTGGACTCGGCGAGCATCTTCGTATAATCGGTTATCTCTCCGCCGACAAGGTTCCTGAGCATGGCCATAATATCGTGTCCCACGTGCCGGGCCCGAATCGTGCTGCCCCTCACCAGGCCCAGCGTTTTCACTATCCTCTTGCCTTCAATTTTGTCGGTGGTTACGATGATCACCGTTCTACCTCCTTGAACTCCTCGGTCTTCGAAGCTCGTACTCTTTCCCTGATAAGCGAGACCATCAGCAGGACGAAACCAACAATCGCGGCAACTATGGCCGCCTTCAACACAAGAGGGAGGAAATCTATAATCGCCGTTACGAACCAGTAGAGAATAGAGCCCAAGGCGGTAACACCGCCGGCTATCAACAGGAAAGCGCCGATTATTCTCATGTCAGCCTCCTGTAGAGTTTCGGACCCGCATAGATAGTACGGCGCATGATTCAGCTTTGTCAACAGCCATCGCCGATATGATAGAATAAACGGCATGATGCAGGAAAGCCGGGTACGTGTGGTCTTCATGGGAACGCCGGAGTTCAGTGTGCCCAGTCTGGAAGGGCTTGTCCATGACGGGTATGAGATAGCGGCGGTCTATACGCAGCCGGATAGGCCGGCGGGCAGGAGCAGGGAGGTCGTCCTGTCACCGGTGAAGAAGGCGGCGCTGGAACACGGGATCCCGGTCTACCAGCCCGCACGGTTAAGAGACCCTGAGGAGATGCAGAGTCTCGCCGGTCTCGAGCCCGAGGTTATCGTGGTTGCGGCTTTCGGCCAGATATTGCCCCGGAGCGTGCTCGACATACCCCGTTACGGATGCCTGAACGTGCATCCATCCTTGCTGCCGCGCTACCGGGGGGCTACCCCGGTGCCTGCCGCTATTCTTAACGGAGACAGGGAAACGGGCGTAACGATCATGTTAATGGACGCGGGCCTGGATACGGGGCCGGTACTCTCGCAGATTGTCGTGGACATTCTGCCGGACGATACAACCGGCACGCTGTCAGAGCGGCTTGCTCAGGCCGGAGCGCGCCTGTTGACCGAGACCCTGCCTCTATGGATCGACGGGAGCCTGAAGCCGAATGCTCAGGATGACAGCAAGGCCACTGTTACGGCCTCCATTAAGAAAGAGGACGGGGAAATAGACTGGAGCATGCCCGCGGGGGTGATTTCTCGCCGGGTGCGCGCCTTCGAGCCCTGGCCTGGCTCATACACGCACTGGCAAGGGAAGGTCGTGAAGATTATTGAAGCCGTTTCTCTTCCTGATATTGGGGACGGCGAAGCTGGAAAAGTCTTTCAGTTGGGACCGGGGATGCCTGCTCTGGTGGGCGTAAGGACGGGCGAAGGGATCCTGGGACTTCTCACTGTCCAGCTCGAGGGGAAGCGGCCGTTGCCGGCAGATGAGTTTATGAGGGGACAGCGCAGCTTTGTTGGGTCTCTTCTGGGCCGATAGACTAGGCCTCTGGCGGCTTCACAGGAGCCTCGCCCGGTTTTACCCTGGGCTCCTCCAGTTTGACCTCAGGCGGAGGCGCGACGGGCTCTTCTTCGGCGCCACGCCCGATTTGCACGATCATCTGGTCCGGTGAGTCCACAATGACAATGCCCTGTCCAGGTCGCAGGTCACGGACGTGAATGGCCTGGTCGATTTCAGTCAGCCCTGATACGTCAACCTCAATACTGTGGGGCATATTTCCGGGCAGACACTCGACTTCGAGGCTGTCAACGCTCTGGTAGAGTATTCCTCCCAGTTCTTTCACCGCGGGCGCTTGTCCTGACAGCGTAACAGGAACGGAAAGCCTGAGCTTCTCTTCCATTCTTACCTGGTAGAAATCGGCATGCAGAGGCTCCCCTGTCAGGGGGTCTTTCTGCACCGCGCGGACCACAACCATGCGCGGCGCTTCACCGTCAATCATGAGGTTTATCAGGTTTGTCATCCCCGCGCGGGCGAGGAGACGTTTGAGAACACCGGTTGGAATCTCCACGGGCGTGGAATCTATACCGTGTCCGTAAACGGTGGCAGGGGTTATCCCCTGTCTGCGCAGGAACCGTACCTTCTTGCCCAGGATTTTGCGCGGCGAAGCAGAGACTTCTATTCTTTCCATAGCGTCATAAATATATCAGGATTAGCGAATGAAAGCAAGGACGCGGAGAACGGCCGGGCGGGGGAACCGGCCCGCCAAATGACGGACTTGTTTACTCTTCAATCGCGCGCCGATATAATGTCCCAGAAGTCCGCACGGCGGTTTTCAACGGAAGCTGGGATTGCATGTA
>JACUUS010000152.1 GCA_014859215.1 Dehalococcoidia bacterium | reverse complement strand
AGGACTGAGTATTGAGGATTAAGATTAAGGATTGAGATTGAGAGTAGGATGGGTGTGCAGGAGCAAGTAGGGCTAGCGCCCGGTCCGTCTCCGCCCCCGCCCGCGGAGGTCTTCTCTCTCCAGGATTTCCTTGGCGGCCCTGAGCTCAAGAAGCAGGTTGCCCCTCTTCACGGCGGCTCTCAGCACTTCCAGCTTATCACCGAATTCAGCGCCCTTCCTGGTCCTCATCTCGCGGATCTTGTTCGCAAGGAAGAACTGCCTCTCGGCGGGCGGCACCGCGAGTATCTGCTCCAGCAATGCGCTCACCTCGCGGTCGAACTCGCTTCTGTCGTAGGCTCGTTCAGGTGATGACTTGCGTTCCATTTTCATCTCTCCGCTTGACTCCATTATAGACGGCCGGTCGCATCTTCACAACAAAGGCCCCTCTGCATACAGCGTCTTCCGGCGCAAAATGCCATTTTGCCGCAAATCAGATGGTGCCTTGAGACCAGCCAAGCTTTGTTGTGTTATACTTATTACGTTAAGTTACGACCCTTAGGTAATTTCTATGAATGATAGTCATCCTTCCGAGGTCATCTTCCTGCTCGGCGCCGGCGCGTCAGCAGGAGCCGGCGTGCCCGATACGTTTCGTTTCGTGGAGGACTTTCGGAGCAGTGTCGGCGAAGACGACGCAAAGTCGATACTGGATACGGTCCTGGATACACTGCGGCGCTGGAAAAAGAAGACCTCTCAAAGTCCCGGCATCGACATAGAGCTCCTCATGGAGGCCTTGATGAAACTTGAGGCCAGGGATGAGGAGCCCCTGCTTGAGTTCATCAAGGGCGGCCGCTTCGTTCTCAAGGACTTTCCGCATGGAAGTTTCGTCATCGAACGGCTGAAGGACTTCATCAAGAGCAAGGCCATCATCAAGTCGCAGGAACGCATTGAATACCTGAAACCGCTGAGGGGATTCATTGAAGAGCGGAGGCCGCTCGACATCATCAGTGTCAACTATGATACATGCATCGAGCAGTTTTGCAGCATTCACAATCTCAACTACCAGGACGGCTTCGACGTTACCTGGAACCCCGACGTTTTCGAGAAGTCGAATGTGGATGTCCGCCTCTTCAAGCTGCACGGGTCCGTAATATGGTACAGGAGCGACCGGGGGGGCTACATAAAGCTGCCGGTCATGACGGACCACTCACGCATCGAGCTGATAACAGGCGAAAAGGCCGACAGCCTGATGCTTTATCCGACACAGAAATACGAGTACGCGGAGCCGCTTGTCGAGCTGACTGTCAGGGCCAAGAACATTATCCAGAGCAAGAACTGCAAATTCTTGGTGGTGGTAGGCTACTCATTCAGGGACGAACACATAATGAGGATGCTCCTCGATGTCGCGGCCAGGAATTCCGAGTTGACCGTAATCCTTATTGACCCCAATGCCTGCGGGATATATGAGAATAGGCTTCAGTATTTCGATAGCGCCAACCGTATACCTTCCTCGCTGGCAAACAGGGTTGTCTGTCTTCCCTACCGGTTCGAGAAGGTATTCCCGCGACTCAAGGACGAGTACCTCAGGACCCTTCGGCTGGGCCTTTCCATGGTGTCGGACTGCGCCAGCCGGGAACTCCGCGGGCAGGAGGCCAACTGGTTCGGCTGTCTGGAGCACCTGGCGAACGCGGAGCATATCTCGAAGCTCTCCTGGCTGCTGGATAGCAAGATAGACAGGAACGAGCTGGAGAAACGCTGGCAGCTGTGTGTGGAGCTCCTTCTCAAAATGTCCATGAACATGGCTGCGAACAAGCAGGAGGAAGGCGCGGACAGGTTCCTGAAGGACCTGAAGACATATCTGCGCCGCGTGATGTCTTCCGGAGCTCAGGCGCAGATCGCGAAAGCCCAGGACAGCGTCATGATAAACTTTGTGCTCGATATGCCCTCGGTGGACTCCGGGATACGCCTGGAGCACATCGGCGACCTCAAACCTTTCATGCTGAAGCAGCAGCAGTATCTGGCTTCCCGCTTGAACATGGCCGGTGACAGCTCCTTCGTGCACAAATTCTTCTTCATAGATAACGTGATCGACTATCTGAGCTGCTTTGAGGGCGGCCGGATGACGTTTGAGCAGTACGTCGCTATGCGCAAGAACTTTATCAAGAATCCCACCGCGCTTAGGGCGAGCATGCTGGCCTGGCTGAAGAGGGATGCCGCTGAACTGATTAATCCATTCGCCGAACAAATCATCGCTATTGAAAGGCAGGCTATCGCCCGGCTCTTCGTGAAGAACGGGGACCGCTCCTGTTCTGAAGCAGCGCAACACCGGCCGGCGCCGTTGTTTTCAACCGAACCTGTCCAGCAGGAGAAGCCCGCCGGGGACTGTGCTCAGCGCAGGCACCCGCCCTACTCCGGCGGCCCCGGACTGAGCAACTGAGTCTCGCGGCAATTCCTGGCGGAATCCCCGCACTCTCTCTCGAAAACAAGCTGGACGCGGCGAGGCGCAGTCAGAGCACGCCCAGGCCGTGCAGGATGTGCATGATCACCACCAGGTAGAAAGTCAGGGCTATGGCGCCGTGCAGGAATTTCCAGCCTCCACGGCCTTTCCTGGTGAGTCCAAATCTGAGGATAAAACCCGACAGGACGGATATGAATACGGCTGTGAAGAGAAGCACCCCGGTCTCCAGATCGGCTGGAAATGCCCATCTCAGCATAGTGGAAAAATGCACGGTTATGAGCGCCGCGCCAAGAAGGTTGCCAAGCACGTGCAGCCTGAGCAAACCTTTGTAGGCGCTGGGAATTCGAACGCGAAGGAAGTAGAACAAAGGAACGTTGATCGCTATGATCCCCGTTCCTGTCCAGGTCAGCCAGTGCTGGGTCGGGAACGGGCCCAGTGTCTGGTCCAGCTCAATCCAGGCGAGATAGACCGCTGCGCCCAGGCCTGCCGCTGCGATGACAATGAGCATTCCCCACCAGAACGTGGAGTTTCTCAAGAGCTTCAACCGGATACCTCCATGCCTCCTGAATCGCCCGGGTGAGGCAGGATACTGCATTCAGTATCCCGGTTCTTGCGGGGGAAAGGTATCCGTAGTCTTACCTGATTTGTGTTTTGAAAAAACAGGGCAGGTTGTTATACGCAAACACAAGGTAGGAGCCTGTACATAGAACAGGTTCGCAACGTGCTTTGGTGAGGATATTGAGGAAGGCGGTAGGGCAGGTTTCCAACCTGCGGAGGATTTTGTAGATTCGTTGGGGCACTCGGGTTGGGAAACCGGGGCTACCGTGTTGAAGAAGGCTTCAGGCTGCGGAGAGTACCCGGCAGCAATATCCAGAGCCAGCCGCTGATGACATACGAGACCGCAATCTGGACGGCGCTGGTCTCACGTGTGGTCTTCAAGTGCTCCAGGGAGCGCCGGATACTATTAAGGAGTCCTTCCGGCGAGCTCTTTCTGATAGGCCTTCCACCCGGGGCACCACCTGGTGTGGAAGCGCCAGATCTTGCTGACTATAGAATTGGGCTTTCGTTCCGCGTAGAGCCTCATCCTGCATTTCTCGCATGCCGCCATGACGTCCTCCGGCCGAGGAGAGACTTGTTCACTCCCAGCATGCCTAATACTGGACTCTTTCCGGTCTTCGGTCAAGAGGGGAAACGGCTTTCTTTGCTTGACAAACGAAGCGCCGGTACTTACTATTCTTGAAGCGGCGCCCCGGATTCCAGCGCTTGCAGAAGACTTAAGGAGATGCAATGGCAACAATCTACTACGAGAAGGATGCGGACCTATCTCTACTGAAAGGAAAAGTCATCGGCATAGTCGGCTACGGCAGCCAGGGGCATGCTCATGCCCAGAACCTGCGTGACAGCGGCTGCGCGGTAATAGTCGCCGAAGCCGAAAGGACTCCCGGATGGCGAAGCGCGGAGGAAGCCGGCTTCAAACCGATGGGGGCGTCTGAACTGGCCAGGAAAGCCGATATAATCGTCATGCTGGTCCCGGATACGCTTCAGAGGAATGTCTTCCTCTCTTTCGAAAAGGAGATGGTCGCCGGCAAGACCCTGATGTTCGCCCATGGGTTCAACATTCATTACGGGCAGATAGTACCGGCTCCGGATATCGACGTTGTCATGGTCGCTCCCAAGTGCCCCGGCCACATGCTCAGGCAGACCTATACCGAGAAGGCGGGCGCCCCGGCGATCATGGCCGTGCACCAGGACGCCTCCGGCAAAGCAGCCCAGACGGCCCTTGCATACGCGAAAGGAATCGGCTGCGCGCGCGCCGGCGTGATTGAAACCACGTTCGCGGAGGAGACTGAGACGGACTTGTTCGGCGAGCAAGCGGTGCTCTGCGGGGGAGTCTCGTCGTTGATCAAGGCGGGCTTCGAGACGCTCGTCGAGGCCGGTTACCAGCCGGAGATAGCCTACTTTGAGTGCCTGCACGAACTCAAACTTATCATTGACCTGATCTATGAAGGCGGGCTGAGCTACATGCGGTACTCCGTGAGTGATACCGCCGAGTACGGTGACTATACCAGAGGCCCGAGGGTGATCGACCACTGCGCCAGGGAAGAGATGGCTCGCATACTCGCAGAGGTCCAGAACGGGACCTTCGCCAAGGAATGGATACTGGAGAACCAGGCCGGCAGGCCGGTCTATAATGCCCTGAAGCGTTCCGAAACACAGCACTTGATCGAAGAAGTGGGCGCTGAGCTGCGCGACATGATGCCCTGGCTCAAGAAGAAAAAGAAGGGGTAGTCTCGAAGGAGCTTCTCGGTCGAGCAGTGTCCTTACGGGGGCGTGATAGATGTCACGCCCCCTTTTCTTCAAGCCTGTGGCGCAGGCACGTGATGGATGGCCTTCAAGCTACACTCGTGAAAGCTCGCTCTGCGGCGTTCACAATCTGGTAGGCCAGAGGTGAAGCAGTAAGAGCAGGATGAGTTCCCACCTGCATGAATGCAATATCTTCAACAGTGAGACTCTGGAACACGCCACAAGCACTATATTGGGCCGGGCTGCCGTTGAATCTATCGCGAAGCCCCTAGGCTTCTTCTCTCCCAGAAGGAGACCTGCCGGAACCCGCGCATCAGATCATCCCAGGAGGCTACATCCTCTCCGATTACCCGCTGCATCTCGCAGGGCGGGCAGCCCAGGCCGGCCCTCTTGCTGAAGAGGTCTATCTGCTCTGGTCATTGACCTCAATAATCATCGATTTGCTCCTAAATCAAAGTCCTCCCGAAGTCCGCGGCAGGTTCTGTTTGATAACGGCGCAACCGACCTCCGATTTGAGCATTGTTGCTCCTACATTGCACTTCACGCGCAGCAGAAAGAAGCTGTTCCCGCATTCTCCTTCGAGCGACTCGTAGTTACCCTGGCCCTTGACGATGATTACGTCCGCAGAATCATACAGTCTGATGACTTCAGGGGAACACTGAGAGAGAAGAGTAGCGGGAGCATCTGAACCGTTAGGGACAACCGTAGCGACCTTGTCCAGGCCCA
>JACUUS010000151.1 GCA_014859215.1 Dehalococcoidia bacterium | reverse complement strand
TCCTTCGCCGGAGCGGGCGCGGACGTGGCGGTGGCGAGCCGCACCCCGGCAGACCTGGAAAAGGTAACGCAGGAGATCGAAGCCCGAGGCCGGCGCGCGCTGGCTGTCCCGGCCAACGTCAGCCTGAAAGCGGACGTGGACGCCATGGTACAGAAGACGGTGGAGAAGCTCGGGAAGATCGACATCCTGGTAAACAACGCCGCCATGAACATCATGCGCCCTCTTGTCGACCTGCGCGAAGACGGGTGGGACAGGGTGATGAATGTCTGTCTCAAGGGGTACTTCCTGTGCAGCCAGGCGGCGGCGAAGGTGATGATGGAGAAGCGCAGCGGGAACATAATCAACATCGCTTCCACCGGCGCGGCGAAGGCCGCGGTCGGACTGGGGGCATACGGCATAGCCAAGGCGGGTGTGGTCATGCTCACCCAGCTTCTGGCCGTGGAGCTGGCCGGACACGGGATCCGCGTCAACGCCATCGGGCCGTCCCTGGTGAAGACAAAGTTCAGCGAGCCGATGTGGGCCAATCCGGACAGTCTCAAGGCCCTGGAGGCGACCATCCCCCTCGGCCGGATCGCCGAGCCCGACGACATAGCGTCGGCAGCCATCTTCCTTGCCTCCGACGCCTCGAGCTACGTAACGGGCCAGACCCTGTACGTCGACGGCGGGACGCTGGCCTGAAGAGGTGTGCTCATTTCAGGCTGAAGACCGCTGTCCGGGAAGAGCGCCCCGTGCGCTTTTCGACAGCAGGTGATAATCTTCAACTATAGGATGCCGCCGCAGGGCGCAGAAGGGGGGCCGGCATGAGAGTGCTGGTAGCGTATACATCGGCTACGGGTAATACAAGGAAAGTGGCTGAAGCGATCTACGGGCAGATCAGGGCCGCGAAGGACCTCAAGGAGATCAAGGACCTGGACGGGCTGGAGGGTTTACGACCTCTACTTCGTCGGGTTCCCCATCCAGGCTTACGGGCCGGGCCAGGCGGACAGGGAGTTCCTGGAGAAGCATGCCGCGGGGAAGGACATTGTCCTGTTCATAACGCATGCCACGCCCGAGGAAGGCGAGCCCCTGCTTGCCGAGTGGCTGGACGCGTGCCAGGCGGCCGCCGCCGGCGCCAACATCGTGGACATGTTCCACTGCCAGGGGGAGCTCGCGGAGAACGTGGCTGAGTTCATGAAGAACAGCGGAGACCCGCAGCTTTCCGCCTGGGCGGAGGACCGGCCGGATACGATCGGCCAGCCGGACGCCGCAAGACTGGACCGCGCGCGGGCTTTCGCCCGGAGGGTCATGGAGAGGTACGGGGCGTAGGTTGTGCTTGAAGGTCAAGTATTGGCCACACCCCCGATTGATGGGAACTACGCACGACGCGGCTCCTTCAGGCCGGGCATGCTTCATTGAGGAGACTGGCTGGAAAAGGGAGCCAAGCATTTACGAGAGCATTGTCCGGCGACTCGTACCTTGTCCCACTATGACCTTGGTTGATTCGCACAGCTGCCCAGCCATCTTACCCTTGGCTGCCGCTCCTTGACTGCATTGAAAAACCGTTCATCGGCGGTCCAGAAATCGCGGCCCATGATATCGGCCAGAGCCAGGTAATGAGTAAATACTGTAGCTACCGTCCCCGAATAATGGGCAGACCGGATACTTGCGCGAATATGCCGCCCTGTACTACTATATGACGACAAAGCGGGTAAGGAGAAGAAGATGAAAGGAAACGCCCTGCATACCAGTCTGTGCGACATGCTGGACATCAGGTACCCCATAGTCCTGGCCGGCATGGGCGGTATGGGAGGTCCCGTATCCGGGCCGGAGCTCGTGGCGGCGGTATCCAACGCGGGAGGGCTGGGCGTTCTCGGCTGCGCCTTCCTTTCCCCTTACAAGGTCGAGGAGATGATAAGGAAGACCATGACCCTCACCGACAGGCCTTTTGGCGTGGATACCCTGCTGCCGCCGGATGTCCCCCTTTCGGGAAGTACGGCAGAAATCCAGGCCGACATGCCGTCGGTCGCTTCGGACCAGCCCAATGTTATTGAGAAGCTGAGGAAGGAACTGGGGGTGCCCGCGCCCGGCGGCGGCAAGGGGTACCTCGGCAAAATAGCCGACGATACTATCTGGTCCCAGGAGGACTTCAAGAAGCAGATCGAGGTTATTATCGAGTACCGGGTACCTGTCTGGGCGGCGGCGCTGGGTGACCCGGCGCCCTGGATAGAGGAGTGCCACTCCAAGAATATCAAGGTGATCGGCGTGGTCGCCAGCGTGAGGGGAGCCCGCCGCCTTGTCAGAAGCGGAGTGGACATCATCGTGGCTTCGGGAGCGGAGGCGGGAGGTCACAACAGCCGGATAGGGACGATGGTCCTCATCCCGCAGGTCGTGGACGCTGTTTCGCCAATCCCCGTGGTAGCCGGCGGGGGCATCGGCGACGGCCGGGGGCTGGTCGCGGCGCTGGCGCTGGGGGCCGCGGGCGTCTGGTGCGGCACGGCGTTCCTCGGCACCCACGAGGCCATCTTCGAGGACTATCACAAGCAGCTTATAGTCGACAGCACCGAGGACGACACGGTGGTGTCCAAGGTGATCACCGGCAAACAGGCCAGGTACCTGAAGAACAGGCTGATCGAGGCGTGGCATAAAGAAGGGCTGCCCACCCTGCCCATGCCTCTGCAGTCAATCGCCATCGTACCCATACTGGACGGAGCATACGAGGCAGATATGGCGGATATTGTGCCCGCTCCGGCGGGTCAATGCGTAGGCATGATCGGGAGCCTGAAGGCCGCGAAGCAGGTGGTGGAGGAGATGGTGGCGGGAGCGCGGCAGGTCCTGGACTCGCTTTAGGGGGCTGGCACGACCTCTTTGGCGGTAACCTGCGCCGCCCGATCCATGGTCACATCTTCATGTCATCGCGAGGAGCGTCAGCAAGGCGGCGGTCTACGGCTCATGACACCGAAACAGCGTCGCGGCACGGCATAAAGACGGGCTACGCTCGCAACTCCTTATCCCAAGACTGGGAGAAGGCAGGGATGAGGGTTGAGAGCGGCTGTGTCCGTGAACATGGCACAGACCTCGCTTCATTCGCGTCAGAATCCGCCCGTTACGCGCCCGGACGGGCCTCTTTCATCGCGGCCCTGGCGAGCCTGTCGGCCGCCTCGTTGAGGACGTTACCGGAGTGGCCGCTGACCTTGTGGAAGCTGACGTCGTATCTGGCAACCAGCTTGAGAAGGCGCTCCCACAGATCGCGGTTCTCGACGGGCTGTTTCCTGTAGTTTTTCCAGCCGTTCCTCACCCACCTCTCGTGCCACCTGTCCCTGAAGCAGTTCACCAGGTAGGCGCTGTCCGAGTACACATCGATCCCGGCTCTGCCGTCCTTTACGCTCTCCAGTCCCTTGATGCAGGCGGTTAGCTCCATCCGCTGGTTGGTGGTGTCGGGCTCGCCGCCGGAGACGGTCCTGGTCCTGCCTTTGTGCACCAGAATGGCGGCCCACCCGCCCCTGTTGCGCCTGCGCCCGTTGCCCGCACAGGCCCCGTCGCAGTGTATCTGGATTCTATCTGAAGTCATTCTCGGCGTGAAGTAAGCGAAAGACTCATCTGGCCGGGTTAGCCGGTGGGTGTCTGGACCCGTTACCCCGGTAGAACACCTTGCTTGTGCGGCCTAATTCGCCGGCGCCAAACGTTTCTCGTTCTTGATCGTGATAGTAACATCGCGACGGAGCTCTGGAACAGGCAGGCCCCGCTCTTTAAGAAGAGCGATATGCTCCTCCATTCCCCACTTCGCTTTGTAAAGACAATCTTCTATAGAGTGCCCGACCCCCGAAAAGCCCTCCAGGTCCGGCGAGTAGAAGGCGAAGAAGGAAGGATCTTCCGTTGCTTCTATCACCAAAGAGTACTTCAAGTTTATCATGCTACTTCTCACCCTTCTGCTTCAAGCCGGCGGCCTTCAGGATAGCTTCACAAGTCCCGGTGGGGACCTCTTTAGAGCCATGATAATCAATCCTGATCAACTTGTCTATTCCTGGCCTGGCATAATAACGTATAGAGCCTTTTTCGCGTATAAGCTCGAAGCCATTCCGCTCCAGAAGTCTGACCAGTTCGCTGAACTTCACTGTACCCTTCCAGTAAGGATAGCTGATCTCCGAGTGATACCGAGAAGACCTCTTTGGTCATTCTATACAGGCTGCAGACCACGCCATATGCTGGACCTGTATGATGCCGCCAGCGTGCTGCTCGCCATCGTGCGGACTCCGGCGAGACGGTCCTGGTCCTGCCTTTGTGCACCAGAATGGCGGCCCACCCGCCCCTGTTGCGCCTGCGCCCGTTGCCCGCACAGGCCCCGTCGCAGTGTATCTGGATTCTGTCTGTACTCATGACCAGGTTCTTGTTGCGCTATGCCCCCTCTTCCATCACCCCTTGAGCATACCGAAAGTCTGATGATTCCGCAATGCGCCCGGCAGAATCAGGTTCACTCCCCGGCATGCTTCCGCCAGAACCGGCCACAGTTCGGGAAGCGTACCTGTTATGCAGTGCTTAACCTCCCACCACCGAACGGCCAAATTGAATGTTCCAGCGACCCGACTATAACCACTCTCCCGGTAAGTCTTTCCAGCTTCTTTTGCCGCAAGCCCTAAGCCAGAGGTAGTATAATATCAGTATGACTGCCCCAAAACGCGGCGACGAGAACAAGAAGAAGCTAATGGTTGAACTGAAGACTCTGCGCAAACGGGTGAGCGACCTGGAGGCGAGGGAGAGGCTTCATAAACGGGCAGGGGCATTGCTTCACATTTTCCGCATCAATTCACCCGTAGGGCTGTTTGTGGTGCAAGACGGTAAATTTGTGTTCGCGAATGAACAATTCCAGAATTTGCTGGGTGTAAATGCGGAGAAATTGACGGGAAGCAACTCGCTCGACCTTGTATACCCGGCAGATAGAGAAACCGTCAGGGAAAAAGCGATAAAGATGCTCAAAGGAGAGCTCACTACACCTTATATATACCGGGTAGTCGGCAAAGACAGGCAAATACGTTGGGTGCATGAAGGGGTTGTTTCAGTCCAGTACGAGGGCAGAAGAGCCACTCTGGGACACTCTCTGGATATCACCGATCGCGTCAGGGCAGAGGCAAAGCTACGCAGGCTTTATGAGAGTGAAAAAAACCTGCGCAAGAAACTGGAAAACGAGGTAAACAAGAGAATTGAGTTCACGCGAGCTTTGGTGCATGAGCTCAAGACTCCGCTAACACCCATTCTCTTTTCAAGCGAACTGCTGGTTGATGAACTCAGCGAACAGCCCTGGCAAAGCGTTGCCCGGAATATCCACCGCGGGGCATCCAACTTGAACAACCGTATTGATGAATTGCTCGACCTGGCCAGGGTTGAAATAGGGGGCCTCAAGCTGCATCCGCAGATGGTTGACCCCAATCGTTTAATCAGCAACATTGCCGGCGATATGGGGAGCCTTCCGCGAAACGAGCTTCTTGGGTTGTGAAGATTTCGGGTGCAGTCTCT
>JACUUS010000006.1 GCA_014859215.1 Dehalococcoidia bacterium | reverse complement strand
ACTATCACTGTATAGGTCACGCCCGGGGTGAAGTCGCTGCCCAGGGGGATGCTGGTCTCGACGAAACCATAAAGCTCAATGCAGGGCATCGACACTACCGGCTCCATATTGATAACTTCTATCTTGATGACCTGACCCTGACGCGATGCTTCGTAGCTGCCAAACTTGACACAGCCGTTGTGCAGGCCGGACACCACCCGCGCAAAGTACTGCACGGGGTAAGACTCGGCGGCGAGAATCTCGACCTCGTGGATGGGAGCCGGGATTGATCGCCACGCAATGCCGTCCTGGTCGTCGGATTCACTTCCACCGCCCTGCGCGAGGGCCGTCAGTCCGCCTGCCAGGCCGCCCAGCACTATTAACACAACCGTGACGAATAATATTCTCTTCACGCTCTGCCTCCTCTGAAACCGGTCTAATATCTTGGACGAGAAGAAGGGAGGAAAAGTTCCGGAAGCCGGCGGGGATCAGGCAGGCGCGAATCAGAGACGGGGTGCACAGCGAGCAGGAAGGAGCGCCGGCCGGCGCATAAGCATGCTTCCTGAGTCAGAGCCGGTTCGAGGGCGTCTACTTCTTTGTTTCGGCGCTCAACCTCGCGACCGGTCCGGTAAGCTGCTCCACGGTGAGCTCAAGATGGTCCGGGTTAGCGTCCAGCCGCCTGGTGCTGCTGTTGCGGATCTTGCGGCAGATTGATTCGAGGGTCTCGAGCTCGTCGGTTGACAGGCCGAGGAACACCTCCTCGATCACCGCGCTCACGGCGGGGATAAACTGCTTCGCCAGCTGCTCCCCTTCCGCAGTAAGAGTCACGTTCACGCTTCGCCTGTCGCTGGTAGACCGGCGGCGCCTTATCAGCTTGCGGTCCTGGAGGCGGTCAAGCAGCGTGGTGACCGAGTGGGTCTGTATTGGAAGCACGCGGGAAATCTCAGTCGGAGTGAGGGGCTGGTCTGAAAGCAATAGCGCCCACAGGGTTATGGACTGCGACAGGTTGAGGCCGGCGGGCTGCACGGCCTTTTCAAAAGCCCTGCCGAAGGTATTGAAGGCCTGGGCAAAGACAACCAGCGGCAGCAAGGCCCTGTATGGGGGTGCTATCTGTTCAAGCTCTGCGTCAGATATTCGTTTCCTGGGTCCAGAAGCGCTGCGGTTGGACAAAGTACGGCTCCTTGGTTTGAGTTCCTCCATTATGGCAAATATGCCTATCGGGAGCAATCGTTATTTCGTTCTACATATTGCCAGTACCCGCAAGGCCCTGTCAAGCCCGAAGGGCGACGGGTTCCGGCTCCGCTCGGCGGTAAGGCACGTGGACACGGCTGGAGATTATACGCAGATGTGAAATCAGGGGACTTCAGTCGAGGATCTCTTCAGGAGCATGCAGTCGCACCGGAACTAAGGCAGGCGCCTGGCAATCACTCCCGCGTATCTGCCTGGTCCATATCGAAGTCAGTGCCCACGAGTTCTGCAGGGTCCAGCATGTTACGTTCTATCAAGGCGCTGCGTATGTCATTCAGAGGCACTTCGTCGCGAGGGCCGCGGTCGAGAAGGTACTCTATATGAGGCCTTCCATCAAGATCATATTGAGGGAACCGGGCATCAGCGCGGCCGTCGAACTCGACGGGAATGAACCTGTTCTCCCGGCACATCCTGACATCGAAAGCCGGTGTAGCCTTCACCCATTTCCCGGACAGGTAAAGATCGGTATAACCGTGCCACGGGAATATGTCTGTTCCCAGCAGGGATAGGACCTTCTGCGGCACCAGGTTGTTCCTGATCTTGGCGAAACCGAGGCGGGCGGGTATCCCCGCTGCACGAGCCATGGCCGCGAGAAGCACGGCCTTCTGCACGCAGTAGCCTTGCCCTCTTTCGAGCGTGCTGCTCGCCCTGAAATGCTCGGGCATGTGCTTATTGACATAAAGATTATACGAGATAGCGTCTCGCACGAAGTAGAAGAGGATTGATGAAATTTCCGCCTGGTTGGACTTCCCGGCGGCGAGCTCACGCACTTTCGCGCCGATCGCGCGGTTATCAGAATCAATGGTCGGGGTCGGCCTGAGGTATTTTTCGTCCACCCGTGCCTCCTTCAGAGCTTGCGGTAGGCCCGTTTCCAGGGGTTCTTCTTGAGCGCCAGATAGTCGCGGATAGCATTGTCCAGCGTATCCGCGGCCAGGGTCGCACAGTGCTCGCTCTCCGCTGGCAGCCCTCCCAGCGCCTCCAGAATAGCCTCTTGCCTGATCCTGGCGGCCTCAGAAACGCTCTTTTGTGTTGCCAGCACTGTGACCATGCTTCCCGCCGCGATGGTGCTGCCGCAGCCGTCGGTCATGAAGCTGGCCTGGGTAATGGCGTCGTTCCTGACCCTCAGGCGAATTTCCATCGTATCGCCGCACTCGCCTGTCATCCGCCCGACCCCGTCTGGATCGTCGAGGTAACCCACGTTTCTCGGCCTCGTAACGTGGTCGATTACGGTCCGTGAATAGATGTCGCCTGGCGCGGGATTCCTGATACCTTCGTCTTCTAACATAAGTCGATCACCATCTTCCGTTTCTTCCCCGGGAACGGTGGCAGATTAGCGGCCCACAGAAGGCGCCGCAATCCAGCCTGTGAGGTTGCCATCTCTAATGATCGCAAACATTGTCCCCGGTATCCAGCACGCCGTTGAGATGACTGAGGACGGCCTTTTCCGGGTCCTGTTCGAGCGAGCCCACCACGACCTGGATGCGGTTCTCCCGGAAAAGGTCCTGCGCTCGCATGCCCATCCCTCCGGCTATGACTATGGACACACCCTGCTCAGCCAGCCACTGGGGAAGTAAACCCGGCTGATGGCCCGGCGAAGGCACGACCTTCTTTTCGAGGACCTGCCTGGCACGTATGTCTACATCGATCAAAGCGAATTGATCACAGTGTCCGAAATGCTGTGCGAGTAACCCGCTGCTCACAGGTATCGCATATCTCATCTGAGCTACCTCCATCTGTTTTGACTACTCAACCTTCAGTTCGTATCTCGGCTTTTCGAGTTCGAAGCTTATGTTGACTGTTACCTGTTTCCCTTCAGCTAGATGCCTTTCAGCCTCGTCTCTCAGCTCCTGCGATTCCGGCGATTTCAGGAATGCTGCGAGCATTTCAAACCTCTCGCGCAGCTCTTTGTTCTCGCACCCGTTTTCGAGAAGCTCGAACAGACAGCTCCTGAGTTTCTGTTCGGCCAGGCATTTGACGCACCTGCCGGGAATGTCCTGCGTGGAGTACCCGGGTTTTAGGTCTATTGGCTCCATGGGGTGGTTTTCACCTCCTCAGCTCCTGCGGCACCCCTCCCCGGTCGAACAGGAAGGCGTCTCGCAGCGCTCGCTCCTGCCGCAACAAGTACTGGAGGGTGCATTGGAACCCATCTTTATCAGGTATGAGGCGGACATAAGCCTTTCCATGTTGCTTCCGCCGCAATCAGGGCACCGGGCTGCCTGCCCGGAAGTCTTGATGAAGATCTCGGCGATCTTCCCGCAGTCTGTGCATTTAAAATCGTAAATCGGCATGGTGGATTCCCCTTCCAGTCAGGCTAACGCCTTCTCCATACTCTTTCCCGTCTGCTCGGTCTCGTGCGCGGCTCTGCCCACCGAATATTCTGCCACGGACACTCCATGCACGACCGCCTCGGTGACCGAGTTATCGAAGGGCATCCGCCCCGGTCACCGTCAGTCCCTGCTCAGCGTGGTAGCTCGGGTGAAATTTCGTCTCCTCCACTTCAGGCACAAGTACACAGACGCTTCCGTTGGTCAGAACGGGCTTCAGGAATATGTGGTCGCCAGGTTCTTCGAAGTCGCAGTTCCCAGGGCTGGGTCGGCCCCGCCCTGCCACGGAGAGGGCGAGACTGGTGGCTACCAGTGTCTTACCGGTGCCTCCCTTTCCGCCGGCCACGGATACTATCAATCTACCCTCTCACCATCCTGGTTCCGCATTTCGGGCACGCCTGCGTGTAGCATGGGCTTCCCCTTTGGTGGGGCGCTCTTGCGCCGCAGTCGGGGCATACGCACTCCCCGCCCGGGCCCGCTCCGGCCCTGGTCCCTTTCATTCGCCCGCCTCCGCGGGGTCCGGCTCCTGTTCCGGGGCCGCTTCCCCAGGGCGGTCCTGTTCTGTCACCTTTAGGCATGGCAACCACCTCCGGTGTTAATCCAGTGATATCTGCGTTCCCGCATTGTTCAGAAAGAATATCTGGCCGAACTCAGCCGCCAGGGCGGCGCATGCATTGAAGCCGGTGCAGTGCGATACGCCCAGTCGCATCAGGCCGAGTTCCCTGATCTCTTCCGCGGTGCTGTTAATCCGTTCCTGGGAAGAGAGAATGAGATGGGTGCCTCCGACTATGGTGTGAATGTATTCGCTGCCGGTGAGCTTCTGTACGTGCCGCACGGTATTGACTATCCCCCGGTGAGCGCAGCCGGTTATGATGGCGAGACCCGTCCCGGTCTTGACCACCAGCGCAAGGTCATCCGCCAGGGGATCAGGGACCATTCTCTCACCGCTTTTTATGCAGAGCCTTTCATCGATTTTCTCGTACCCGGTGGTCATCTCGATCTCGCCCGTTGTCATGACGGCGTCGCTTATACGCACCGGTTCGCTGGTGAGGTTGAAAAAAGCCCCAAGGCTTTCCAGTTCTTCTCGCGTATAGGGTATCCCAGCATACCGGCTTACCTCGCCGAAGTGGACATATTTCGGAATCCAGATATCCGGGTGGGCTATGACCTCAACCTGTTTTCTCATCCTCCTCAGGATATCGCGCAGACCGCCGGTATGGTCGGTATGCGCGTGGCTGAGCACGATCTTGTCCACAGAGGATAGGTCAATTCCCATCAGGTCGGCATTGTGCGCGGCGGAAATCCCCATCCCAGAGTCGAGCAGTACCTTGCAATCATCGGTTTCAACAAGTATGCTCAGTCCCCACTCGGCCAGGAACCCCATGTGGGCGGTATTCTCTGATAAGGTGGTGAGACGCACAGTCATTGCGATCCCCCAAATCGAATTTCGCGGGTCTTCCCCGGACCTGAGAGAATGCTAGGAACTCAAACCCTTCTCTATCCTGTCAAGCCGGTCCATTATCTGGCTCAGCTCATTTCGCATGTCCTGTGTCTGGACCTTGAGTGTCTCGAGCTGCCGTGAGTAGCCTGTACTCTCGCTTGTGACGTTGCTTTCACTATCTGTTCTCATGCCGGCGTGGGCCTGTACGCTGGGACCCGACGAGGCCTGGAGTCCTCCGGTCCTGTACTTCTCGATTGCCTCTCTGACTGTGCCGGAGACCCCGGTTATCACCTCGATGCCGGCAGCCTGCAAGGTCCTGTAAGCGTTGGGCCCGCAGTTTCCGGTCAGGACCGCGACGACCTCTTTCCCCGCGACAAGCTGGGCCGTTGCGATACCCGCGCCCCCGGTCGCTGCCTGGCCGGTGTTTTCAACGGCCTCAAACTCCCCCGTATCCGGGTCTACCAGGATCAGACAGCGGCAACGGCCAAACCGGGGGTCTACCGGCGAGTCCAGGCCCGGACCTTCCGCTGAAACCGCTATTCGCATTGCGCACCTCCGACTAGAGTTCAATGCCCGGGCCGGTAGTCAGGCATGTAGACCGACCAAGGCATTATGAACATATGCTCATAATCCACGATACCACCCATGCGTGGGTATGTCAAGGCATTCGCCTGTGCGCTTGATCAACTCATGGGAAAAGCCTTATATTGGATATTGCCGCCTGTCGTTGTCCGAACGGCGGGTTTGCCGGCGCTGATTAGTCATGGAGCGAGTACGTATCCTTCACGCGGCAGATATACACCTGGGCGAGGACCTCTATGGCAATGCGCACGGACCTGAACTACCGAGACAGGCGCTGCGTGCTCTGGTTGACGTGGCGCGCGGTGCCGGCGCAGACCTGGTCATAATCGCGGGCGATCTTTTCGACTCGAACCGGGTGGACTCAGATACGGTTGAGTTCGCCATAGAACAGCTCTTGCGCCTTCCTGTTCCGGCTGTTGTGCTTCCCGGTAATCATGACTGCCTTGTAGCCGACTCTGTCTATGAACGACCGGAGTTCACGCACATGGAATCCCCGATCCACATTCTGAGAGCGGCGGACGGCGAAACAGTCGATTTTCCAGGTCTGGACACCGCAGTCTGGGGCAAGCCTATCACGTCGTATGGCGGCGACCTGCGGCCCCTGGCTATCCCGCCATTGCGGGTGCCCCGGCGATGGCGGCTGGCGCTAGGTCACGGGTACTACTCGGGGGAGACTCCGGACAGCCTGTACAGCTTCCAGATCAGCCGCGAAGAGATCGAAAATTCCGGCATGGATTATGTAGCTTTGGGGCATCATTCCGAATTCCGCTGCGTGTTCGATGGCGCGGTAAAGGCCTGCTACTCGGGCTCGGCATCGTCCGGAAGCCGGAGTGTGGTTCTCGTTGATCTCGTCGACGGGAGCGGGGTATTCATTAGTCCCCGGCGGCTTCCTCTTTAGACCCGGCAACAGCCTCAGGATCCTGGCTCAGGCAAGGGTATTGACATTTGATATATCGTCTGGTAGAGTGAGCGAGCGCTCAATCGCTCACCTCTGATTATCTGAACCCTGGAGTTCTTCTGCTTCTTTGCCAAAAGAGGAGGTAATCAGACTTGAACAAGGTCTACGAGAGCTTCAAGACGGCCGTGGCTGATATCCCCGACGGTTCGACTGTCATGGTTGGAGGATTTGGAGGACCGGCAGGGATTCCCCAGAACCTTATTATGGCCCTTCGCGATCAGGGCGCCAGGAACCTCACCCTCATACACAATACCGGCGGCTTCGGCCTGAGCGGCATCGGATACGCCGCCCCCAGGGATGTGGTCTACAGCGATCATTCGATACTCATAGAGAACGGGCAGGTCTCCAAGGTCTACTGCTCTTTTCCATTCCCTCCCCCGCCCAAGGCAAACAGCCCTTTCAAGGAACAATACCTGGCAGGGCAGATTGATCTTGAAATCGTGCCGCAGGGCACCCTGGCTGAGCGCATACGTGCCGGCGGTGCAGGAATAGGCGCGTTCTACACACGAACCGGAGCGGGCACCGAGGTTGAGAAGGGCAAGGAGACCAAGATCATCAATGGCAAGAGACACGTACTGGAGTATGCGCTAAAGGCGGATTACGCCCTTGTCAGGGCCTACAAGGCTGATACGCTCGGAAATCTGATCTTCAGGGGAACAGCCCGGACCTTCAATCCCATCATGGCGACTGCGGCCGAAATAACGATAGCCGAGGTTGATGTGATCGTGCAACCCGGGGAGATAGATCCGGAGTGTGTAGTAACACCCTTTGCCTACGTGGACCGCATTGTCCAGATACCTCGGGAGTTGAGATGATGAAGGAACGACTGGATCGGCAAACTATCGCTATGCGTGTAGCCAAGGAAATACCTGTCGGGGCTGTGGTTAACCTGGGTATTGGGATACCCGATCTTGTCGCCAACCTTATCCCCGGCGATAAGCAGGTCCATTTCCAGGCTGAGCACGGCGTACTTGGTTTCGGCTCCATCATCTTCGACCAGGAAAGGATTGACTGGGATTACACGGATGCGGGTGGGCATCCGGTCGAAATAAGGCCCGGCGGGTGTTTCTTTCACCACGCGGACTCCTTCGCCATGATCCGGGGCGGGCATATAGACATCACTGTCCTCGGAGCGCTCCAGGTATCGGAGCAGGGCGATATCGCCAACTGGTGGTTCCCTGATCGCGGTTTCGGTAACATCGGCGGCGCTATGGACCTTGCGGTCGGCAGCAAGAGGCTCTTTGTGGCCATGGAGCACACAACAAAAGCATTGGAGCCGAAGATCGTCAGGAATTGTACATATCCACTTACCGCAGCGGGCGTCGTGCGCATGGTATTCACGGATCTTGCTGTGATAGAGATCGACGAAAAGGGCCTGGTGCTCAATGAATACGCGCCCGGATGGACCGTGGAGGAAATTCAGGCGCTCACTGAGCCGCCTTTGCGCACGGCTGTGGACCTGAAGGAAATTGAACTCTAATCAGCTACCATTGCTGATTTGGATGAACCGGAACGGGAGGCCGTAAACACAGGATCAAGAGGCCCCGAATAGCGCCTCTCTAGAAGGGGGAAAGGCTTTGCCCAAGCGTGCAGCTATTGTAGGTATAGGTCAGACCCGGTGCAGTTACGAGAGTGAGGGATTTAACCACAAGGAGTTGATGTACCTCGCCGCAAAAGAGGCGCTGAGTGACGCCGGCATATCCAGAGACGACATCACCAGCGCATTCACGACGTCCCTCGATTTTGCGGAGGGAAGGTCCCTGTCCAACCAGTATGTACTTGATTCCATCGGCGGGGTAATGAAACCCTGTGATCTCAGACTGGGCGAGGACGGCATTTTCGGCATCCTGGCGGGGTACCAGGAAGCTTTGAGCAAGCCCGCTCAAATCGTTGTGGTTGCTTCAGTCCAGATGGCGTCCGACATGCACAACGGCAGCAGTGCAGCATTGTTCCTTACGCATCTGGAGTCGAACTATGTGCGGCCTGTCTGTTCTCAGGCGCCCTCGCTGGCTGCAGTTGAGTACTGTCTGGCGGCCATGGAGGCGAAATGTTACATGGAGCGCAGCGGAGTGACTGAAGAGGACATCGCTCGTGTATCGGTCAAGAACCGGAGGAATGCGCTGAAGAACCCGCTCGCCGCGAACCAGCAGGCCGTGACTCTGAAAGATGTGATGAGTTCGATGCTGCTTTCCTCACCGATCAGGTCGCTTATGGCAGCCAGGCTTTGTGACGGTGCTTGCGCGATAGTCGTCGCTTCGGGAGAAATTGCCGCCGACCTGACGGACAAGCCTGTCTGGATCTCAGGCATTGGCTCCTGTTCAGACGTCTGGTACCCGGCGAAGAACGATCTTTCGAAGGCCGGAGCCACACACATAGCAGCCTCCAGAGCATACGCGATGGCGGGAATTCGGAAGCCTGCCGAGGAAATCGATGTAGCTGAGGTTTGCGACAGGTATTCCTTCGATGAGCTGCAGAATTGCGAGGCGCTCGGGCTCTGCGATGAAGGTGACGGAGGCCGCATGGTGAAGGAATGCATTTCCGAAATCAATGGATGCTTGCCGGTGAACCCGTCGGGCGGTTTGCTTGGTCATGGGAACCCGCTGGGCACAGCCGGCCTGATGAGGGTTGCGGAAGCTGCACTCCAGCTCAGGGGAGATGCTGGAGGACACCAGGTGGCTGGAGCTGAAGTAGCCGTTGCGCAAGGCTGTCAGTGGCCGTTCAGATCCGCCGGTGTCGTGGTGCTGAGCAGATGGTAGAGAAAGGAGCGCATGCATGGCGAGAAGAGTAGCCATAGTTAGTGTTGGCATGGACAAGTTCGCCAGACACAAGGAAGAGTCTGTCGAAGAAATGGTTTACCGGGTAGCGAAAAAAGCTCTGGACGGCGCCGGCCTGCCGAGAGAGGCGATCGATTCGGTTGTTTTCGGCTGCGCAGTCGACGCTTTCACAGCCACAAGCGCCGCCGAGAAAATCGCCATAGGCGGTTCCGGGGGCTGGTTGAGACCGAGCATGCGAAACTGCACAAGCGGCAGCACCGCCATTTCGACCGCCATCCTGGCCTATACACAGGTTGCCTCCGGCGTTCATGATACCGTGATGAGCATATGCTTCGAGAAGATGTCCGATTGTCGGCCGCATCCCCAGCATGTCTTCAACACGGTGTACGACGAGGCCTGGGTACGGCCTATAGGGCTCAATGTTCCCATTCAGTGCGGCCTCGAAGCTCGGCGGTATATACATCTCTACGGCATAACCGAGCTCCAAATGGCGAAGGTTTCGGTAAAGAACCACGGGAACGCCGTGGACAATCCTTACGCCCAGCTTGGCAAGAAACTGACAGTTGAGGAGGTCATGCAGTCGCCGTACATATCGTGGCCGGTGAAGGTCCTGGACACGAGTCCGACCACGGACGGTGCCCGAGCGGTGGTCTTCACCTCCGAGGACATCGCCCGCGAGATCACGGATGACCCTGTATGGGTCCGAGGGATCGGGAGGTGTGGGGATTCATGCTGGTTCATGGGAAGGACCAATTTCGACCTGGGCAGGCTCGACTACGCCTATGAGGCCGGCCGCCAGGCTTACGAGATGGCGAATATCAGGAAGCCGGCGGACGAAATCGATGTGGCAGAGGTGTACGATCCTTTTACCTACAAAGAGATGCAGCACTGCGAAGCTCTGCAGCTCTGCCCGGAGGGTGGAGCCGGTCGCATGATTGACGAAGGTGTATCCCTGCGGGAAGGCAAACTGCCCGTAAACGCATCCGGGGGTCTGCTCGGGGAGGGCAATCCAATCGGATCCGGGATGTCCCGGCTGTGCTGGGCCTACCTGCAGATAAAGAAGGAAGCGGGCGCATGCCAGGTTCCCAAGGACGTGAATACCGCTGTGTGCAACGGTTGGGGCGGTATGTACCAGTACAACGCTGCCATGGTCATAGGTCGAGACTAAGGAGGATTCAATGGAAAGCCAGGTTCAGCCAATAACAATAGCGGGCTCGATACATATTGACTACCAGTGGACCGCGGGGATAGCGGGAAGCCGGTTCTTTCAGGAACTCAGGGATAACGCGCGGATCATGGGGACGAGGTGTCCGAAATGCGGCAGGGTGCTGGTGCCGCCGCGCATTTTCTGTGAAGAGTGTTTTGTAGATGCCGAGGAATGGGTGGAAGTAAGCTCCAAAGGCAGGCTGATCACGTTTGGCGAGACATATCTCAGCACAGACGGGACGTTGCTTGACAAACCCTGGATTCTTGGGATAGTGAAGCTGGACGGTGCCGATGGCGGGCTCATCCATTATATTGGCGAAGCGAATCCGGAAGACCTCAAGATCGGCATGCAAATGGAAGCCGTTTTCAGTGAGGAGCGCCAGGGGAACATACTGGACATAAAGTACTTCAGGCCTGCGAGGTAGCGGGTCTGGCCGGGCCTCGAGCATACTTCAGGGGTGAGTTGCTTGAGGACCCTCGGCTTAAGGAGCGGGAGGTACTTGTGGAGGTGAAGCATCCCAAAAAGGGAAGCTACACCACGTATGCTCCTTTTGCCAGGTACAGTGACACCCCACTAAGTGTGCACAAACATGCCCCAATGCTCGGTGAAGATAACGATTATGTCTATAGACATATTCTCGCGTTATCTGAGCATGATATTGAGGAATTGACTGCTGAGGATGACCCGGCGAGGCAATAGGTTAATGCAATACATGAAAATGCCTGTTTTGACTGAAACGGCGGAATGTCGTAATCTATCTCGCGGTCGAATATAAGAGAGATTAAGTTAGCAAGGAGATAGATTACCCATGCAAAGCGCAATCCGGACTCACTGTGCCGACGAGGTTCTTGTCAAGGAGCGCAGAGCGCACATCGCACTCTGCTCTACGAAGCTCCTGTGCAAGAAGGGCTTCAATCAAACAAGCATCCGGGAAATAGCCACGGCATGCAACATGAGCATTGGAAATCTGTACCATTATGTGGGCACAAAAGAAGACATCCTCTTCTTAATGCTGGAGCGCGGTCTGTCGGACATGAAGGAAGTTGCAGATCTGGCGGCGCAGCTCACGGAGCGTCCGCCTGTTGATGCTCTCAAGGTGTTCCTCAAGGTCTACATCGAGAGAATTCACAGCATCAGGGATATTTTCCTCTTCTTCTACCAGGAGACCAAGAACCTGGATGAACGCAGTCGACGGAGCATATTTGAGTCAGAAGGGGCCACACAGGACGCGATAGGGAAGATTCTGGAACGGGGAGTCAGCACGGGGGTCTTCCGGATAGACAATGTGGGACTGGTTGCCCGGAATATCATCATTATCGGCCAGGCCTGGGCTTTCCGGCGCTGGTCGCTGGGGAGACGGTTCACTGTCGAAGAGTACATCAAGGAGCAAACAAATTACATCTTCAGGAGCATCCTGACGAGTTCTGATAAGAACATGCTACTGAGCAGCATGTAAATTGCAGTGCGCGGACGGTTCAGGATGCCTGGATAATTAAATAATACGGAGCGAGGTGCTAGATGTCTGATGATACCATTCTGGTGAACAAGGGTATGATAACGGAGATTATCCTGAATCGTCCCGAAAAGAGAAATGCGGTCACGCTCGAGATGGAGAGAAGGATCGGAGAAATTCTGGAGGAAGCGGACCGGGACGACAATGTCCGGGTGGTCACATTCACAGGCAACGGGCCTATTTTCTCGGCCGGTCACGATCTGGTTGAGGCCGCGGAAGTGGTGCGGTGTGACGAGCCGGGTAATTACATTGCGAAAAGCCTGATCCAGAGGCGAGGCCAGTTCTGGTGGCCTATATGGGAGTTCTCCAAGCCCACGATCGCGGGCGTACACGGCTATGTTGGACCTATCGCCAATGTGATAGCGGGAGCGACCGATTTCTGCATAGCTGCTGAGGGAACGAGGTTCAGCTGGGAGCAGGCACTGATCGGCGGAGGTCCCGGCTTTTTTGAGCCGCTTCTGATCGGCATCAGGCGGGCCAAACAGGTTATGATGATGGATGGATGGTACAGTGCTGAACAGGGCTTTCAGTGGGGCTTCGTGAACAAGATCGTGCCAGCTGACAAACTCAGAGAAGAGGTTAGGGCCTGGGCCGAGAAAATATGCAAGTATGCGCCGCAGCAGATTATGGCTAACAAGCACGGCATAAATATGATGGTCGAGAACCTGGGACTCCGGATCATGGCTCACTGCGCTCTCTCGATGGCTGCGACAGGCCACGGCTCAGCCCTTGATAAGGAGTACATGGAACTGATCAGGCGAAGCGGACTGAAGGCAGGCCTGGAGTTCCGGAAAGACGCCTACAAATAGGGTTGCCAGGCGGGCAGGTATAACCTGGTTATCTAGTACTGGAGCCCGTCTGCCAACGGGCTCCAGTATCAAGAGGCCCGAGATTGTTGTGGTCAGGCACCGTAGAACAGAACCTGACCTCAGATAGAAGTAAACGACCTTGAGTTTCTTATGAGTGAAATGAGCGAAAGACAGGAAGTCTTCAAAACACTATCTGGAATCCCCGTAAAGCGGGCCTACACCGCCGATGACCTGGCCGGCGCGGATTACGAGCAAACCCTGGGTTTGCCGGGGGAATATCCTTATACCCGGGGAGTTCATCCCACCGGTTACAGGGGCAAGTTGTGGACAATGCGCATGTTCGCTGGATTTGGCGATGCCACGCAAAGCAACGCCCGCTACAAGTTCCTGCTTGAACATGGAGAGACTGGTCTGAGCGTTGCCTTTGACTTTCCGACTCTCAACGGGTATGACACCGACGCTGTCCAGGCGCGGGGCGAGTTTGGAAAGTGCGGCGTCGCGGTCTCATCCCTTGCGGATATGGAAGTGCTGTTTGAAGGAATCCCGCTTGATAAGACAACGACTTCCATGACCATAAACGGACCGGCCGCGGTTATATGGGCCATGTACCTGGTAAACGCTCAGAAGCGCGGGGTACCTCTGGACAAACTGGGAGGTACCATTCAGAACGATATTCTGAAGGAATACATGGCGCAGAACGCGTACATCTTTCCCCCTGAGCCGTCATTGAGGCTGATTGTGGATACCTTCGAGTTCGGAACGAAGCACGTTCCACGATGGAATACGGTCAGTATAAGCGGTTACCACATCAGAGAGGCTGGCGCGACGGCAGTCCAGGAGCTGGCCTTCACACTGGCGGACGGGCTGACCTACGTGCAGGCGGGTATAGACCGGGGTCTCAAAGTGGACGATTTTGCCCCCAGGCTGAGCTTCTTCTTCAACTGTCACAGTGACTTCTTTGAGGAGATCGCGAAGTTCAGGGCCGCACGCCGGATATGGGCTCGAGAGATGAAGGAGCGCTACGGGGCCAATGAAAGGTCCCAGTGGCTGCGCTTTCATACCCAAACTGCGGGCTGCTCGCTGACGTCGCAGCAGCCCGAGAACAACATCGTGCGAACCACGATGCAGGCCCTGGCGGCCGTGCTCGGCGGGACTCAGTCTCTCCACACTAACTCTATGGACGAGGCCCTGGCGCTCCCTTCAGAGCAAGCAGTCCGAATCGCTCTACGCACTCAGCAGATCATTGCGCTGGAGAACGGCGTTACCAGCACGGTCGATCCACTCGGCGGAAGCTACTTCGTGGAAACGCTGACCAATGAAATCGAAAAGGAAGTTTACGACTATTTCGAGAGAATTGAGAAAATCGGGGGCGCTATTGCGGGCATAAAGACGGGTTTCTTCCACAGGGAAATTGCCGAGTCCGCTTACCGGTACCAGCGAGAAATAGAGTCCAGGGAGCTGGTAGTCGTCGGGGTGAACGAGTATGTTAGTGATGAGCCGATCACTATCCCGATCCTGAGGATCGACAAAGACGCCGAGAAAAGGCATCTTGAGCGTCTCCACCGCGTGCGAACGGAGAGGGACAACGAGGCTCTGTCGGCGAAACTGGAAGCTTTGCGGCAGGCAGCCGCGGGTACAGGCAACCTCATGCCGCTCATAATGGACGCTGTAAGTGATTACGGGACTCTTGGGGAAATCTGCGATGTGCTAAGGGGCGTATTCGGAGAATATGACCAGTCGGCGTTCGGCTTCTAGCGGCTTATCCCTCCCCCTGATATCATCTTCCAACTATTTCCGAACGGAGAATGATGTTTGCACTGGAGAACACTTTAGTACTCGATCTCACTCATACCGGGCCTGGTGATGTATGTACCATGATGCTCGGCGATCTGGGAAGCGAAGTCATCAAGATTCAAGCTATACCGGATGTCAGCCCGAAGGGCCGCGCCAGTTATATCGATGACGACCTCAAGAACCACGTTTTCAATCCTCTTAACAGGAACAAAAAAAGCCTTGGCTTGAACCTGCGTGCAGAAGAAGCACGGGCGATCATGTATCGCCTCTGTGAAAGAGCAGATGTTGTTGTAGAGGGCTTCAGGCCCGGCACCGTCAAGCGGCTCGGAGTTGACTATGAGACGGTGGCGGCAATAAATCCGCGAATCATATATTGCTCACTGAGCGGCTACGGGCAGTCCGGTCCTTATGCCGGGCTTCCGGGGCATGACGTGAACTACACAGGGATGAGCGGGGTGCTGGGCCTGATCGGGAACCGGACCGGCCCGCCGGTTATCCCCTTGAATCTTCTGGGTGATTTCGCTGGTGCCGCGCTGCACGGGGTCATAGGAATCCTTGCCGCTCTGGCTGCACGGCACACGATCGGCAAAGGGCAGTACGTAGATATAGCTTACCTCGATACAACAATCTCCCTGCTGAGTTTTTTCGGTACACGCTATTTTGCCTCCGGGACCATATTGCGGAGGGGCGAGACGGCTCTTCACGGTGCCTATCCTTACTATGGTGTTTATGAAACCAGGGACGGAAAGTACATTAGCATCGGGTGCCTTGAATCCAGGTTCTGGGAAGTTCTTTGCGGGGCGCTTGAACTGGAACATCTGGCAGAACACCATTTCCAGCCGGACCACTTCTTCATGGGGTCCGAGAATCCCCTGTGGGAGGAAGTCCGCGGGGAATTGCAGAGAGTCTTTTTGACGCGCACCCGCGATGAATGGTTCGAGTTTCTTGCCCCGTATGATATACCTGTCGGCAAGGTGTATGCCATGGATGAGGTCTTCGGTGATCCCCAGGTTCGGCACCGGGAGATGACGGTAGAACTTGAGCATGAGCTACTGGGCAAGGTGGTCCAGATTGGCAGCCCGATCAAGCTCTCGGAGACACCTGCATGCGCAAGGCGGCTGGCGCCGACCTTCGGCCAGCATACGAGAGAAGTTCTGAAAGAGCTCGACTATCCGGACAGCGAGATAGAGAGATTCTATGAAGAAAGGGTTATCGGGTGAAGACACCATGCACTGGCGAAGGAAGCCTGACTATTTCTTGCCAATCATTAACTTGACGAGGCAGGTGGCGACTGTCTCTCCCCGCTGATTCATGACTGACTGTCTTAAATTGACCACTCCGGCGGCATTTCCCTTGTCCTGTTTCTCAACTACCTCGAAGTCCACGTGCAGTGTATCCCCAAGTTTGACCGGCGCTGTGAACCGCACTCTCTCCATGCCGTAGAAAGCTATGAACGCCCACTGGAGGAGATGCTCCGGTGACCACAAGCCGGTGGCAACGGAAAGCACAAGCATGCCGTGTGCTATTCTCTCGCCGAAGCGCGTACTCTTTGCGTACTCGGCGTCGACATGAAGGGGGTGGAAGTCTCCGGTAAGCGAGGCAAAATTGACTACGTCGGCTTCGGTAACGGTCCGTGCCCTGGTTACGATCTTGTCGCCGATGGCGAAATCGTCGAAGTACTTCACATTCCTCCTGATAGTCTGGCTCAGAGCGAGAGAAGTTCACTGGCGATGATCAGGCGCCTGATTTCCGAGGTGCCAGCTCCGATTTCTCCTAGTTTGGCGTCCCGGTACAGTTGATTCGCCGCGAATTCCATCGTGTACCCGTATCCACCATGGATTTGGACAGCTTCGGAGGACGCCCGGGTGGCAGCCTCTGCCGCGAACAGGAGAGCTGCGGCGGATATCTTGTGAATCTCTGTCCCCTTGCCGCCCCGTTCTGAGTTCGCAGCCAGAACGGCTGCTTTGTAGGTCAGCAGCCTGGCAGCTTCCAGTGCTACATACATGTCAGAGAGTTTCCCCTGAATCAATTCAAACTCGCTTATAGGTTTTCCAAACTGGTATCGTTCCCTGGAGTACTTGAGGGAAAGCTCCAGAGCCCTCTCTATCAACCCGACGGACCAGGCTGCGAAGAGCGTCCTTTCGGTGTCCAGGCCGGACATCATAACCTTGATTCCCTTGTTGACCTCACCGAGCACGTTCCTGGCGGGGACCATGTAGTCCTGGAAGAAGAGTTCGGCTGTGGGGGAGCCTCGATTGCCCATCTTGTCTATATGTCTGGCGGTGAACTGCCCTTCAAACCCCTTTTCAACAATAAAGGCGGTTATGCCTTTCGCCTTCTTCTCCGGGGCGGTTTTGGCATAGACTATGATAGTATCAGCTACGGTTCCGTTAGTGATAAAAGTCTTGGTGCCTTACAGGGAGTAGAAGTCCCCGACTCGCCGGGCTAACGTCTCTATTGATACCGCGTCTGATCCCGCATTGGGCTCCGTTAGCGCCAGAGCGCCTATATGCTGTCCTTTGCAGAGCGGCGGCAGGTAGCGTGTCCGCTGGTCTTCGGTCCCGTTGCGATACAGGTTACTGGCGCACAGGTCAGCATGTGCAAGCCAGGAGATTCCAAGAGCCGGACAGATTCGGCTGATCTCGACCTGGCAGATAGCCGCCGCGAGGTGATCGAAGCCTGACCCTCCGTATTCTTCCGGGATAATGATGCCGAGTACTCCAAGCTCGCCGAGTTTCTGCCAGATCCAGTCGGGGAACTTGTCAGTCCTGTCAATCTCGCTGGCAATGGGTTCAATCTCGTTGGTCATGAAATTCCGCATCATGTTAGCCAGCATGGTGTGCTGCTCGCCAAGCTCGAACTCCATCAGTGACCTCCCGTCGAGATGATTCTCGCCCTTCGCGCGGATTGGCTGGAAATCAGGATCCGACTATGAAAAGGCTGTTCACGTTACGGGGAGGATATCCCCCGAGGTTATGTGTCAAACCGTAACGCGGGTTCTTGACCTGTCGCTCGCCGGCTTTGCCCTGTAACTGCTTGTACATCTCGTACATCATTCTGAGCCCGGATGCACCGATGGGATGGCCGAAGCATTTGAGGCCGCCGTCGGTCTGTACCGGCTGCTCACCTTGTAACTCGAAGCGCCCGGCGTCGATGTCATTCTTGACCATCCCCCTGGGGCTGAATTGCAGGTCTTCCATGGTCACGGCTTCGGTTATTGAGAAGCAGTCGTGAACTTCGGCCATATTGATCTCTTCCCGCGGGTTCTTGATTCCGGCTTCTTCATAGGCCCGTGTCGCGGCGCGGGTAGTCGTAGCGAAGTATGTTCCGTCCCACTTCGTGTACATCAGCTCCTCACCCGAGCTGACCGCTATTTGCAGCGACTTCAAGTAAACAGGGTCGGGGCGAAAACTCTTCGCGCGGTCGGCTCGGGTCACGATAGCCGCCGCCGCCCCGTCGCTTACTCCGCAGCAATCGAAGAGCCCTAGGGGCCATGCGATGATCGGCGCTTTCATAATCTGCTCTACTGTAACCTCGCGGCGCAGATGTGCCTTGGGGGTGAGAACGCCGTTCCGGTGGCTTTTCGCCGAGATCTTGGCAAGCATCATTTTGCCGTCTTGAGGGCTGAGCCCGTATCTGGCGAAGTACCTTGTGGCCAGTGTGGCGAACATACCCGGTGGCGTTATGTTAGGCTCCATAAGAGTCTTATTCGCGCCTATGCCGGCCTCAGGTAAGCCGCCGTACCCGGTGTCTTTGAGCTTCTCAACACCGAGAGCCAGGCATATATCATACACACCAGCAGCTACAGCGTAGCACGCTCCTCGCAGGGCCTCTGACCCAGTCGCGCAGAAGTTCTCCACTCGAGTGACTGGAATGTACGGGAGTCGCAGGGTAAGGGCCAGAGGTCCTGCGGATGAGCCCACACTGATTTCCGGTACAGCCGTGCCAAACCAGGCTGCTTGAATCTCGCGCCGGTCTATGCCGGCATCCTCAACGGCTTCTTTAAAAGCGTCAACCATAAGGTCTTCCGCGCTCATGTCCCACAATTCACCGAATCGCGTGCAACCCATGCCGATTATAGCTACTTTATCCCTTATGCCGTCTGCCATCTGAATCTCCTCTGTGTTTTGATCTCGGGCTAGGCGCCTGCCGGGACAGCTTTCCAGAAGTACCCATGAATACCACGCAGTTCGTCCTGGTACTTCCGGCGGAAGCTCATTCGTAGAGGCATTCCTACCTGGACGGACTCCGGGTCACAGTCAGTGAAGTCAAACCAGAATCGCCCTCCTCCCTCGAAGTCTATTAAGCCATAGATCGATGGCGGGCTTATACTGGCGGCCAGGCTATCAGACGTGTAGCTGAAGACCACCGCTTTCTTATCCGAGAAGCGGTATTCATCCATCTGGTCCACTGAAAGGCAGTCGGGGTTCACGCATATCCTGTTTGCCGGAAACTGAGGGGTACCGCAGGACCTGCATCTGGAGCCGCACAGGGACAAGATCTGCTTACGTTCTCTGTACAGAGCGGATAGCGGTGTCGCCTGTTTAACCTCACCGCGTATGCCCAGATCGATGGGCATGGCATTGCGGAAGGCGAGGTACTTCTCGTAGCTTGGGAGCGGTCTCCTGGCAGTCATCTGATTCTTGGTGTTCTCCCTGTTACCGATGCTTCCAATCTTGTCTGTTGCCTTGAAAAGCAGGGCATCGGAACCGCTGCCGTAGCTCGCCAGGATGACAAGATCGCCAGGTTTGGCTTTGTCAAGGGCTGCCGCCATCATGAGAAGAGGCGAAGCGGAGCCGGTTTCCCCGACCATGTCAAGCGTGGAACCCTGAAGCTTGGCGGGGTCTATTCCCAGCTGTTTCCCTATGGCGGCATGTTCCCGCGGGTAAATGCAGGGAAACACGACTCTGGCTACATCGTTCGGGCTGAGACTGTATTTCGACAGGAGGCCTGATATTGCCTGGGGAATGAATTTTGTGTAACCCTCATCCCGGATGAACCGGTCTTCCCAGGCATGCTCGAATTTCTCTTCATCCGCTCTCCAGCGGTCCGGGAAATCGCAGGTTACCGAGTAATGACCTTCGAAGGTAGCCAGCAAATCTTCACTTCCGACCAATAGGGCGGCAGCCCCGTCGCCGTACAAGTATTCCTGAGGTCCACCAGGCTTTCCCACGCGGCAGTCTGAGGCAGCTACAAGTACATTCTCCTGCTCCCCAGCCTGAAGTGCGGCCAGGCCCGCCAGGAGTGCACCGGTCGCCGACTTGGTACAGCCGGTGACATCGCCAGTACCTACCGCGGGTGAGAGGTCGAGAGCCCCTGCTATTATCGCCGAGTTCTGTCTCACCTGGTAGGGAGGGGTGGTGGTAGCGAAATACAGGCGCTGGACGATACTGCGCGGCAGGTTGCCCAGGCATTCGATGCTTGCCGCGACAGCCATGGTAATGGAGTCTTCATCGAAGTTAGCAACCGCCTTCTCTCCCTGCATGGGCGATGCCCCGAGAAAACCCGTTGCGGCGAATATCAATTTGCGGTCCAGGCGGTATCGCGGAATATAGGCTCCGTACGCCCTGATACCCGACATGGTTCCTCCTTGGTTCTTTGATCGAGCGCTCACTCACTTTTAGCACTTACATGACCTTTTGTCAACAGCAGATTAGCCTATCATCTAGCTGCTTGAGCCTGAGCCGCCTTCCAGTACTCTCGAAGAGGTTGCCAGACACATGGACGAGCCCGGAATCCTTTTGGCTCGCTCAAGCTTCCCATGGGGAATTCGCTGCGTGACGGTCCACGGGCCGCACCGGGGCGTATTTGTGGACCCTGTTATCTCCGAGGGGGTGATCAGGTGAGCACCCCGGCATCTTCCGCCGAAACACTTGATGACATGCATGAGCCGGATTGAAGTCTCCGCCTTACTATCGGGCTATTTCCTCAACGGTGTAACCCATCTGCTTTATCTCCTCAATGACCGGCGCCAAATCCCCTGCGCGCAGGTGCAGCGTAAGGTCCTGTTCTTGCTCCTCCTGGAACCTGACCATGTTCAAGGACTTGATCTCTACTCCAAGGCGGTTTATGGCTGCGATAACCTTTTCAATATCATTTCCTTGACGGCATCCATGCACGGCAATTCGCTGTCCCGTCATGCCTATCCCAAGTATGGGATTGAGGATCTTGTAGAAGAAATCGTTCGTAGTGACTATGCCAACGAGCCGGCCGTCTTCCATGACCAGAAGAGAGCCTACCTTCTTGCTCTGGGCAAGGGAAACAGCTTCCTCCACGGTCGTAGAGGGGCTGACCGTTACCACATTCCTGTTCATTGCTTTCTCAACCGTGAGCTTGTGCAGCAGGTAGCTTAGCTCGTGAATACTGAAGGTGGTCAGTTGCGAAGGCCCTGACCTGTCCAGGGCGTCCTTGGTTACAATTCCTACCAGCCTCCCTCGATCAACGACCGGGAGGCGGCGAAAACCATGGGCGTCAAGGATTCTCCGGGCTTCGGCCAGGGAAGTATGCCCGGGTATGGTGACAACATTGGTGGACATAACATCACTTACATGCATCAGTCGCTCCCATCGTTAGAGATAATTCCATCTCTCAGCAAGTGTATTTTCCGACCTCGATTATCTCGTCCGCTATCCGCCGCTTCAGCTCAGTAGTGTTTACGGGCCTCGACCCGGCGAGCTTGTCCATGGCGGACAATTCAGTCTCCAGTTCCTGCTCAGGCGTCATGGTCGCCAGCACCTGCCGGGCAAGGCCGAGAACTTTGAAAATGCCCTGGTTGACATAGAGTCTGACCATGTCCACTTTTGTCTCGGAGCGCTGCTCCCCCGAAGTGCGCATCGATTTCACTGCCCTGAGAAGTCCGCTGTCCATCGCATAGACTTCCATGACTATATCGCTGAGCGGACCCAGAATATCCTGCTCGTCCTCGATAGCAGCACCATACCTCGCAGCTGCAGCCCCGCAAAGCAGGATGAGCAACTTCTTTGCCCTGCTGACGATTTCGCGTTCGGCCTCCAGTAGGCCGCCGGCAGGCTGGTTCAGGGACTTCAAACCGGAGAGCTCCTCCCTGACCTGCGCCGCCAGGGGCATCAGCGGCAGTTCCTGCTTCTGCGCTTTCCGCATAATCCATCCTGTCATAATTGTCCTGTTTATCTCATTGGTGCCTTCGTATATGCGGAAAATCTTGCAGTCCCGATAGATCCTTTCCACCGGATAGTCTTCTATGTACCCGTATCCGCCGTACATCTGGACGGCCTCGTCGGCCACGTAGGCAAGCATCTCGGAGCAATAGACCTTGTTGATCGAGCATTCAATAGCGTATTCCGCGATGCTTTTCGCGCTCTGCTCGCCGGCGTCTTCGGCATTTCGATCTACCCCGCCCAGGACCGTGTCTATGAGTCCAGCCGTGCGGTAAAGCATGCTCTCGGCCATGTAAGTCCTTGCAGCCATCTCGGCAATCTTGTGCTTCATCAAACCGAACTGGCAGACAGGCTTCCCGAACTGGACTCGTTCCTTCGTGTAGCCGACGCTGCTCTCGATAGCCTGCTTGGCCATACCCAGGCAGCCCGAGGCAACCTTGAACCTTCCCAGATTCAAGATGTTGAAGGCTACGATATGGCCGCGGCCAATCTGAAAAAGGACGTTTTCCTTTGGCACTTTCGCCCCGTCGAGGAAAATGCAGCATGTTGACGTGCCCCGGATGCCCATTTTCTTCTCTTCCGGACCTGTGGAGACCCCCGGGAAATCTCTTTCCAGTATGAAGGCAGTCAGTTTGCCGCCGTCGACCTTGGCATAGGTGAATATGATATCTGCGATACCGCCGTTAGTTATGAACTGCTTTGTCCCGTCCAGGATGTAGTACTCGCCGTCCGGAGATAGTCTGGCCGTGGACTGCAGTGAAAGGGCGTCCGTTCCCGCCCCCGGCTCGGTAAGTGCGTAGGCGCCGATGGCCTGCCCGCTGGCCAGGGAAGGGAGGTACTTCTGCTTCTGGGCCCTGTTGCCGAAAAAGACCAGGGGCATGGAGCCTATGCCGGTATGCACGTTCAAAGTCACGCCGAAGGAAGCGGCCTGGGCGGAGTGTTCTATAATCAGGTGAGATGCTACCATCCCCATTTCGGACCCGCCGAACTCCTCATCAATATCAGCTCCAAGCAGGCCCAGCTCACCAGCCTGCCGCATCAGACTGCGACAGAGGACGAAGTCCTTGTGCTCAAGTTCCTCAAGGTGGGGCATGACCTCGATCTTGACGAAGCGTTCAGTTGTCCTGACCAGCATTTCGTGGTCTCCGCCGAGGTCTTCGGGTGTGAATACCTCTTCTGGCGGCACATCCTCCAGGAAGAACGAGCCGCCTTTTCTGATAGAGTCTGCCATAGAAGTCTCCTTGACTTAATTGCAGTCAGCCGGTAAGGTGCCTGAGCGTAACTCTCACCGCTGGATGCTGGACCCAGTTTAACCAGTGGTGGCACAAGGTTGCAAGGGACATTGATGGAACGCTCGCTCAACAAATACCACGTGAAGGCTGGCTTTGTCAACGGCATGGCTACGTGTTATGCGTTAGTCCCCCCTGCCAGGCATGCCCTCAGGTCCGTTTGCTGTGGTGCGCACACGGCGAACCGCGAACGGACTTGCACTGTTCATCTGGGAGGTGTATCTGCAAGATACTGTTGACTGCCCGCCGCTTTTCCCTTAGTATCCGGATGCCGTAGCTAGTCACCTGGTGTCCGGAACCGAGATTCGCCGACCAGCCCAATCAGGGCTATCGCACCCGGGAGAGGCAAATGCCATACGCGTCAGTCAACGGCTTGAACGTGGAGTACTCTGTCGAGGGCAGCGGGGAGCCTCTACTCATGATCATGGGGTTCGCGAGCGCAAGATCAGGCTGGGTCTTTCAGAAACGTGCCTTGAGGAAGCATTTCAGGCTGGTGACTTTCAATAACAGAGGCGTGGGCAAGACGCACAGGCCGGAAGTCCCGTGCTCGATAAGAATGATGGCAGATGATGCTGTTGGCTTGATGGACCATCTGGGCATCGAGAAAGCTCATGTGCTCGGTGTGTCAATGGGCGGCTACATTGCGCAGGAGCTCGCTATCAATTACCCGGAACGTGTAAAGAGACTTGTCCTCGGATGCACGTATGCACGCGAGGATGAAACAGGCGGGCATACGGCTCAATATTTCCAGGGTCTGGGCCTCAGGGAAGGCTGCTCATCTGAGGAAATGGAGGCAGTGCCCATAGCCAGTGTGTTGCGCACGGTATTCTCGCTTGGTTTCAATGGCCGGCTCATAGGAATTGCGGCGGGACCTCTTTTGAGGCTATATGCCCGGCGGAAGGCGACCATGGGCGTTGCGGCCCAATTCAGGGCCATCGTCCATCATGATACGCTGGACAGGCTGCACCTGATCAAGAGCCCGACTCTGGTGATCACGGGGTTTTGCGATAGAGTCATCAAGCCGGCTTCGTCTGAAGTGCTGGCGAGGCTGATTCCTGATGCGAGGCTGATCACGGTTGAAGGCGGGTCCCATTCGTTCTTCATCGGACAGAGAGGCCGGTTCAATAAAGAAGTAATTGACTTTCTGAAAGCGTCTTGAGGCAGGTGCGGGAGTGAAAAAGATACAGGGAGAATGGGAAGAGCGCAGTGAGAGCCCTCCCCTTGCGGAGAAGCGGATCGAAGAAAGAGCCAGGGCTCTCCTTGGGCGGATGAGCCTTGAGGAGAGACTTCACCAGATGTCAGGCGATACCCCGATAATTCCCGGCCTGATAGAAATGCTCATCGGCTACAACAAGCGCCCTTTTCCGGCGGGCGAAAACCATCGGTTGTGCATTCCGGGAATCCGGTTTACAGATGGACCGAGGGGAGTGGCCATGTACCGTTCGACATGCTTTCCGGTTGCCATGGCGCGCGGCGCCTCATGGGATACCAGCCTGGAGGAGCGGGTCGGGGACGCGATCGGCATAGAGGCGAGAGCCCAGGGAGCGAACTTCTTCGGCGGAGTGTGCGTCAATGTGCTCAGGCATCCCGCGTGGGGCAGAGCGCAGGAGACCTATGGAGAGGACCCCTACCATCTTGGAGAGATGGGCTCTGCTCTTGTACGGGGCGTACAGCGGCATATCATGGCCTGTGTCAAGCATTTCGCCGCCAACAGCATGGAAAACAAGCGCGTCAGCGTGAACGTCGTAATGGATGAACGAACCCTCCGCGAGGTGTATTTGCCTCATTTCAAGCGCTGCGTGGATGAAGGCGCGGCAGCGGTTATGACCGCCTACAACAGGTTGAACGGGCAGTACTGCGGGCACAATTCCCACCTGCTCCGCGATATCCTCAAGGGAGAATGGGGATTCAGGGGTTTCGTAATGTCTGATTTCCTCGCCGGGATCCGCGGCCCCCGGGCTGCTGTTGCTGGCCTGGATGTTGAGATGCCGCTGACCATTCATTTTGGCAGGAGACTGAGAAAACTGCTCCGCAAAGGTGAGATTTCCCAGGACATCATTGACGAAGCTGTCATGCGGATTCTGCGGCAGAAGATAAGGTTTGCGCGGGTGGGCGAGCGGGGACGATACTCGAAGCAGAATGTAGCTGGCCCTGAGCACAGGGAACTGTCCAGGGAGGCGGCCCGAAAGTCCATGGTGCTCCTCAAGAACGAGCGGTTAGGGGACGGTGTCGGCCCATTGCTCCCCATCAATGCCTCGACTGTCAAACGCCTGGCGGTTATCGGCAGGCTCGCCGACATACCCAATACCGGCGACAGGGGAAGCAGCATGGTCCGGCCTCCTTATGTCATTACACCGCTGGCTGGAATCCGCCGGGCGCTGCCGGGGGACTGCGAAGTGACATTCAGCGCCGGGAGAAGCATAACGAGGGCTGTGGAGAGAGCCAGGCAAGCAGATGCGGCGGTCATCGTCGCGGGAAACACACACAGGGACGAGGGAGAGTACCTGTTCGTTAAGGGCGGCGACAGGGATGTGTTAACCCTCAAGCCGCATGACGAGAAGCTCATCCTGGAAACCGTGGCCGCTAACCCGAGAACGGTGGTGGTCCTCATGTGTGGAAGCGCCGTCATAACTGAAACGTGGCGCGAGAAGGTTCCCGCCATCCTGCTGGCCTGGTATCCGGGCATGGAAGGCGGCAACGCCCTCGCGGACATTCTGTTCGGCGGGGCAAATCCCTCCGGTAAATTGCCCTGCGCATTCCCCAGGTCCGGAGACCACCTCCCGTATTTCGACAAGCGCGCCGGGACTATAGAATACGGGTACTTCCACGGCTACCGGTTCATGGACCGTGAGGGTTACGAACCCGCCTTCCCCTTCGGCTTCGGGCTCGGCTATACGAGCTTTTCGTACGGAAATCTGCGTCTTGACCGCGAAGAAATCGGACCTGACGAAGTAGCGCGGGCAAGCGTGGACATAACGAATACGGGAGATATGGCTGGCGAAGAGGTAGCCCAGCTGTACGTTGGCTACGAGGGTTCCACGGTCGATAGACCGAAGAAAGAACTGAAGGGGTTTGTCAGGGTACGAGTCGATCCGGGTGAAACCAGGAGAGTTGATTTCGAGCTTCCGGCAAGAAGCACGGCCCACTACGAGACAGTGACCGGAGGCTGGATAACAGAGCCGGTTTCCTGCACTGTCTACGCTGGCCCATCGTCGCGCGAGAAGGACCTGCTCAGCGCCCGTCTCAAGATCCTCGGTTGATTCACCGTCGCATTCCTCCAACATCGCTTTGGCCGCACTTGTGGCGCAACGCTGTTGATCGTCTTTGCGAGGCAGTGGGCCGGAGGCCCACAACGCGGCAATCTTGTCCGTACCGGAAAAGCGCCGGGTGAGTCCAGCGTCGGCGTGGCAATGGCGGGGAGAATGCTTTGGGTCTGACGCTCCGCTCGGGAGCGCCTCGCTAAACCGGGGATTGGACATGGCGGGCATCCTACCGGGATGCCCCTGCGGATGCGCCCTCCCCCACCCGGGCCGTACGTTGCGCGTGGCAATGATGGGGAAATTGCTTCGTGCCGACCGAGCGCACTATCCAGGAACGAAAGTGTGGGCCCGGATGATTGACAAGCCCGGGTATACATGGTATAAACGCCCTAGCCGGCAAAGGTAGCTAAAGTAAGAAATCGCCCGGCGCGGGAGCTGTATTGAACGATTCGCGGGGACAGTCAGATCGCTGTCCTCGCTTCTTTTTGGATCGCCGCCAGAAGGGGTACCCGGGCACCGATTATGAAAGACCCCGATTTCGATCCGGTCTGGGCTAAAGATTACAGGAATGCGGTCGGCCTCCTGCGACGGATTCAGACTGACTACCACCGCGCCACGAAGGAGCTTCATGCTGTAAGCTCCTACTTCCGCGACAGGGAAGCCGCCGTAGGCAGGCAGTTGCGCCTGGCTATTGATCATGCCCAAGGGAAAAGGAACGGGCGTCTGGTCTGCGAGAGCGCTCTTGCCCCGGTAATGGAACGACCTTCCCCCGACCAAAACCTCCGATTACAGACCGGAGAATCGAACCGTCCTATCCTCGAGGTATACACGCTGGGCAAGTTCCATGTGCGGGTCGGCTGGAACGTAATAGAGCACTGGCACAGCCTCAAGGCGAAGTCCCTTCTCAAGTACCTGATCGGTCATCATGGCCGTCCCGTATCTAAGGATGTCCTCATGGAAGCGTTGTGGCCGGGGTGTGAACTGCCCCTGGCCAGTAACAACCTTAAGGCCGCGGTCCGTTCCCTGAGGCAGACCCTGAGTTCAGTTGACGATACCGGCGGGAGTTTCACCTGGATCATCTATCAAGACAGCAATTACACTGTAAACTCCGAGGCTGATCTCTGGACTGATATGGAGCAATTCGAGTACCACTGGCATACGGCAAGGCTGCTGGAGAAACAGAACAAGATCGCTGAATCGATCAGAGAGCTGGAAGTAGCCGAGACCCTGTACAGGGGTGATTATCTGGAGGATGACCTTTACGAGGACTGGACGTCGCTCAGGCGGGAGGCCTTGAAAGATACGTACTTGGCCATACTTGGACGGCTGGCTGATCATTCCATGCGCGATGCTGAGCATGAGGACTGCATTGTTTACTGCCAGAAAATACTTGCCAATGATCCTTGCCGTGAGGATGCGTACCGGCGTCTGATGTGTTGCCATAGCAGGTTGGGTCAACGTAATCGGGCAATCTCCTGGTACCGCCTGTGCGAAAAAACCATCAGGGCTGAACTCGATGTAGGTCCCGCCCGTTCCACGACAGCGCTGTACGACAAATTGCTCAAAGACGAGTATATTTGACCTCGTTCACCTGTCGGCTGGCCGAAAGATTAACCATACCTGATTCAGGCTGTCCGCCTGCTTTGCCGGTAGAGACACGAATGAATTGACCGGAGCTGCACCCAGACCAACGGCGGCTGGCTTCCACCGGAGAGTGTCGAATCAGTCAAAAGCCCGGATGTTGAGGGTTGGCCGTTTCTCACTCAGGACGGCAACGAACTATGGTTCACCAGGTTCTATAATGGCTCACCCGCTGTCTTCAGGTCAAGAAAGGCGAATGACATGTGGCAGGACCCGGAGTTGATAATCTCGCAATTCGCCGGTGAGCCGTCTGGAGGGCAACATCTTTTTACTCATCATTTCTATAGAGACGGGTTATGTTGGAAGCCGACATCTATGTTGCCCGCAAGAAGTGAATAACCCCGGTTGAAAACCGCAACACCGAACGTAGTACTGCAGAGGGTCTTTGTCCGCGCACCTCAAGGAACTCACATAAAACCGCGCCCATGTAACTGAAGTTCGCCTGTGCACGGGCCGTGATTCACCCGGAATTCACCGCCGTTTATCTGCATTTTCACCACCTTGCTCTAACCTCGGTGCAGCATGACCTATGATTCCGGGCCTGACAATATCCGGCTCTTCCCGGCGGGTGCGGATAGCACCGGCGCGGGTTACTACAGTTCATTTGTTGTCAAGATATGGGTCGGGGATGATCAGGGCCTGGTGCGCGGATACATTCAGCACGTAAGTACCCGGGAAGGGATGCACTTTCTTACGATCGACCGAATGCTCGATTTTATGAAAGGTCATTTGAAGTCTTCTTCAGAACCGGTGGAGACGGGGCGGGAGGGGAGGACCAGTGATCTCTGTGGGGGTGTGGGCCTCTGATATGAAAAGGAGGGCTGAACCCCAAGTCGCGTGAACCAGATGGGAGAATTCAAGAGCAGCCTGCAGCACCTGATGGCGGAACTGGAAAGGGTTGATCTACGTCTTCGTCTCCGGGTCCATCGGATCAGGCAGAAAAACGGGCAGCGCGGCGAGGACGAGTTTCGCGGCCTGTATATTTCTGAGGATGATCTCGATTCACTGATGGCGGACGGCGTGGCGACACGAGATACGGCTGCGCCCGAGGACGATCCTTCCCTGGTCCTGGCTCAGGGCCGTCTGGAGAAAGAAGTGGCCCGCAGGAAAAGGGGAAGTGCCGCGAATGGAGTGAGACTCAGACTGTCTGAACTCGCAGACAAGTTCAGCCTCAACCCCTTTGAGGTCGACACGCTCCTCATTTGCCTGCTGCCCGAAGTTGACATCAAATATGAGAAACTCTTCGCGTACCTTCATGACGATATTACACGGAAAAGGCCGAGCGTTGACCTTGTACTGCAGTGCCTGCTGGAGAGCCTTGATGCACGCCTGGCAGCCCGGGATGCTTTCATGCCCGGGGCTCCCCTGACAGCCAATTCACTCGTCAGGATTGAGGAGGATTCAGCCTCCAGGTCCTTGCTTGCCAGGACTTTGCAAATCGATGACCGGGTAGCAGGTTTCCTGCTCGAATCGGACCGGGTTGATGGACGCCTATCGGCTTGTGCTCGATTGATCCGCTGCCCTTGGGAACCTGCGAAAATGATGGTCACGGACGAAGTCAGGTCCCAACTGGACCGGCTCGCGGAGATGCACAGGATCAGCAAGAACACGTTTCTCGTCTACTTCAGAGGACCTGCCGGTAGCGGCAGGAAGACCGCGGCCGGAGCCTTATGCCGTGAATGGGCACTCCCTTTGCTCACCGTAGAGTTCGGCGCGCTTCTTTCCGCTGATATCCAGCCCGAAATCGGAATCAGACTGGCGTTCCGTGAAGCGAGGTTGCAGGATGCAACCCTTTGCTGGGACTCCATTGATCCAATATTTTCACAGGACAATCTCAGGCTTTGCGCCGCCGCCTTCGTTGAAGAGATAGGCGCTTTCGACGGCCCGATTTTTGCAGCGGGCGAGGCTGCATGGCAGCCCGGCGATGTATTCGGGGGCAGATCATTCTTCTCAATCGAGCTCGACCGGCCTTCTTCTGACATGAGGAAGAAGTTGTGGGAGTCGTGCCTTGACGGGCAAGGACCGGGAATTCCCGCTTCAGGGCTGCAGGAGATCGCGGACCGCTTTCGTTTCACACCGGCGCAGGTCAGGGATGCGGCTGCGGCCGCGCGAAACTGCGCTCTCGGCCGGGGCTCTTCGCAAATTTCAATCGATGATCTGTATGCGGCGATTATCGGCTATCTGGAACTGCTTAAAGTCGATATCAAAGATGCGGATC
>JACUUS010000150.1 GCA_014859215.1 Dehalococcoidia bacterium | reverse complement strand
AGAGATCGGGGGCGACATGGGTATATCACCTGAGAAGGTCAGGGAGATTATGAAGCTCTCGCAGGAACCGGTCTCACTCGAGTTGCCCATCGGGGAGGAGGACAGCCATCTCGGCGACTTCATAGAAGACCAGTCGATGATGTCTCCGGTAGAGGCGGCATCCCTGAGTATGCTAAAGGATCAGGTGGAGGAAGTGCTCTCCACTCTTACCCCGAGAGAACGGCGTGTTCTTCAGTTGCGATTTGGCCTTGAGGACAACCGCAGCCGTACCCTTGAACAGGTCGGCAAGGAATTCGGGGTCACCCGAGAACGGATACGCCAGATCGAAGCTAAAGCTATACGCAAGCTGCGTCACCCCAGCAGGTCAAAGAAGTTGAAGGATTACGTGGAGTAAGAAGCGGATTCCTCGAGTCTATATTGACTATATCTGAACAAGCCTATCTGTAGCGGCAGCCGTGTTGTTCCACTCAGGATTGGCTACCGAGCGTCCCCTGAAAGTGCAATTCCAGGTGCGCTTGGTGAGACAGACAATGTCTTTGCTCCTTTTGCTCCCTCGAGCCGGACGCAACCCTTCAGCCAGCGCATCAGCCCGGCGAGGTGTTCAACCGCCGAAATACGTTCGAGTCCTCGGTTGACTTCTGCCGACCCGTCCGCTCGCCGTGCGACGGCCGTGGTTCATGGCAGACCCTCTTGGGTGAATCGCGCCCACCTCCTCATTTGTCACCGTTGCATGCACAACTGCTTGAAAAGTGTGATCAGCCATCAGGCACTTTCTAGCTAGCGGTCGGGTTCGGGCTTTCCCTGGCGAGGCGGGCCAGTCCCTGTCCGGCCGGGAGGCCCTCCTGGAATGCCCGCAGCGCCCTCAGGACCGCCGTGACCGGCCCGGACTGGTTAAGGGTATAGAAATGGAAATAGCGAATGCCGTTTGCCAGCAGGTCTTCGCATTGCGTGATGGTGAATTCGAGCCCGATCTGGCGGGCGTGCTCGGCTGAGGCGGCGTCTTCAATTCTGTGGACAAGGCCTCCAGGCAGGGTGGCGCCGCACATCCGGCTGAACCTTGCCAGTCTCGCGATATCGGTGACCGGCATAATGCCCGGTATTATGGGTATCTTGATGCCCGCTGCCGCTGCCTTATCCATGAAATCGTAGTAGTAACGGTTGTCGAAGAACATCTGGGTAATCGCGAAGTGTGCCCCCGCCTCGATCTTCTGCCGGGTATATTCGAGGTCCTGCTCGAAGCTCGAGGCCTCCATATGGCCTTCCGGGTAGACGGCTACGCTGACCGAGAAAGCATTGTCGATGGAACGGGCCAGTTTCACCAGATCGACGGCATAGCAGTATCTTTCGCTCTCCGGCGGGATTATGGTCTTTTTCGGCGGGTCCCCTCTGAGAGCCAGAACGTTCATAACACCCATCGACAGGTATGTGTCAAGTATTTGCCTTACTTCCTGTCTCGTCTGCGCTATACACGTAAGGTGCGGCATGGGCGTGATGGCCGTTTCCTCCTTGACACGGCTTACTATATGCATAGTGTTGGTGAGGGTGCTGCCGCCGGCCCCATAAGTCACGGAGACGTATGTTGGGGCCCAGATCTTCAACTCGTCGATCGTCTTGAACAGTTCACCTTCAGCTTCAGGAGTGCCGGGGGGAAAGAACTCGAAGGACAGGCTCTCACCATCTCGGGCGATTGCTTCGTGAATCCTCATCATTCACCGCCTGGTATGAATTGGGAGAAGCACACGAGTTACACTGCTTGAGGCTGGCGGCGCGCCCGGTAGGCCTCGATGTACCGCCTGGCGCGCCTGTCGCGGCCCAGTATGAGGTCGGCAGCCAGGACAAACGGGCGGACACAGGACACATTTGCGATCAGGCACGTGGCCCCGGTCACAATTGCGGCCGTGGCGAACGCGCTGTTGAGCAACTCACGATCGGGTAGGCCGAAAGAGATATTGCTTGCCCCCAGCGTGATGTTGAGGCCCAGTTCGGACCTCACCCCCTGGATTGTCCGAAGGGTGATCGCACCGGAACTTGTATTCGCGCCCAGAGACGACGCCAGGCAGTCGATTATGACGTCCTCGCGCGGTATTCCCATTTCCACGGCGCGGTCGACAATCTTGCGGGCTATTGCCACGCGCTCTTCGGGGCTATCCGGGATGCCGTTGTCATCTTGCACAAGGCCGATGACCGCCGTCCCGTATTCCCTGACCAGCGGCAGCACGGTCGCGAGAGATCTTTCCTCTCCGGTAACGGAGTTGATTATGGGCTTGCCCGGTGTCACTGCCAGGGCCGCCTCCAGGGCCTGGGGCCGGTTACTGTCGAGGCACAGCGGTATCTCGACCGCCTTGAGTATTTCCCCTACCGCCCGCGGGAGCAGCGCCACCTCATCGACGCCGAAAGTGCCGACATTCACATCGAGGATGTCCGCGCCCGCGCTGACCTGCGAGAGCGCGGCTTGGCGGACCGGGGCCAGGTTGCCCGCCTTCAAGGCCTCCGCCAGTGTTTTCTTCCCGGCGGGATTGATGCGCTCCCCGATGAGCAGCGTCGGCCGGTCACGCCCGATGATCGCCTCGCGTGAAGCGCTCGATACTCTTGTCTCAGCCAATCTCCTGCCTCTTCCCCTGTTTCATCCTGTATCTGCCCAGGTACGTTGATTGGACGTACGTCTCGTTGAAGCCGGGGACCCCGGCAAGCTCGATGTATTTCACCCTGGAAGGGAGGTCTTGTGCCTCAGCCCTTTTCACAAGTGATATCAGCGCCATTTTCGCTCCCATGCCGGCGGCGTTTCCAACCTGGCGGAACCGGCCCTCGGGTGCCGGGGGCAGCATGCCGATATCTATCGCGCTCGACACGTCGATGTAAGTACCGAATGCCCCAGCGATAATGATCTCTTCGAGGTCGTCGACAGTCTTGCCTTCGTGTTCGAGGAGGACCTCGATGCCGCTGCGGATGGCGGCCTTGGCCTTCTGCACCTCCCTCACATCATGCTGCGTGATGACAACCCCCGCATGCCTCTCCTGTTGCTCGACGAGGATAAATTCCCTGATATCGTCGTGGGAGCGCACCCGGGGATGTCCTTCGGTCATTCTTCCTCCATCGTCGATGATATGCGTCCGGTGAAGTTCCGCCATAGCGTCCAGTATACCTGAGCCGCAGATTCCGACCGGGTAGGCATCGTCTATCGTCTGCAGCTGAATGCTGTCATCGGCCATCCTCACACGTTCAATAGCCCCGCTGGCTGCTCGCATTCCCTGTTTGATATGGAAGCCTTCGAAAGCCGGGCCGGATGCGCATGAGACGGAGCTTATGCGACCATCAACCACAAGGGAAACCTCGGTATTCGTGCCGATGTCCAGCGCCAGCACTGGCCCCTTTGCCTGCCAGGCATCAGTCGCGAGAAGCATCGCGATGTGGTCCGACCCGACGAATCCGGCGATGTTGGGCAGCATGTGAAGGTACGCTCCGGGCGCGATTTGCAGGCCGATATCGCGGGCCTTGATGTCCATTGACAGGCTGGCCGCGGGCACGAACGGAGAAAGCGCAAGCTGGCTTACGGGAAGGCTCAGAAATAGATGGTGCATGGCGGTATTGCCCGCTATCACTGCCTCAACGATATCCTCGTGTGTCGCCCCGGATTCGAGGGCCAGTTCCCTGGCAAGCTCGTTGATGGCCTCGACCACAAGGCTCTGCATCTGTTCCCCTCTCTCCGGGAACCTCATGACAGCCGTTATGCGGGATATGATGTCCTCGCCGTACTGAATCTGGGGGTTCATTACTGCGCGGGAAGCTACCGTGGCACCGTCGCTCAAATCGACGAGGTAAGCAGCGATCTTGGTTGTTCCCAGATCGACCGCGAGGCCCAGTTCAGGGCTCGCGCTGGTCCGGACCGATACGACTTCGTTCCCGCGTACGGAAATGTTGCTTTCCCACTCGAATGCTCTGATCTTGGCGGAGAGGGACCTCAAGACTGCGTAGTCTATGCTGCGGCAATCGATCATGTACACCCGGTTCAGGGTCTCAATCAGGCTGTCGGCATCGGCTCTTGCGGCGGTAAGCTCGGGGGTGGGGATTCGCAGCCGGTAGCCGCGGACGGAAGGCTCCGGCTGCACAGGCACTTCCAGTCCTTCAACCTGCATCCGCTGCACGGTGGTCATGGACGCAGGAGGCAGGGTGACCAGGCAATCGCTTTCCGGACGGGCCTGGCAAGCAAGCCGCCAGCCATCGGCCAGCTCTTCCCCTGCAAAGGCTTCGTATTCGGCAGTTGTAGGAGGGGAGACATTCCCGGTCACGACGCGAACTTTGCAGGAATGGCAGGTGCCTTGTCCCCCACACAGGCTCACAATGCCTACGCCCAGCTCACGGGCACAGTCCAGGATAGACCTTTCGCCACTGCACTGACCGCCTCGGCCCACTGGTTCAAAATACACTACGTAAGTCATTATTGTTTCCAGGTTTTTCCCGACACGGCCAATATATATTATAAGGCTTTACCTGTACACACCGTATTCCATCACGAAATCAGTCATCACTTTTACGTTCTGCGGGTTCTCATCGATCAACGGCACCTCTGCATCCAGGATGAATCCTCCGTCCTTGCCGACGATGTCTACCAGCTTCCTGCAATAATCTTTGACGTCATCCGTACTTCCGCTTATGAGGAGTGAATTCGGGGGACCTCCGGTCAGGCAGGCCACGTTTCCGAGCACCTCCTTGGCCTTGAAGAGGTCTTTCTCGATATGATATACGACCTTGCCTCTCGGAACGTCCCGTATGGTCTCAAGCCGGGCCGTGTAATTGCCTTCCGTGTATACATAGGGTGTGACACCTTCGTCGATCAGGCCCATAAGCACCTTCTTGAGCGTCGGCCAGTAGAATGTCCTGAACTGCTCATGGGACATCATGCCTTCGAAACCCTTATGCAGGAATATGGCTGCGACGGGGAGCCCGGTAGCTCGAGCGCCGTCTACCCCCGCCTGGACCATCCAGGGAGTGATTTTCTCGCAGGCCTTGAGAAGCTTGTCAGGGCTCCTGTACATATCGACCATCGCCCCGCGTGTTCCCCGCAGGAAGTTGGCCAGGAAATCGTAGGGTGCGTGGCTAACCGCCAGGACAAATGTTGGAAAGCCCATGTCCTTCATCTCCCCGACAAAGCCGAGGAACGAATTGAACCATTTGCGCGCCTCCGCCGCGGCCCTCGACAAGGCTTCGAAGGCGGCGAGCACCTCAGGGTCGCCCATCGCCGAGAGCATCTCGAACATGCCCTGGTACCAGGAGATGACCCCGTGTACGGGCGGGAGTTTGCCCAGAGGGGCGAGCACACCTGCCAGCTTGGGGAAGTGTACTCTGATCATGTAGTCCGACGGGTCGTCCAGGAACCAATCATAGTCCTCGGCCTGCATCGGTTCGTAGACTGCCTTTCCGTCGAAGCGTTGACCAGGTTCGATGAACTGGTACGGTGAAGTCGCATTTACGCCGCGACCGGGCCATCTCAACTGCCTGTAGTCGAGATGGTCAAACACCAGGGCGGAGTAGGTGAACGGCGCGACGTACTCATCCCACTGGAAATCTGTCAGGGTCTTCTTCCAGGCCATGTACGCTCTGTCATAGTCGTAA
>JACUUS010000149.1 GCA_014859215.1 Dehalococcoidia bacterium | reverse complement strand
TCATTTGTGTCATAGAGTAGGGGATCACTCTACTTGGAGGGGCTCGCAATGACGTCTCAATCTCAATCTGAATTCTCAATTCTTAATCTCAAGCTGAGTCTGAATCTGAGTCTTTCCCCTGACTAACTGACTGTCTCATTTCGGCGCAGGGACTCGATCGCGGCGGCGTCGTAGCCGAGGCCGGACAGGACCTCGTCGGTGTGCTCGCCGAAGCGCGTGCACCAGTTCCTAACCCGGAACGGCGTCTCCGACAGCTTGAGCATGGACCCCACCTGCTTCACGGAGCCGAGCCTGGGATGCGGCAGGTCTTTTATCATGCCCCGCGCGAGCAGTTGAGGGTCTTTGACAAGCTCTTCAATGGTGTAGACCGGCGCGACGCAGCACTGCGCCTTGAGCTCCTCCACCCATTCGTCCCTTGGCTTCTGGAGAAACATCTCTCGAAAATGGCGGAATATCTCCTCGCGTTTTTCTCCCTCGGCGAACTGGTGAGGGACAAAGTCCTCGCGGCCAAGCGCCTTGCACAGGGCGGCGTAGAAGTAGGGCTCCAGCGCGCCCACGCTGATGTGCTTCCCGTCCCCGGTCTCGTAGACGTTGTACCACGGGTAGAGCCCGGTGAACATGGTCTCGCCGCGCCTGTATTCTATGCCGTAGGTGAGCAGAGGATTGATCCACATGGACATGAGCTCGGCGACCCCGTCGGTGATCGACATGTCCACCAACTGGCCCCTGCCGGTGATGTCCCGCGCCCTCAGGGCGGCAACGACGCCCAGGGCCGTGCCTATGCCCCCCGCCGCCATGTCCGCCACCAGCAGGCCCGGTATCACGGGCGGGCCGCCGGCGACCCCGGTCATGCCGAGGAGGCCTCCCACGGATATGTAGTTGATATCGTGGCCGGGCAGGTCCCTGTAAGGCCCGTCCTGGCCATAGCCGGTCAGCGAGGCGTATACCAGCCCCGGATTCAACTGGCTGAGCGTGCCGTAGTCTATGCCCAGGCGCTTCATCACGCCGGGCCGGAAGCTTTCGATTAACACGTCGGCGGTCTTCGCCAGCTCGTGGAATATCTTGCGCCCTCCGGCGGACTTGAGGTCCAGGCCCATTGATTTGCAGTTGCGCAGCCCCGGAAATGCGGGCGTGTTGGGGAAGGCGTACATGATCAGGCTGCCGCGGCGTTCGGGCTGGGGCTCGTGGATCTTGATGATTTCCGCGCCGAGGTCTCCCAGGAGAGTGGCGCAGAACGGCCCCGGCCCCACCCAGGCCATGTCCAGCACCTTTATCCCGTCCAGCGGCGCGCGCATGCGTCTCTCCATAACATGGAAGTGCGCCGGCCCCGCCGGGGCCGGCGCACCTGCCTTCTTACAATATCGCCCTTATACCCAGCACGTCCCGGCCCACGATAAGCTTCTGCATCTGGGTCGTGCCGTCGGGGATGGTCAGCGTCCGCGCGTCGCGGAAATACCTCTCCACCGGGTACTCCTCCGAGAGACCCATGGCGCCGTGAATCTGGATTCCCTTGGAAGTGGTCCTGATGGCCGCCTCGGTCGCGAAGGCCTTGGCCAGCGACGCCTGCCAGCGGCATTTCTCGCCCCTGTCCAGCATGTGCAGCGCGCGGAAGGCAAGCATGCGGCCCGCCTCAGTCTCGGCGATCATGTCCACCAGCATCTCCTGCACCATCTGGAAGCTGCCGATGGGCCGGCCGAACTGCATCCTGTCCCGGCAGTACTTGATCGAGGCGTCTATGGAGGCCTGCGCGATACCGGTCGACATAGCCGCTACCATCGCCCGCGATACGTCGAAGAAGCTCATCGTCCGCTGGTACCCGGAACCGGGGTCGAGCAGGTTCTCTTTGGGAACGGGACAGTCGTTGAAGGCGAGCTCGGCGGTGGGAAATGCGCGCAGGCCGAGCTTGTGCAGTTCCCTCGAGGTAAAGGGCGAGTTCTTGTTCTCCACCAGGAACATGCACATCCCGAGCGCTCCCAGCGATTTGTCGGTTGTGGCCAGCACGAAGGCCGCGTCGGCTATGCTGCCGTTCGATATCCACGTCTTCGTGCCGTTGAGGAGGTAGTGGCTGCCATTCAGGGTCGCCGTGGTCTCTACCGCCGCCACGTCCGAACCGACGTTGGACTCGGTGAAGGCCAGGCAGCCTATGTACTCACCTCCAGCCGCGAAGGGCATCAGCCTGTCCTTGTGTTCCGGCGTGCACGCTTTGTCCACGAGCCACCAGAACCCGGCGGCGATGAATATGGTCCCGGCAAGCCCGGCCCACGCCCTCGAAAGCTCCTCGACCAGGATTCCGTTAGTCTTGTGGTCAAGAAGCTCGCCACCCCGGTCGTTGGGCAGAAAACCCGCCAGGTAGCCGAATGGCTTTAACTGCTGGAGGAAGGCGACCGTGTCCTTCTTGGTGAGAGCGCCCTTCGCCTCGTACTCGGCTACTACGGGGACTATTTCCTTCTCAAGGAAGCCGCGCACGGTTGACTTGAGCATGGTCTGTTCTTCGGTAAGGTCGAAGTCCATGTATCCCTCCTGGCCATAAGAGGCCGGACGATCTGTGTGAACGCGCCGGGAGGCTTATCGGCCGACGATATTGACGCTGACCACGTTCACGGGGGGTATGCCTCCCATGTTGTGCGTCAGACCGTATTTCGGGTCCTTGATCTGCCTGGGGCCGGCCTTGCCCTGAAGCTGCTTGTACATCTCGTACATCATGCGCAGGCCGGAGGCGCCGATGGGGTGCCCGAAGCACTTCAGCCCGCCATCCGGCTGGCACGGGATCTGGCCGTTAAGGTCGAAGAAACCGGCCTCGATGTCCTCTTTGGCCCGGCCCCTGGGCGAGATACCCAGGTCCTCGTAGATGGTAAGCTCGGTAATGGAGAAGCAGTCGTGCACCTCCATCATGCTGATCTCTGTGCGCGGGTCCTTTATCCCGGCCTCCTCGTAAGCCCTCTTAGCGGCCCTGACGGTGCCCTCCACGTGGGCGCAGTCCCACTCCTGGTAAAGCATCTCCTCGCCCGAGCTTGCCGCGATCTGGAGTGATTTGACATAAACCGGGTCCGGCCTGAAGTCCTTCGCCATATCGGCGCGGCAGACGATGGCGGCGGCTGCTCCGTCGCTGACCCCGCAGCAGTCGAAAAGCCCGAGCGGCCAGGCCACAATGGGCGCGTTGACCACCTCGTCTATAGTGACCGTGCGGCGGAGGTGCGCCTTCGGGTTCATCGAGCCGTTCGCGTGGCTCTTGACCGTTATCCTGGCGAGCGCGCGCTTCCCTTCCTGGGGACTGAGCCCGTACTGCGCGAAGTACCTGGTCCCCATCATGGCGAACGCGCCCGGCGGCGTGAGGTTGGGGAATACGAGCCGCAGCCGCGTTCCCCACTGTGTCTCGTTCTGGGGCAGGCCCCCGTAGCCCAGGTCCTTGAGCTTCTCGACGCCCATGGCCAGCGCTATGTCGCAGGCGCCCGAAGCAACCGCGTAGCATGCCCCGCGCAGCGACTCGGAGCCGGTGGCGCAGTAGTTCTCCACGCGCGTGGCTGGTATAAAGGGGAGCTTGAGGGTCACCGCCAGGGGGATGGCGGATTTGCCGACCGAGGTTTCCTCGTAGCAGGTCCCCGTCCAGGCGGCGCCGATATCCTTCTTCTCTATTCCCGCGTCCTGGAGAGCTTCCTCGAACGCGTCCAGCATCAAATCTTCGGGGCCCTTGTCCCACAGCTCTCCGAACTGGGTGCAGCCCATGCCTATGATCGCGACCTTGTCCTTAATTCCTGCCATTTTCATATCCTCCCTTTACTGCACGGACTCTAGGCTCGACCGGGGGTCGCTTTCCAGAAATAGCCGTGGATGCCCCGTGCCGCATCATAATACTTCCTGCGCATGCTCATCTCGACCGGCATTCCTACCTGCAATGCCTCGAGCTCGCAGTCGGTGAGGTCGAACATCCAGCGACCGCCGCCCTCGAAGTCCACCAGGCCGTAGATGGCGGGCGGGCTGGGGCTGAATGCAAGCACGTCGCCGGTATAGGTGAAGAGGCGACCGGGCCTGTCGGAGAACCGGTAGTGGTCCATCTGCCGCGTTGCCCCGCAGGTGGGCTTGACGCATACTTGCTGGGAAGGGAAATGCGGGGTGCCGCAGACCTGGCACTTCGATCCGCACAGACCCAGGACGTCCTTCCGGCTCCGCCAGAGGGTGGAAAGCTGGGTGGGAGCTATCTCATCTCCGCGCCCGCCGGTGTCTATGGGGAGTACATCGCGGAATGTCACGTACTTCTCGTAGCTGCCCAGGTCTTTTTTGGCGGCCAGGTGACCCTTGATGCCTCTCTTGCCCTTCACCTTCTCGATCTCGCCGGTGACCTCCAGGTAGAAGGCGTCGCTGCCGTTGCCGTAGCTCGCTACGAGTATCCTGTCACCGGGTTTCGCGTTTTCCAGCGCTGCGACAAGTATCATCAGGGTGTAGGGGGTACCGGTGTTGCCGATCTGCGTGAACATATGGTCCTGAATCTGGGCCGGCTGGAATCCGAGCTTCTTCCCCACGTCGGCATGGGCGCGGATGTAGGTACACGGATATACGACCTTGGCGAAGTCGCCGGGCGACAGGTTGTACTTCTTCATCAGCCCGGTGACGGCCTCGGAGATGAACTTGCCGTAGCCTTCGTCCCGCACCCAGCGGTCTTCCCAGGTCCGGTTGAAGGCGTCATCGGCGGTCCTCCAGCTGTCTACGAAGTCATACGACAGGGAGTAGCTGCCCTTGAACTCGGCGATCACGCCCTCGTTACCCAGGAGCAGCGCCGCGGCGCCGTCGCCGTAGATCTCCTCCCAGAACCCTCCGGGCCTGCCGAGCCGGCTGTCGGCGCTGGTGACCATGACGCTTGAGGCGGTGCCGGACTTGACGGCGTCGAAGGCCGAGATGAGAGCGGTTGTGCCGGCCTTGATGGAGGTAGTGAAATCACCCGACCGGACGTTGTCGGGAAGGTCCAGGGCGGTTGCGATTATCGCTGCGTTATCCCTTTCCTTGTAGGGGCTGGTGGTGGTTGCGAAGAACAGCCCGCCGACCTTGCTGCGGTCCATGCCCTTCAGGCAGTCCATGGCGGCGGATACGGCCATTGTTATGCTGTCCTCGTCGTAGTTGGCCACCGACCTTTCCCCGGGGAGAAGGGAAGCAGGATTGAGCCACCCGAGCGCGGTATAGATCGTCATGCGGTTCAGGCGGTACAGGGGGATGTACGCTCCATATGAAGTTATACCTGCCATGTTTTTCCATCCTTTTCTTAAGTGATTTGGGGTGTGGCGTATTTTAGCACCTTTAGTACTAAAGGTCAATGCGCCGGGGTACGGTCAGGAGAGCCTGGTTTAGCTTCGCATCACGCTCAAGAAAAAAGGTAAGGAATAACTGGGATTAAATGTAGATTGTTGACAATAGACTAGACACCCGTCATTGCGAGGAGGCCGCGATTGAATCCGCCCAACCGTCCGTCATTGCGAGGAGCCGCAGGCGACGCGGCAATCTCCCCATCATTAACACTGTGACACCAGTTGCATATCAGTCTTCGTCCAGCCGTGTCGGGGCGAAGAATCTCACGCCGGTATCAAGAGAACCCGAAGGCGTCCCGCCGGGACGCCGCTACAGCCTCCT
>JACUUS010000148.1 GCA_014859215.1 Dehalococcoidia bacterium | reverse complement strand
GGATGCACCCCTCATGATCATCTTCCGCAGCTCGTCGCTGGCGGTGAGGAGCTCGTAAACGCCCACCCGGCCCAGGAAACCGCTGCGGGAACAGAAATTACAGCCGCGCCCCACCGAGAACTTGGCCTTGCTCTCGCCCATCTCCGCCTCATAGGCGGCGGCTTCTGAGGGCGAAACCTCGGCCATCTGGCGGCAGTACGGGCAGGTCCTCCTCACGAGGCGCTGGGACAGGCTGCCGATTATGGCGGAAGTGACCAGGAACGGCTCCACTCCCATGTCGATCAGGCGCAGAAGCGCGCTCACAGCATCATTGGCGTGGATGGAGCTCAGCACCAGGTGGCCGGTTACGGCGGCCTGCACGGCGGTGGTGGCTGTCTCCTTATCCCTGATCTCGCCCACCAGTATGACATCGGGGTCGAGGCGCATGATAGCACGCAGGCCGACCGGGAAGGTGATGCCGGCCTGGCGGTTGACCTGTATCTGGTTTATGCCTCGGAAACTGTATTCAATAGGGTCCTCAACAGTCATTATGTTGCGCTGCTTGGAGTCGAGCTGCTGCAGCGCCGCGTAAAGAGTGGTAGTCTTTCCTGAACCGGTCGGCCCGTTGACAAGGATCATTCCGAAGGGGGCGTTGAGCTGCCTCTCGAAGGGCTGGAGGACGGCAGGGCTCATTCCCAGGTCGGTGAGCTTGATCAGGAGCATGGACTTGTCCAGCACCCTGAGCACGGCCATCTCGCCGTGGCCTCCCTCGATGCAGGCCACGCGGAAGTCTATCTTCCGGTTGCCGATGGTGGTGCCGAACTGGCCGTCCTGCGGCCGGCGGCGTTCCGCGATATTGAGATTGGACATGACCTTGATCCTGGTCATGATCGCGCTGTGCACTCCCAGCGGAAGCTTGACCGCGTCATGGAGGACGCCGTCGATGCGGTTCCGCACGAGCAGTACGTCCTCCTGGGGCTCTATGTGAATATCCGAGGCGCGGTCGCGAACGGCCTGCGCCAGTATCATGTCGACCGCCTGTACTATGGGTGCCTGTTTGGAGGGGTCGAGCGTGGAAAGGTCCGGACCTTCGGCTGTCTCGACATCGACGAGGCCGACTATCTGACTGACCTGCTTCTCGATCTGGCCCCGGAGGCTGTAATTATTGTCGATGGCCTCATCCAGGCCCATGCCGACCGGTATCACGGTTTCTATCCGCTTGCGCGTGGCCGAGGCTACCGCGTTCACCGTGCGAAAGTCCTGGGGATCGTTCATGGCGATGGTCAGGGTATCGCCCTGGATCGAAAGAGGAAGGATATGGTGCTTGCGGGCGATCTGCTCGGTTACAAGCGCTACCGCTTCGGGCTGCACGTCGAAGCGGCTCAGGTTGACCACGGGGACGCCGTACTTGAGGCTGAGGATGGAGGCAAGGACCTCGCCGTCGATGAGGCCCTGCTCGAGGAGAACATCGGGCAGGCGCCTGCTGGTGCGAGCGGCGATCTCCTCGGCCACTTTGAGCTCGTCCTCGCTGATGAACGCGCCCTTGACCAGAGCTATTCCAAGTTCCTTGTTCTCCAGAGCGGAGTCCCTGCTTGCCATCTACACTTCTCCTGCAAGATTGCAAGAACGCCGACGCCGGGAAGGCGTTTCATACGTAATACTTAAGTACTATCTAATCGAGGATAAACCTGCGCGGTTCTTCTGTCAATAAGCAGATCTACCGATTTCATATGAGAAAGACGTCCAGGGCCAAAATGAGTCGCGCCAGGCGCGTATTTCGCGCCCATTATCTCGCGTTTTCGGGCCGCATCTTTCTCCTGCATCGATTTCCCCCGCGGAGACACCGTTGCTGGCTTGAGGCAGGTGAAAGAGGCAGCAGGGGAGCAGCTTTCCTATCTCGCCGTTCCTGCCTGCGCAATTTAAGCTACTTCCCGGTCTGCGCAGCGGGCCGGACCTTCTCAGTCTTTGCCACGTGTTCGCCCCTCATGATGGCGACGAATATATCGACCACGCGCGGATCGAACTGTGTTCCCCGGCAGCGGATGAGCTCTAGAAGCGCCTCTTCCTCAGTCATCTTACCCGGACGGTAAGGCCGGAGAGAGGTCATGGCGTCGAAGGAATCGGCGACCGCCAGTATCCTGGCGTCAAGCGGGATGTTCTCGCCCTTCAAGCCGGCGGGATAGCCGGACCCGTCATACCGCTCGTGGTGGTACTGTATGGCGGCCAGGCAGCCGCTGAGTCCTTCCACGTGCTTGAGGATCGCCACGCCGAGTTTCGGATGGGCGCGGATGGCCTCCCAGTCGTCGCTGTCGAGCTTGCCGGACTTGACCAGTATGCCGTCCGAGACGCCAATCTTGCCGATGTCGTGCAGCAGAGCAGCCGCGCGCATGATTGCGAGCCTGTCGTCTGAGTATCCGAAGGCTTCGGCGATGTCGGTGGCGTAGGTGCTGACTTTCTTGGAGTGGCCGTAGGTGTAATGGTCCTTGGCGTCGACCGTGGCGGCGAGCGCGTAGATGGTGCTGAGCACTCCCGGCTCGCCGGTATGCTTCAATCCGACATTTAGGACCCTGCTGGGAGTGACGTCGGGAGCAAGCGTTATGCGGTTCCTGCCGGTCTGCTTGCTGTGATAGAGCGCGGCGTCCGCGGCCTGGAACAGCTCCTCCCGAAGGACGCCGTCGGTCGGCCAGGAGGCAATCCCGATGCTGCATGTAATAGAGACCCCCCTCGCGTCCATCTCGCTTTCTATCTTCTTGCGGATCCTTTCCGCCACTGTCAGGGCGTCATCCAGCGAAGCCTGCGGCAGTATTATGGTGAACTCGTCGCCGCCGTAGCGGTAGGCGATATCTATACTCCTTATTGAAGACTTGATGAAATGCCCTATCTGCTTGAGTATGTCGTCACCGGCAAGGTGGCCGTAGACATCGTTGTAGATCTTGAACAGGTCGAGGTCGAGAAAAAGCAGGGAGAATATGTCGCCGAATCTCGAAGATCTCGATATCTCCTCGTCGAGCCGCTCGTGGAAATACCTGTGGTTGAAGAGCCCGGTAAGCTCGTCCAGGTGCGCGCGGTCCCTGGCCTGTGCATAGAGCTGGGCGTTTTCGAGCGCTACAGCGGCCTCATTGGTGAGCGTGGTAAGCAGGTCCACGTCGTCCGCGGAGTATATGCCGCCGGACTCCTTCTTGCTCAGGGCGAGGACCGCCACAACCCGTTCCTTGGCGACCATTGGCAGAAGGAGGTCGAGCTGGACAGCCTCGAAACTGTTTCTTTCCGCTTCGCACAGGCCCTTGAACTCAGGCGCGATATCGATGATTTCCCTGGACAGCGGCCTGTGGTGCGCGTCGAGCCACTTTACGATGGGGCTGTCTTTGCTGAGCTTGATGGGTATGAGAGGTTCAGCCTCGACCAGGCGTTCCGCGAAGTGGGATATGAAGTCATTGTTCGCCGGCATTAGAAGGCTTACCTGAGTGGCTCTTACCGACCTGACGATGGGCTGGAGCATCGCCTCGGCGAGCTCCCGCAGCTCGATAACCGAGCCCATGCGTTTGGAAAAGGTGAGGACAAGCTGGCGGTAGTCGTAGGCCTCGCCGTAGAAGGCCCGGTCCACCAGCTTCTGGACCATGCCCCTCATGGGATTGAAAGCCCAGGCGAGAATGACGGCCATTCCAAACATGGCGGCCAGGCTTGCCGAGCTGGTCCAGCTGCGTACGAACTGCTGCACAACAACCAGCATCAGCAGGAAGATCGATGTAATGAGGATGCTGACACCTGAGTACGCCAGGCCTTTCCTGAGGACCAGCCTGACATCGAGAAGCCGGTGCCTGGTGATGGCGTAGCTTATAACAAGCGCGTTGCCCAGATGGCCGATTTGCTCATAAGGAAAGGCCGGAACGGGGGGGATGCCTGACCTGAGGGCAAAGCCCGCAAGTACGCCGAGGCCGGCAAGCAAGTACGCAGTCTTGTTCCTGTCCTGGGATTCCTGTACCGAGCGGTACCTTCCTGCCAACGCGATGACGGATAGAATAAAGAAGACGTAACCGACTGCAGCGATTAAATACAGGAAGGGTCCATATGTGACATGAAGGCCGCCGCCGCTGAGCGAGACTGTCTGAGGAACATGGCCTGTTGCGACAAGCGGAATCAGAACGAGGACCAAGACCGCGTACCCCAGTATTTCCGGCAGGCTCCTGTTGTTTCTATTGACGAAGGCACGCACAAAGCTGTAATAGGCTATCACCGTAGCCATGCCATTTATAACAATCAGTCCTGTCCACACCCGCGTAAGGCCAAATGCATCAGTAAATGCAAGAAGTGTGCTTAGACTCCAGGCGGCACCGCAGATAAGGTAAAAGGCAAAGCGGCGGCGCACCGTCGTCCTCGCATCCCGCAATATTACGGTCACCAGGCTCAGGTACACAATCAGGGTGACTGCTAACAGGAAGATATACGTACTCAAAACAGATCCCTCTCCCGCACAACCATTATGTTTCCGGCAGAACCAGGGTCAATCCTACAATCGTCACGTGGGCTGCGGTACCTTTGGGCGTGGCAAGATAACCGGAATTGGGCTTACCTCACTGATCTTACATGCTGCGAGCGGCGGTGTCGGGGAGGGGCGCAAGCCCTCTTCTTTCTCGATCAAGTTGACAGCGAAAAATGACGCGAAGACCATCCGGCCAATTAATGCCTCCATCAAGAATCCAGAAGTACGGGTACCATTGTTGTGCAGATTTCCAAACTATTGGGTGATAGGAAGATAATCCTGCGGAAGGTATAGTTTCCATGGACTAACGGGGCGAGGGTCACCACTATGCATAAGAGAGAAGGCACAGTCGGCATACAGTCCTCACTGAGAGAAGAAGTATTGCGGGTTCTGGATCATAACAGAATCAAGGCCGGCATCCTGGTATTGGACCCGGCTGACGAATACGAAAAGAGCCTGGTTCGAGCAAGGGCCGGCAGCCCTGATATTGTCCTGTTGGACATCGCGTATCCTTCACTCGCTGGTGTTGACCTGTGCAAGAGGTTGGCGCGTAGTATTCAGGGAATAAGGATTGTCCTTGTGAGCACCAATCCGGGGGAAGATGCCGAAGAGTTGGCAGATGCGGTGACAAGCGGTGCGGTCGCCTACTGGAGGAGCGAGCAGTCTCCTCCCGGCGAACTCACCAGCCTCATAAAGGTGGTCCTTCAGGGTGGAGACCCGATGAAGGAGATGGTAGTCAACAAGCCTGCCGTTGCCGCAAGACTGCTCAAGCGGCTACAGTCTACGGCCTCATATTCTGAAAGTCTTTCTGATCCGGCGACCTTGCTGAAACACGAGGAGCAGCAGGTTCTAACACTTCTGGCAGGCGGTGGGCCGAGGGACCGGATCATGGACCTCGCGGGAATCTCGGAGGAAAAATTGGAGCAGTGTGTCGGCAGTATACTGCGGAAGCTCAGGCCAAATCATCCGGTTAAGAGAATTCCGGCGCGCGTTGGTAAGGAACCACTGAGGAATCGCATCGCGCGGGACGGGAACCTGTTCATCTTGAACGTACCTACGTAGAATCGTTGCCGTTGGACGCCGGGCACTCTCAACGGCTGACAAACCGTATGAGAGCTGGTTGAACGAGAGACGTCGGGGCAAGTCGGGTCGGCTACCACCCCTGACGCCATCAGGGCGGGCAGGA
>JACUUS010000147.1 GCA_014859215.1 Dehalococcoidia bacterium | reverse complement strand
CCGACCTGCTGGAAGTGGCTATTATCGCAGGTCGAATTTCAGCGATGGTCTTCTTGGCCGCATCAGAGAGCTTGGCCATAGCGCGTTTGCCCCCCTTTCCCGGGGCTAGAACCAATCAGTCTCGTCAAATTCCACATTCTCGCTGCGCCGCTTCCACATCACCCATGCAACGTATAGAAGTGGCAGCAGCAGGAGACCGGTGACTACTCCATAGAAGAACCGCTTCATCTTAGCCTGCCCCTGTTGTTAGTCTAATACCCTCGCTGTCCATTTGACACTGTCTGACAAATCTCGTTACATCCTCGAAAAGCCGGGATCCTCTCTCGAACCAGTTGATATTCTTGTCGCCAGGCCGGAACCAGTTGTACTGCTGGCGTGCGAACCGGTGTGTCTCGAACTTGATCTGCTTGACCGCTTCCGGCAATTCTATCTCGCCCTTCAGGAAGATGCCAAGTTGCCTGTAGCCGAGACCGGACATGGAGGGAAGTTCCAGACCGTACCCCATGGTCATCAGTCTTCTGACCTCCTCCAGCAGGCCTGCTTCCATCATCCGGTCCACGCGCTCGTCTATAATCCTGTAGAGCTCTTCCCTGCAGGTAGTCAGCCCGATCAATATGGAGTCCATCAAAGGCTCTTTCACCTGAAGCTGCGAGTAAGGGATTCCCCGACGCGACACTTCCAGCGCTCTGATGACTCTCCGGATGTTCCTTGGATCGATTTTCTCAGCTCCCAAGGGGTCCACGCGCTTTAGATCTTCGAAAATTTCCCGAGCGCCGCCAATGCGTGCCCTTTTCTCGAGTTCCTGCCTGAACGCTGGATCGGGCGGTACCGGCGGGATGCGCCAGCGTTCAAGTACAGCCCGGATATAGAGGCCTGTTCCTCCCACCAGGAAGGGAGTCTTCCCCCTGTTCCGTATATCATCTATCACCGTGAATGCCTGCTGCTGGTACAAAGCGAGGCTGTAGTCCTCGTCGGGCTTCACCTCGTCTATTAGATGGTGGGGAACAAGGGCCTGCTCTTCGAGTGTGGGCTTGGCTGTCCCGATATCCATATAGCGGTAAACCTGGCGGCTGTCCGCATTGATGATCTCGCCGTCCAGCACCTGGCAAAGCTCGAGCGCCAGGCTGCTCTTCCCTACCGCGGTCGGGCCTACTATAGAGATAAGGAATTTCATGTTGACTTTATCTTCGCGGTCTGCTCTACGATGGACAGGAACTCCTCCGCCTTGAGGCTGGCCCCGCCGACGAGGGCGCCGTCTACATCCGGCTGGCTAATGAACTCGGCGATGTTCGATGCAGTGACGCTCCCGCCATACTGGATACGCACGGTCTGCCCGGCGTCGTCCCCGTATAATTTTGAAAGGGCGCCGCGGATTACCCGGATAACGGCATTAGCCTGGTCGCCTCTTGCGGCCTTTCCCGTGCCTATGGCCCAGATGGGCTCGTATGCTATTACCGTGTCCCGGAAAGCATCGATCCCGTCAAAGGCGGCTTTCACCTGCCTGTTAATCACTTCTATTGTCTCTCCACCTTCGTTCTGTTCCAGAGTCTCGCCAACGCACACTATGGGAGCGAGTCCGAAGGCAAGCGCGGCTTTGAGCTTCTTGTTCACTATCTCGTCTGTGTCTCCGAAGCGTGCTCTTCTCTCGGAATGTCCCAGGATCACGTAATCGCAGATCTGCGCGAGCATGACCGGCGATATTTCACCCGTGAAGGCGCCGCTTCTCTCGTAAAACATGTTCTGGGCACCGAGCTTGATCGATGTGCCCTTGATCACCTCTTTGACCGGGACCAGCGAAATGAACGGCGGGCACAGTACCCTCTCCACGCCTGAAAGCCGGTTGAGCCTCTTCTTCATGGAGGTAACGAGCTCAAAAGCCTCCGCTACAGTTGTATTCATCTTGAAATTGGCGGCTACCACCGGTATACGCATGTTTCCTCCTAGGCGCCGAATTTCTCGAGCTTAAGCGCATGTGCCATGGCAAGTGGCATTATCTCAACGGCGGGCAATCTTCCAAGTCCTCCGGCCAGGCAGGCTTCTTCAGAGAACTCCTTGACCGTGTCCGGTCGGCAATAGGGTGAGGATAGAAGGACCGGGACGGGATGCCAGCTGTGGCCTCTCAGGAGGGCGGGAGTGGAGTGATCACCGGCGACCACCAGCACATCAGGCTCAAGAGCCGTGATCAACGGCAGCAGGCGGTCAATTTCTTCGAGTACGAAGACTTTGCGATCAAAATCGCCGTCCTCTCCTGCGGAATCGGTCGGCTTGATATGAACGAAGAAGAAGTCGTAACCATCGTAATGTCTCGCCAGTGTCTGGAATTCGCTTTTTATGTCAGTATCCGTGTCAAGTGCGGTCATGCCTGCCAGCCTGGCAAGTCCGCGGTACATCGGATAGGCCGCAATAGCAGCGGGCTTCAGTTTAAGTATCTCACCCATCGACGGCAGGTCAGGGTGCTGCGAAAAGCCGCGCAGCAGGACCATGTTAGCGGGATAATGGGGTTTAAGGATTCTCTTCGCTTCCTCCACAAACCGGTTCGCCAGGTGGGCGACTTTCTGCGCGCCGGGCGATGATCCCTCAATGGGCGAAGGAGGGACTCCAAGCGCCTGCGGATCAGAATCGCTTACGTCGCCCGAAAAGTCTTCACCCCTGAGCACAAGAGCGAAGCGATGCTCCCGAACTGGCAGGACATAGAACTGCGCGCCGTCAATCCGTATGCTGTTGAGCAATTCGCACAGCCTGACGCTTTTCTCGGTCGATATGCGACCCGCCCTTCGATCTACCACAAGGCCGCCCTTGTCTACGGTGCAGAAATTGCCGCGCGCGGCTACGTCCCCTTTCTTCACATCGAAGTCTATGCCGACAACTTCGAGAATACCTCTGCCGACCGAATACTGGAGAGGATCATAGCCGAAAAGACCGAGATGCCCCGGTCCGCTTCCCGGTGTGACTCCGGGAGAAATTGGTTCGGTGAAGCCGCAAATTCCCTTGCTTGCCAGGTTGTCCAGGTTCGGCGTTGACGCCGTCTCAAGCTCGGTCTTTCCAGTATGCGGGTTGGGCAGACCTCCCAGGCCGTCAATGACAACGAGAATGATTTTGGAAGGGGTGCTTTTTGTCAAGGTTTTCAATCGGTCCAGCGGCAGCATTTCAGGTTACCTGTCAATCCTTATCGTTAAGCGCGGCCACCCCGGGCAAGGTCTTGCCCTCCAGAAACTCCAGCGAAGCCCCACCTCCGGTGGACACGTGGCTCATTCTTTCGGCCAGCCCAAGCTCTTCCACGGCCTGTGCAGTGGAACCCCCTCCTATAATGGTTGTGGCGTTGAGATCAGCGAGTTCCCTGGCAATGGACTCGGTCCCTGACCGGAACTTGTTGAACTCAAAGACCCCCATGGGGCCGTTCCAGACTACTGTCCTGCACTTGCGAAGCTCAGCCGCGAAATCTTTGACGGTTTGCGGGCCGATGTCCATAACGTACCAGCTTTTGGGTATATCCGCAACGGATACTGTCCTCGCCGCCGCTTCCCGGTCAAACCTGTCCGCGACAACCAGGTCCGAGGGAAGTACCAGTTTGACCCCGGTCCGCTTCGACTTGTCGATCAGGCCCCTGGCGAACTCCAGCTTGTCTTCCTCCACCGTGGACTTCCCGACTTCATAACTGAGTGCCTTCAGGAATGTAGAGCACATTCCACCTCCTATGAGGAGGCAGTCGACTTTTTTCAGGATATTCTCGAGCAGCTTCATTTTATCCCCGACTTTGGCGCCGCCCACGATTGACGCAAAGGGTCTGGCCGGCTCTGAAAGGGCCCGGCCCAGGAACTCAAGCTCTTTCTCCATTAGGAACCCGGCCACCGCGGGAAGATACCGGGTCACACCTGTGGTCGAAGCATGCGCGCGATGGGCTGTGCCAAAAGCATCGTTGACATATAAGTCCGCCAGGCCGGCGAGTGCGCGGGCGAACTCCGCATCGTTCTTCTCCTCTTCCGGGTGGAATCGCAGGTTCTCCAGCAGCAAAACGTCGCCCTCGTTCATTGCCGACACGGCCTTTTCGGCTTCCGGTCCAATGCTGTCACTTGCGGTCCTGACCGGCCGTCCAAGGAGTTCCGAAAGGCGCCTCGCCACGGGTGCGAGTCTCATTTCCTCTACGATCTTGCCGTCGGGCCGGCCCAGGTGAGAGGAAAGGATCACTTTCGCTCTTCTGTCCAGAAGGTACTTAATTGTGGGCAGGCTCGCTCGTATACGGCTGTCATCACTGATCTCGCCGGACCCGGGGACCATGGGAACATTGAAATCCACACGAACAAGCACCCTTTTTCCCTCGGGAGCAATATCCCGCACTGTCTTCTTTTTCATTTGCGCTCCCCCCGGATAAATATAGTATCAAGCCTCTCCTTGATCGGCTTAATTTCGGCCGCCACCTGGCTGTCAATATCGTAAGGGCTAATTCCTTTGCGGTCCGCCTCGGCTATCCGAGAGTTGTGGTTCAGGAAACCCAGGATTTCGAAGTCGGGAAGGCTTTCGAGTATGAACTGCCTGTCGGCATCGCTGCTGACCTTATTCCCGACGACGTAACATTTCTTAATCCCGATATCCGCCGCCAGTCTCTTGACCGCCTTCGCTGTCTCTATGCTTCTCCTTCCCGGCTCGACCACTGTTATGAAAGCGTCGACTGCGCCTGCCGTTCCTCGACCCAGGTGTTCAATTCCAGCATCCATATCCAGAATAACTACTTCTTTGGTCCTGAGCAGCAAATGGGTAAGAAGGTTCCTGAGCAGCGCGCTTTCCGGGCAGAGGCATCCGCTGCCCCCCTTCTTGACTGTTCCCATTACCAGCAGCCTTACCCCGTTTCTGGCAATCGAGAACCTCTCAGGGATATCGTCAACCCTGGGGTTGAGTTTGAAGATTCCGCCAACTGTCCCGGGCTTGCCGCCGGTACGCTCGTGGATGAGTTCCTCCATTTGCGCTATCGGCGTAATATGGGCGAGATCTTCCTCAGATATGCCCAGGGCCGTCCCCAGATTGGCGTCGGGGTTGGCATCGATTGCCAGGACAGTGTTCCCATCGGCGGCGTAGGTCCTCGCCAGGAGCGCCGAAAGGGTAGTCTTGCCAACGCCTCCCTTGCCTGTTATCGCGATTTTGAGCATGATGAGCCCTTTCCAGGAATCGCATCCGACACTTCAAATTATACAATGGGCCGTCGATGGGGTCTACGGAGGCGCTGTCCGGACGATCTGTACTTCGCAACCGGGCAGGTACGTCATAAGAAGGCTGGGAGAGGAACGGAGTGAGCACCCTTTCAAGCAAGCCCGGCGTGATTCTTTCTTTGAGTACTCTATTCCTGAGAGAGATTATGACTCGCGCTCGAGGAGAAAAGTCGCCACTGCCTGGAGTTCTTCCCTGGCTGCCGTCGAAAGACTGATCCGGTCCAGCTCCGCAAGGGCCTGCTTCAGGAACTTCCTGCTGACTTCCCGGGCATGGCCGTGAGCATCCAGCGAATTCATAAGGTCGAGTACAAAATGCACATCTTCGTTGTCCAGAAGATCCTTTTGATAGATCTCCAGCAAATGGGCACTTGCGGCGCCTCTCGCTTTCTCGAGCAAATAAACCACGGGCAGCGTCTTCTTCTTTAACCTGATATCAGTTGAGATCGATTTCA
>JACUUS010000146.1 GCA_014859215.1 Dehalococcoidia bacterium | reverse complement strand
TCTCAGTCTCAATCTCAGTCTTAGTCTGAGTCTCAATCTGAATCTGAGTCTCAATCTCAGTCTCAATCTCAATCTCAATCTCAGTCTTAGTCTGACTCTGAATCCGAATCTCTTTCCCGCTCCATCCAGCGATGATATACTGGCTGTATGCGGTTCACACGGGGGCTCTCTTGACCGTTCCAGCCACGAGGGTCGTTCTCGCGCTCGATATCGGGGGCACCTTTTTTCGCATAGCCCTCGCTGATGCCAACGGCGTCATCCTCAAACAGCACAAGGAGCCGAGCAACCCGGAGCTGGGTCCGCGGGCAACAATCTCCCGCATCAAGGAGGAGATGCAAACGCTTCTTTCGGATGTCGACCGCGACTCCGTGCTGGGCCTGGGGATCGCGGTTGCCGGCCTCGTCATGCCGGCCCCCGGCATCCTCCTCACGTCGCCGCACATGCTCAAGTGGTACAACACCAACTTCAAGGAGGCCTTCGCCCGGGAGCCGGGCTTTCCCGTATGGGTAGGAAACGACGCCAACCTCGCGGTGCTGGGTGAACATGCCTTCGGCGCAGGGAAGGGGATTAAGGACCTGGTCTATCTCACCGTGAGCACCGGTATCGGGGCCGGAGTGCTGATCGACGGCAGGCTGCTGCTGGGCTCGGTCGGCTTCGCCGCCGAGCTGGGGCACACCACCATAGACGTGAACGGGCCGCCATGCCCCTGCGGCTCCCGGGGCTGCCTCGATATCATGGCGTCGGGCACGGGGATAGCCCGCATGGCCCGGGAGAGGCTGAGAGCAGGTGAATCAAGCGTACTCAGCGATCTGTCCGGGGGCGACCCGGGCAAGGTTACGGCTGTAATGGTGGAGCAGGCTGCCCGCGCGGGCGATCGACTGGCGGCGGAGGTCATGCGGACGGCCATGACCAACCTGGGCGCAGGGATAGTCAACATCATCCATGCCTTCAACCCGGATACCATCCTCATCGGCGGGGGCGTATCCAAAGCGGGCGACCTTCTCTTCGGGCCGGTCAGAGAGGTTGTGAAAGAGAGGATGATGCCGGACTACAGGGTAAACATCGCTCCGGCCGCGCTGGGTGACAACTCGGGCATCCTGGGCGCTGTAGCCCACGTTGTGGAAAGTACCACCGGTCTATAGACCCGAAGGGTCTTCCCAGAACCTGATGTCCTCCAGAGCGTCCTCTACCGCTTCCCGCAGCACTTCGTCCGACGTATCGCGCAGTCCCTCCAGAGCTTCTTTGGACTCAGGCCCGCCGATCTTGCCCAGAGCCTCGATCGCGGACAGGCGCACTTCCTCGTCCGGATCGGAGATGAGCTCGCTGAGCCTGGGCACCGCTTCGGGAGCTTCCAGCTCGCCGCAAGCCCGCGCCGCTTCGAATCTGAGCTGGGCATGGGGACTGCGCAGCTCCTTGAGAAGCGCCGGCAGCCAGTTGCGGTCGCAGTTCCTGCCCATGGCGTAAATAGCGCTTGCCTTCAACGGCAGGCCGGGGCTGGCATAGGCCTTGCGTATGGCGTCCCTCACTTCGGGCCGGCTGAGCGCACTTACTCCTTCCAGCGCCTTCCTGCGCACTTCCAGCGCCTCTTCATCGTCGTCGAACACGTCGAGGAGGACTCTTTCAACACGCCTGGCCTCGGACACAGGCATGTCCCCGAGCTCGGCTCTGAGAGCGAACCCTCCCAGGGTGCCGGCAGCCGCTGCCCTTACCGGGGGTTCGCTGTGCCTCTTGAGAAGGTCTACAAGATCATCGATGAGCGAATCGTCCTCGGAACCCCACAGCCCTTCCATGGCCTTGACCTTTACCTCGCCATCGGGGTCGTCCAGGATAGCGCGAAAGACCATGTCGAAGTCAAGCTCGAGGTTGTCTTCGGACAGCTCCACAAGCCATTCGGCAATCTGCCTCCGCTTGCGGACGTCGATCAAAGGCCACCCTCTCTTGAAGACCTGGACCTCTTCGGGAGAGAGATCGGAGAGGATTACGAGTTTCGAAGTGGCCACCCGCGCGTCAACATCGTGCAGCTTCGCCAGATATGCTTCCAATGCCTGTCCCATCTTCCTGCCCCAGAATGAAAGGCGAAATCGTTACATCGTTGCGAGCCGGCGAAGCAACCTCTGCATTCAGATGCAGAACCAGTCCAGACGCGGAGATTGCCACGTCATGCGCCTCCGGCGCCCTGCCTCGCAATGACATATATGTCTACCTCCTCGTCGATACGGCGAGGCGCGGGCACATGATGTGGGGAACGCTGAGCCGTCCGCCCACCCACTTGGCCTCACGTCCGATGACGACGCCTTCCTTCAGCGCCTCATAGACATTGCCTGAGACCATGGTATCCTTGACGCGGCCGATAATCCGACCGTCCTTGACCATGTAGCCCAGAAGCACGTTGCCGCTGAAGTCGCCGCCGAGCACGTTCCCCTGGGAGGCCCCCATGAGCTGCTCGACGACCAGTCCCTCCTTGATCCCGGCCAGCATGTCTTCGAAGGTCGCGTCTCCGGTCCCGATAAGCACGGTGCTGAGGGAAGGTCCGGGCAGGTTGGCCAGGCCTCTCGACGCGTTGCCCGTGCTGTTCGAGCCGCACAGGCCGGCCGTCTGGAGATCATAGATGAAATTCGCCACCACGCCTCTGTCTATCAACGGAGTGCGCCGGCTCGGGATACCCTCGTCGTCACACAGCCGGCTTCCGGGACGGTAATCAACAGTCGCGTCGTCCCAGATTGATATACCGGCGTCCAGGACCTTCTCGCCCATCCTGTGCCCCAGCGGCGAAGCTCCCTGGTAAACGACCTTCCCGTTAATAGCCAGCGCCAGGGGCGCCACAAGCGCGCCGGCTACCCCGTTCGGCGTGAAGATTACGGGCAGCTGCCCGTCCAGCGCGGGCGCCGTTTCCCTGGCCCACTCGAGCTGTTGAATAGTCGCTTCGGCCACTCTTCTCGAATCTTTGAGCGGATGGCAGGAGCTTTCGGCGTCACCCACGAAGAGCATGTCCGTCCCTCTTACCAGGAGTCCCTCGATCCCGAACCCGTAGACGCTCTTCCGGTAGGCAGCACGCCCGCCGTTTGAGTTCATGATTTCCACCCTGACGGTATTCTTCGAGACAGACCCCTGGCAGATCACATCGGGGCTGTGCTTGCGCACGGCATCGATAAGCGACTGGCCCAGTTCGACCATTTGCTCTTCGGTTACGTTTTCTATAGCGCGGTCGTATACCTCGACTCCGGGGAAGCTGTTCGCGGAAGGGAACTGGAATCTGGCCTCGGCGCCCATGGGAGCCATCTCAAGCGCCATCTCTACCAGTTCATTGGTGCCGTTGATCCTGTTGCTGGCGGAGAAGCCAATGCGCCCGTTCTTGATAAGGCGCAGCGCGCGTCCCGAACTCTCCCGGGTCTGCACCTGCTTCAGCCTGTTGGTCTCAAAAACAGCATCGGTCTCCTCCGCCCATACGGCGAAGACCTCTGCTTCTTCGGCTGTCTTCCTTGCCTGTTCGAGAAGTTCCTCCATGTTCACCTCCACCGCGCCGGTCTTGGCAAAGCCTGTGCCTCAACTGAGGCAGGAATGCGGGCATCAGCCCGCGGGCTTGCTTGCCTGCACCTTTATACTGACCACCGTTCCGGCGAGCTCTGCGATCTTCTCGGCCTTGAAATCGGAGCTTTCGAGCACAGCATTCGCGGTGGGATCGTTTTCCATCAGAGAGACCGGGAAGGTCGTCTCGTCGATAACCGTCACGTCTTGCAGCCCCGCGGCTTCGATGGCGGCGAGATAATCGTCCCTGAGCATGGCGCCGGACACGCAGCCCACATAGGCGGTGACGGACTCCTTAATAAAGTCAGGCAATTCCTTTAGCAGGACGATGTCCGAGACCATAAGCCTCCCTCCGGGCTTCAGCACGCGGTAGGCTTCCCGGAAGACCCTGCTCTTGTCCGGCGAAAGGTTGATTACGCAGTTTGAGATAACTACGTCCGCCGAACTATCCGCCACGGGCAGGTTCTCGATTTCGCCGAGCCTGAACTCCACATTGTCGCAGCCGACCTTGCGGGCGTTTTCCCTCGCCCGGGAGACCATTTCCGGGGTCATGTCCACCCCGATGACCCTGCCCCTTCTCCCCACCTTGCCGGCGGCGAGAAAACAGTCGAGACCGGCACCGGAACCCAGGTCGAGCACGACCTCGCCTTCCCGCAGGGACGCCAGCGCTACAGGGTTTCCGCAGCCCAGGCCGAGGTCGGCCCCCTCGGGCACCGATTCAAGCTCTTCGGCGGAGTAGCCCACCAGCCCGCTGACTACCTCTCCCTGGCAGTCACCGGCCGCGCAGCAGGATTGGGGGCCCGAGCAGCACGAATTGCCCTGGCGGGCTATGTTCGCGTACCCTTCCCTGACGACTTTCCTGATTGTATCTTCATCCATGGACAACCTCTTCTATAGAAATTCCTCTTTCCGAAACTCTTCAATAACCATATCACATTTGCGTATTTTGGGCATCCCCGGTGAGGGACGGGAAGCCTCGCCTGGAATGAGGGCAGGCCGATTCAAGGGTCTGCTCTCTCCCCGCCTTCGTCCAAGTCCGGCACATCCTCGCCTGCCGGCGCGATAGTCAGGCCGCGCTCAAGCCTCATCTCCTCGATCCTGTTCAAGGGCTTTTCGAGCTGTCGCCGTCGCGTCGTGGAGAGGGTCTCGTAGGCTTTCTGCGTATCTCCGATGCGCTTTCCCAGCGCATCGAGCTTATCCGTGAACTCGTCCCACTGCTTCCTGAAGGCTCCCAACAGTGACAGTATCTCGTTGGAGCTCTCCTGGAGGGCGAAGCTGTCCACGGCATGCCGGATCACCGCCAGGACCGCGAACAGGGTTACCGGCGAGCACAGCACAACCCTGCTTCTTATAGCGTCTTCGAGCATAGCGCCGTCGTGCTCGTGCAGAAAGGCGTATATCTGCTCGTTGGGAATGAACATGAGGGCGTAGTCGACGGTATTCTGCTCGGGGCTGATGTATGCGCGGCCGGCCACCTCCCTCATCCTTCCCCGCACATCGCCGAGGAAATCGCGGCAGTGCCTCTCCTTATCCGGGACAGAATCCGCCTCGCAGTACCTGAGATAGTTGTCCAGCGGGAACTTGACGTCCATGTTCACGCATTTGCCCTGCGGAAGAGGGAATGTGAAATCGGGGCGCGCGCCCATGCCCTCGATCGTTTTCTGCTTGAAGTAGCTGATGTTCTCGACGAAACCGCAAAGCCGGAGTATGTCCTCCGCCATCCGCTCTCCCCACTGTCCCCTGATCCTGGAGCTCGCAAGAGCTTGACGCAGCTCGCCGGTTGTCTTGCCCAAGGCCATAGCCTGTTCGCTCACAAACTTGAGCTGGTTGGCTACCTCCCCGTATTGCTGGTGCCTGTCCTTTTCGAGCGAGGTTACCGAGGTTGAGACGTTGCGGAGCTCCGTGGCAAACTGCTGCAGCCGCAGGTCAATGAGCTCCTTCTTCGACTCCAGCTCCTTCAGGGTAACTTCCCTTTCCGACTGGAGCCTGGTCTGCGCCAGCTTGAGGAGCTCCTCGGAAGACCTGGAAAGCGCTTCCAGGGACAGGGTGCCGAAACTGGCTCTGACGCCGTCTATGACCGCATCGAGTTCAGCCCTGCGGCGGGTCTCATTCTCGCGTAGAAACTCTTCA
>JACUUS010000145.1 GCA_014859215.1 Dehalococcoidia bacterium | reverse complement strand
TTCTCATTTCAGCTCGATCGTTTCAAGCCCATGCTTACGATTTACGTACTCAGCAACTCCCAGCCGCGTATCCTCAACATTCATCTGGACCAGCATCTCGCCATACCCGCTATAATAGCGCCGGTATATCTCGATACGCCGGTCCATCTCGGGTGCCGAGACAATCCTCCCCTCACTATCGAGCTCAAGTCGCGGGTCAATGCCGCACACGTTTTCGCCGCACACGAGGGTTATTCCACTCAAAGCCGCGCCAACGCCAAAGTGCTCCCAATTCTTGCGCGCGATTTCGGTGGACCCCAGTGCACCGGTGAAAACCGGCACCTTCATCTTAACTTTCAACTCGGACCCGTATTCGGTTTCCGTATTTACCGACGGAAAGACAGCCGTATCGGAATTCCCAATCACGCCTTCCGGCAAACCTCTCGCACCAAGTGCATATCCCTGTATATTGAGGTGCGAGTAATCAACAGGATAGTCCTTGTCTCCACCCGCGGTGATTTCACCAAAAGGTCCGGGGTATATGAGCTCGCGGCTGCGGAAAGATGCTTTGAAAACCTCGCAATTGCCAGTGCATCCGTCAACGCAGCGACTGCAAAGGCCGCTCATTGGCACTACGCTTCTCGAACGGTTGGCCGTCCTGGTAGCATCATTGGCATTTGGTCTCTGTAAGTTCATTCCTCGCTCCTATGATTTATGTAATTCGCTGCTCAGTACGGGATAAGGCTGCACACTAAACCTGCTCGCTTCAACATCAAGCGCGGGCCTGCCTGCACCCTCCGGCCTTGACCCAACCACAGCCGGCTCTCGGGCCTGCCAGCGTACTGCGCAGGCCAGAAAAGACCTACGCCAAAACCGGCAGACGGCAACCGGTTGCCGTCCTCCTTATTGAACAACACTCGGGTCCCCTCTGTCAATACCCCTTTGCTCTTTTCACTTCCCGCTCGCTCGTGAGCAGGTGCCTATCTGCCTGCCGGCATGGCGCCCGAATCACCATCAGGCATACCTGCCGCATATGATCGGCTCCGACCTACCCTGCATAGTGTAAAATATGAGAACCATCCCTTATCGGGTGGCACCGCGGCCCAAGTACACTCAGGGGGCACATGTGAATACCGGACCAACCGCAGAAGGACCCGGAACAGGCATTAACTCAGGTAAGAGCCGAGGCTTCAGGATTGCAGACGTCGCGTTTTCCACAAACGAAGCATGTCCGTCGTTCATGACAGCCAATATCAATCCGAAGTTCGATATCGAACATAATCTGTCCCGTATGGAGGAGATCGCCCAGGCCGCCCACGAGAAGCAAGTCGATATCCTTATCCTGCCCGAACTCGCTGTTTCCGGTTATGTATGGGACAACGACGACCGCGGAGAGGTGCTGGAGCACCTCAAGGCGAGCGATAACCGCCGGACTCAAGTCAAGAGAGTGCTGGACCGCATCAAGGCAGGACTGGTAGATAGCTGCAGAGGACTCAAAGCAGTCTTCTTCGGCAATGTCAGGGATAATAGAAGAGGGAGCCTTCACGATACCGTGTTTATTATGACTGCAACAGCGGACTATAATACGGTCTTCTATGACAAGATATTCCTCACCCCTCTAGAAAAGCTGTATTTCAAAAGGGGCAGTGACCAGAGACTGGTGCTCGATACGCGATGGGGCAGGATAGGAGTAATGATTTGTTACGACATGTGTTTCGTGGGGCTGGGCAAGAGGTACGCTTTCAATGACGAGGTTGATCTAATCATCACCGCGGCAGCCTGGCGGACAGAGGCATACCGGGAGTATCCCCTGCTTAATCTAAAGCTTGACAACTACTACCAGTTTATCTGGAACCTCATGCACTCAGCACTGGCCGCTCACAACCAGATATGGAGCATTGGGGCCAACTGCGTGGGCGCCTTCGAGAAAACAGGAGGCCTGTTCTGCGGGCAAAGCGGCATCTGGAGCCCTTCGGGCATCCCCCTCGTTCAGGCATCTCATGACCGGGAAGAACTCCTCATTCTCCGAAATGTCGAAATCCGCGGCCACATGAGGCACCAGGCGAAAGAGGATTTCGACTACAGCCTGGACTTTGACGAGGTCTATCGGGAGATAAAAGACCTGAAACCCAGACACGTATCGCTGCATAGCGCTGCGGAATGGGCCCGGCACTGTTCAAGGACCTCTCACATCCCGGCCGAAGACTATATCGAATGACCACACTGATAGACGCTACCAGGGGCCGAAAAACGCCGCACTGGTTTCCGAATAGCCCAGGAAGCGCTTACGAGCGTCGCCCGCCACGCCAGAGCAAGCGAAATGAAAATCGCTCATTACGCGAACCGCGCAGTCTCTGCCTGGAGGTAACGGACAACGGCTCCGGTTCTGACTCATCCGCTGTACAGAGATCCGTGGCTAACGAGCATAGGGGGCGCGCCCTTGCACCGGGCAGCGAGCTCATAATCGAATTGAATCCAGGATGGCGAACGCATATCGCCGTTGATCTCCTTCTGCCCGCACCAAGCCAATAATGTCATTGATTGAGGTCTGGCTCTTCCCCGAATGTGCCTGGCCCTTATACTGGTCAATCGCAGAAGATTGACCAGTCAACTCAACAGGCATGGGACGATTATTCCCCCTGGGAAGCGCAATTACGGCTACTGAATCGGAACGCATAGCCTGATTCCCGGAGCTTATTCCCCAGTAATGAGCGGGTTCATCCAATCAAACGAGCCGGCATCCGGCCAGGTGATTCAAACCCTGCTCTTTACCAGTCGAAAGCGGCCTTCCGAGACTTTCTCCCACTCAGGACTCTTGCTCAAGAGCCTGTAGACCTGTGAAGCGACATTGCTTGTCTGCCCCTTGGTCAGTCCCGATGCGATGAGAAGATCCCGGGCTTCTGTGTAGTGGATAGTGCCGCCTGTATGCTCTCCTATAAACCTCAATGCTTCCCTGTGAGTTTTCGCGTTGGCTCGAATAGCTTCAGGTGCTACGGAAAATTTCTTCCCCTGTTCTCCGCCACCGTTTGACGCATCAAACAGGGCGAGAGTCCTCTCAAGTGCGGCAATATTAGCGCCCAGATCCTTAATGCGCTCCTGAAAGCTCGCCTCTATTTCCGCCTTCCGCGCCTTCTGCTCTGATATCGCTCCGTTAATGAAGCTTCTGATAGTTTCCCGGTGCTCCATGAGTCCTCCTTCGCTGAAGATTATCCTGCTGTAATATGAGATAATAATACTCATTGTCAAAAAGTCAATAGCTTTTCCACACTCTAATCAATCTTCTTGTCAGCATTCCCTGAGAGAGCACAGTCATGTCTGAGTAATCTGACTACTCTGGCTACTCTCACTACGCTGATTTCGTCCTGCCTGCCGCCCAAGTCGGAGTTATTATGAGATCCTGCGCAACAAGCACACTATCCGTAGGACTACGTAATTGCGCGGCCAAACCCTACGCGCATTGCGGGGTGGAGTGGAAACAATGACCAGTTATGGTCATGCCTTTGGGGTGCCGGCCAAAACGCTCCGGGTTCGCACAAACAGGGGAGTTCCGAACGGCACTTCGCAGAAAAGCGCAGCGGATCACTGTGAACGTCGGCGCGCCCCCCCCGCCCGTATTCTTTGTAAAATTCGCTCAACTTTGATTAAGATGTTCTTGTAACATGTGGAGAAAGGTTATGACCTCCGAATCGGATAGCAGGCAGACACGAAACTTGTCCAGAGGGGGAAAGGCCCCGACCTGTCGGCGCAAGAAGACTGAGTCGAGGTACAGGCAATACGCGGATGATCTGGCAACCCTGTCCAGAGCAGCTACAGTGTTAGCAGAATTCTCACCCTCTCAGGATATTTATCAGCTCATCGCGGAACTCGCAAAGAGGCTGGTAAAGGAAGCCCGCCTGGTAATAGTGAGCTCCTATAGTGAAGACACGGGGCTGTTCCGGGTCCAGGCAATCCTGACAACTCAGATGGATGTCGATGTCGTAAGCAGGATCCTGGGACGAGACCCGGTGGGGCTGGCCGTTCCCATATCCAGCGACGCCAGAACAGCGTTGACTTCCGGAGCCCTGCAGAAAGCCCCCCGGGGAATATATGATCTGGCCGGGGGCCTGATTCCCGAATCCACTGCCCGAGAGATTGAGAAGGATTACGATTTCGGCAGCGCCTATGCGATGGGGTTCTTCTGGCAGGAGACATTATACGGAAGCATAAACATTGTGATGGCTAGCGGATGTGATATACAAGATCCGGGTATAGTAGAGACCTTCGTGCATCAGGTTGCAGTAGCGCTACAGCGCAAGCAAGCGACGGATGATCTCGCTCGCGCAAAGAATGAGCTCGAGATACGAGTTAAGGAGCGAACGGCCGAGCTCAGTCAAGCGTACCGTCAAATGCGATACTACGCCAGGCGCGTGACTGAAGCTCACGAGGAAGAAAGAACTCACATCTCACGTGAGCTTCACGACGAAATCGGGCAGGTCCTCAGCTATCTGGTCTTACAGCTCGACCATGCTCGAAAGCAAAGGCCGGACAGCGTTGGCCAGGCGATTGACGAGGCCAAAACAACCACGATTGAGGCCATACGCATAGTAAGGGACCTCTCCCAGGCGCTCCGACCACCTATGCTGGAAGCAGGGCTTGTACCTGCACTCGAAGAACTAATGCGTAAATTCTCGGAGAAATCCGGTATCAACGCTGCCTTCAACGACGGGGGAATTCCCCCGCTTACACCTCAAATGAACCTTGCTCTATATCGCATTACTCAGGAAGCCTTGACTAATGTAATCAGGCACGCAAGCGCAAGCGAGGTCAGGATCAACCTCAGCAGCAAGGACGGCAATATTGTCCTCCGCATCGAGGATAATGGCACGGGTTTCGATACTAAGAACCAGCGTCAGACGACCGGACTCCAGGCTATGAGAGAACGAGCTTCAAGCCTGGGCGGCAACCTGAGTGTCCAGTCCAACCCCGGCTCCGGGACATGCATCAGTGCGACATTTCCCTGTGGCAAGGCCGAAAATGATCAGATATGTAATAATCGACGATCATAAGATGCTGCGGCAGGGGCTAAGGAGGATCCTGGACGACGAAGACGGGTTCGAGTTCACCGGCGAAGCAGCAGATGGCCTTGAGGGACTGAAGCTGATACAGGAGGCGAGGCCGGATGTGGCCCTTGTTGATATCATGATGCCGGGGATAGATGGGATAGAGCTCACCAGGCGTGCAAGGGATCTGGCGCCCGGTACGAAGATAATAATCATCTCCATGCTGGACAACCGGAGCTACGTAGAAGAGTCTTCCAGGGCCGGGGCAAGGGGTTATGTTGTCAAAGGCTCCGGAGGTGAAGAACTCGTTTCAGCCATCAAGACTGTTGAGGCCGGTGGTCAGTTTGTCAGGCCATCCATTTCCAGGCCGTGAAGCAATTCAACCCCGGGGCCTTAACTGTAGATTTTCGGTTTTTCTGCCTTCTTCCGGCGTTCTCCTTCCCTTCCTTCGGACAACGAAGCATAGTCTCTGTATGCACAGTCGCCATGGGCGGTAGCTCATGGTCAACGTCGTAGCCCCTGCGTTTACTGGGGTAAACGACCAAGGAACCAGTGTACAAATGGGTAGGACTTTTCTTGTGCCCGCAGGCTCCCTTCAAGGAAAAGGCCGAAACGGACTCACAGCGGGAATTCAGACTTCTGGCA
>JACUUS010000144.1 GCA_014859215.1 Dehalococcoidia bacterium | reverse complement strand
GGCGAGAACCTTGTCCGCTTCGCATGCATTGTGAACGGCGGGGTTGCGGCCGGCAGGGCGGCAGGCCGGGGCGGGCCCGGCGCGGTCATGGGTTCAAAGAACCTCAAGGCAGTAGCGGTGAGAGGTACCAAAGGGCTCCAGGTCGCCAATCCCGAGGCTTTCAGGAAAGCCGCCTGGGAGTCCTACCAGGCTTACCTGATAGGGTCCCCGCTGATGGCCGAAGACCTTCGCAACTACGGGACTATTTGCGTCGTGGAGGCCTCGAATGATGTCGGGGCCCTTCCCACCAGGAACTTCCAGAGCGGTGTATTCGAGGGTTACCAGAAAATGGGCGGCCAGTCTTTCGCGGCGAACTATTCCATCCGGGGCAAATTCGGCAAAGCATGCTTCGGCTGCCACCTGGGGTGCGCCCGCATTGGCAGAGTGACCGTACCCGGCCTGGAAGGAGCCGGCGAGGGCCCCGAGTACGAAAGCGCTGGCTCCCTGGATTCATGCTGCGGTATCGACAGCCAGGCCGAAATCGTGAAGGCCTCCTATGTCTGCAATGACATGGGCCTCGACACGATCTCCACCGGCGCCACCATAGCCTGCGCCATGGAGCTCTTCGAGCGAGGTTATCTCCCCGAGAAGGATGTGGCCTTCAAGCTCAATTTCGGGAACGCCAGGGCGCTTACCGAGCTGGTGCCTAAGATCGCACTCAGGGACGGCTTCGGCAGAATCCTCGCCGAAGGATCATACCGGATGGCCGAGAAGTACGGGCATCCCGAGTATTCGATGGGCACAAAGAAGCAGGAGTTTCCCAACTACGACCCCCGCGCCTGCAAGGGACTCGGCCTCGCTTATGCGACCAACAACCGCGGCGGAGACCATATCCGCGGCGAGCTTAACAACGACGAGCTTTTCGCCATGGGCATGTGGAACCGCATCGCCAAGGGCGAGGCAGGCGAGACCGAAGGTACAAGGGTCGATCCCTTTGACACTGCCACCAAGCCAAGGATGGCAAAGGATGTGCAGGACTTCTATGGGGCCATTGACGCGAGCGGGGTCTGCAACTTCATCCTGATTATCATACCGCCGGAGTTGTTCGCAGACCTTATGGTGGCCGGGACGGGGGTTGACATCGGCGGGCACGACGGCCTGATGAAAGTCGGCGAAAGAATATTCAACCTCGAACGATTGTTTAACCTCAAGGCGGGGATGACCTGCAAAGACGATACCCTGCCAAAAAGGCTGCTGGAAGAGCCGATGCCGGAAGGCCCGGCAAAGGGGCAGGTAGTGGAACTTCACAAGATGCTGCCCGAATACTACAGGCTGAGAGGATGGGATGACACGGGAGTGCCGACATCTGAGAAACTCGGCGCCCTGGAAATTTCAGGCTAAACGACACCGGTTGCAGGTTACTTCTCTTGATCCGGGCAGCCCGGAAAGTACCCGTATGCTCTCCTGGAGGGCCACTATGCGCAAAAAGAGGCAGGTAATAATAGGAAACGGCGCAGCGGGCCTGAGTGCCGCCAGGGCGCTGAGAAGGGTCGATCCCTCCTCAGCCGTGACCATCATCTCCGCTGAATCCTACCCGGCCTATTCACCCGCGCTTCTCCCCTATTACCTGTCCGGCAGAATCAAGGAAAGCGGCATGTTCATCGTTGACCTGGAATTCTACAGGCGCAACGGCATCGAGTTCATGCCCGGTCGAGAAGCGACTGCGGTGGATGCAGCCAGGCAGAGGGTGACCTTCAAGGACGGTTCGTGGTTGGAGTACGACAACCTCCTGGTCGCCTCCGGAGGGTCCCCGCGAAGGCTGAATTCGCATGACGGGTATATGGCCAGGGTACTGACCTTGAGGACCATAAACGACGCCAGAAAGATCCTGGATACTGCCCGCAGGTCAAGGGAAATTCTGGTTTCCGGCGCCGGGCTGGCCGGGCTGGAGGTAGTCCATGCCCTTAACAGAGCGGGCCGGAAAATCACTGTGATGGCGAAATCACGCCAGATACTCTCTCGAAATACCGACCCCGAAACAGCCGCCCTCATCCAGAAAGAAATAGAGAAAACGGGAGTCAAATTCCTTCTGGGCTGCGACGTCACCGAGATAGCCCCCTTCAAGGACAAGATACGCATTTCGACCGATAACGATGAAAGACTAAATGTCGACATGGTGATCGTGGGCAAAGGGGTGGGAGCAAACATTCAGATCGTGAAGGACCAGGTAAAGACCGACAGGGGAATTCTGGTCGACGAGAGAATGAGGACCAGCATTCCCAATATCTATGCGGCCGGTGATGTCGCGCAGGCCGGGAGCCTGTTGACCGGAGGACACGAGGTCTTCGCCAACTGGCCCAGCGCGTGCTTCGAGGGCGAAGTGGCAGGCCTTAATATGGGCGGCAGGGATGCGCGCCTTCCGGGTGAGGTCGCGTACAACATCCTTCCCGTATACGGCTGGTCCGCGGCATTCATGGGTGATTCGATGGGATCGAGACCTGCCATCGAAGTTCTGAGATGGTCCGACGAAAAGAACGGCCGCTACCGGAAACTGTTCCTGGAGAATAACAGACTGGTCGGCGCCGTGCTCTTCCAGGAAATAGCCGACGTGGGGATTATCCTGCATCTTATTAACAGACAGGCCGACATATCTCCCTACAAGGATAAACTTGCTTCCAGCCCAATCCGCTGGGGCAAGGTGCTTCACCACCTGTTCTGAAATAAGCCGGGACCAAAAGGTCCGCGACTGGAGAAAACGAATGGAAACCGTGCTGATCAGCCCGAAAAAAAAGGCGGTGATCGCGGGCAGCCGCCCTACTGTACTCATAGGCGAGCGAATCAACCCTACCGGCAAGAAAAAGCTCACAGCGGCCCTGCAGGCCGGTGATATGGACATCGTAAGGCAGGAAGCCCTGGACCAGGTGAAGGCGGGAGCGGACGTGCTGGATGTGAACGCCGGTGTTCCCGGCGCGGATGAGGCCGCCCTGCTGAAAGAAATGGTCCAGGTAGTGTCCGCGACCATGGATGTACCCCTGTGCATCGACTCTAATAGTCCCGATGCGCTCAAGGCGGCCCTGGCGGTATACAAGGGAAAGCCGCTGGTAAACTCCGTTAACGGAGAAGAGCAGTCGCTATCCAGGATCCTACCGCTCGTCAAAGAATACGGCGCTGCGGTCGTGGGCCTGACCATGGACGAAGCGGGTATACCGGACACCGCGGACAAAAGGCTCTCTATCGCCGTGAGAATCGTCGAGCGAGCGGAGAAGCTTGGCATTCCCCGCGAAGACATCGTGATTGACTGTCTTACTCTGACAGTAGGCGCGGACAGCAAGGCAGGCCTTGTGACGCTGGAGACGGTAAGAAGGGTAAAACAGGAGCTTGGCACAAATATGACTCTCGGCGCCGGTAATGTATCCTTCGGCCTGCCGGACCGCAGTCTATTGAACGGCATTTTTCTGGCGATGGTCATCGCCGCGGGGGTAACCTGCCCGATTGTGGATGTGGCGAAGGTGCGTTCCGCGGTGCTCGCCGCCGATCTTGTGCTGGGACGTGATGATTATGCTTCGCGTTACATTCAGGATTTCAGGGGCCGCCAGCGCAACCAGACAGCCTAGCTGGCGAGGAGGTGGGCACACGGCCCGAGAAACAACTCAACCGCACGAAGGCTTATGAAATCGAAATCACATCAAAAGACCGGGTGAACAAGGAGGGAACGGGATGTCCAGTAAATACAGGGTTATCCAGTACGGGCTCGGCGTCATGGGCTCACAGATGGTCCAGATGATGCTCGGCAAGCGCGATCTCGAAGTAGTAGCCGCGATTTCGGGTTCAGGACGCCTGGCAGGTTCGGACCTGTCCAGAGCGATCGGCCTTGACAATGAAATCGGCATAGTCATTTCCGCCAACGCGGATGAGGTTTTCAGGACAGTGGACGCGGACGTTGTACTGCACGCCACCACTTCCTGGTACGAGGAATCCTTTGTCCAGACGAGGGAAGCACTCAGGACAGGCAAGAACGTGATCACTATCGCTGAAGAGGCTTCTCATCCCTGGATAGAAGCGAACGCCAAGACCGCCCGCGAAATCGACAGCATCGCGAAAGAACACTGTGTTACATTTCTCGGTACCGGGGTCAATCCCGGCTTCATGATGGACTACCTTCCCATCACGCTCACCGGCGTCCTGAAGCAGGTGGACCGGATCCGCATCAGGCGCGTCATAGACTGGAGCCGTTACGGGCCGACGCTGTTCGAGCATATCTGTGCGGGGAAGAGCGTTGAGGACTTCGAGAGAGCCCGCGAAAGGGGCGAGGTATCCTTCCACGTAGGTCTTGAACACTCACTGAGGTTGACCGCGGAAGCCCTGGGCTGGGAGCTCGATTCGTATAGCGAGACCGCCGAGGTGAGGCTCACGAAGTCACGGAGGAATACCCGGTACATGGTGCTGGAGCCGGGTACGGTCTGCGGCTATAACCAGGCCGGCCACGGTTTCCGGCAAGGCAAAGAGGTGCTTACCTATGAGATGGCAGCGATAATCAATCCCGATCTGGTGGAAGACGGCACCGACGTCGGCACTTACATATCCATTGACGGCACACCCGGCGCCGAGATTACGGTTGGCGGCGAGTTCGCCGGGCAGGGAGGCTGGGGCACAGTCGCAAGCGCTGTCAACTCGATACCGCGCGTAATCGCCGCCCGGCCGGGCGTCGTCACCGTGGCCGAGCTTCCGCCGTGGCCGTGCCTGCCTCAGGCATAGCCGGCAGGGCAAGAAAGGGGATAATATGAACAGGCCAGAGCTCTACCAGCCTGAAATCGAGACCATGCCAAGGGAGGAAGTGGAGAAGCTCCAGCTTGAACGCCTCAGGTGGCAGGCAAGAAGATGCTATGAGAACTCCGGATTCTACCGGGAGAGATTTGACAGGATCGGCCTCAAACCCGATGACATCCGGTTGCTTGCGGACATCGAGAAAATACCGCCCGTTACCAAGGCCGAACTCAGGGCCGAGCAGGCGGGTTATCCTCCACTGGGCAGATACACCATAGCGCCCCAGAAGGACTGGAGGGAACTCCACCCATCTACCGGCACTACCGGCGCGCCCGTCAACACCATCTGGACAGAGCGTGATGCGGAGAACATCACCGACTGGACCGCACGAACAATGTGGACATCCGGGGTTCGCCCCGGTGACATAGTCCAGAACAGCTTCGCCTACGGGCTGTGGGTTGCCGGGATGTCCAGCCATTACGCAGCCAAGAAGCTTGGCTGCTTCGTCCTGCCCATAGGGGCCACCATGACCGAGCGCCAGATCGAATACTTTCAGAGGCCCGGATCGACCGTGCTCCTGGCAACACCTTCCTACGCCCTTTACCTGGCCGAAAAGATGCGCCAGTACGGTATACCACCTTCCGGGATACCCCTGCGGATGGGCATATTCGGAGGCGAAGCGGGTGCGGAGGTCGCAGCCACGCGCCGCAAGATAGAGGAAGGGCTGGGCATAGATACGTACGATTATTACGGCCTGGCTGAAATAGGACCAACGATCGCTTCTGAATGCTTTTGTAAGGACGGGATACATTGGGTCGAGGACCATGTCCTTGTGGAAACAGTGAACAAAGACACACTGAAGACCTGCGCTCCGGGCGAGATCGGCGTCCTGGTGCTGACGCACCTGACGAAGGAGGCGACCCCTCTCCTGCGCTACTGGACCAATGACTACA
>JACUUS010000301.1 GCA_014859215.1 Dehalococcoidia bacterium | reverse complement strand
GTGGCCGCTAATTGGAGGGCGTTTTGCACGGGCGCCGACCTCACGGGAGTTGCCAGCGTTCCGCCCGACAAACCGCGAGATTATTTCCTGAGGCTCTGGAACAAGACGTTCAGCGCAATAGAGAACGTGGGTGTGCCCGTAATAGCGCAGGTTAACGGCATGGCTTATGCCGGTGGTATGGAACTGATCATGGTCTGTGATCTAGCCATAGCTGCAGAGGACGCCAAACTCTCGGACCAGCATTCTAACCGGGGCCTGGTTCCGGCGGGCGGCGCGACACAAAGGCTGCCCCGGCTGATCGGTACCAGGAGGGCGAAGGAACTCCTGTATACCGGCGACCGAATAACCGCAGCGGAAGCTGAGAAGCTCGGACTTGTTAACAGGGTTGTCCCGGCAGACAAGCTTGCTGAATCAGTCTATGAGCTGGCGAAGAAGCTGGCAGCCAAGAGCCCGATGGCAATGAAAGCGGTCAAACGGCTCGTTAACGATGGAATGGAATGCAGCCTCGATGCCGGCCTCGAGATGGAAATGCTTGCCATGACGGCGCACGGCACTACCGAGGATTTCGCGGAAGGAATCAAGTCCTTCCTGGAAGGACGTCCGTCCGTGTTTCCCGGCAGGTAGATTTCAAGCGGTCTTTCCCGACCGTAACTTAATTGTGAAAAGCCAAGACGGAGAAGAGTAACCGGGGTAAGCGCCCAGCGAGTCTGGTACGGTGCGAGCAGATGTGTCTAACCCGGCGAAAATCACTCCCGAGCTGCCAACCGAAAGGCACAGCCGAGTAGGCCTGGCCGGAGTCGTCAGCCGTTATCGCGGACGGGGCATCGATCGGAATGCCCGATGAGCGCCCCGGAGGTCCGGGGAATAAGGGTGGTACCGCGGGAATCAGTCCCGTCCCTTCCGGGATGGGACTTCTTATGTGTAGCAGGAGGGCTTAATGTTCAAGCCGGTTTCCAGCAAGGCAGCCTTTCCCCAGCTGGAAGAGCAGATACTCAGATTCTGGAAAGAAAAACGCGCGTTTCAGCGAAGTGTTGAACGGAGACGGGGGGGCCCCCTCTACGTTCTCTACGATGGCCCGCCAACCGTCAATGCGAGCCCGGGCATCCATCATATCCTGTCGAGGGTTTTCAAGGATATTTTCCCTCGCTACAAGACTATGAAAGGGTATCATGCTCCGCGCAAGGCCGGCTGGGATACGCACGGGCTCCCTGTCGAGCTCGAGGTTGAAAATGAGCTCGGCCTTAAGAGCAAGCCCGAGATAGAGGCTTACGGGGTAGCGGAGTTCAACCAGCGCTGCCGTCAGAATGTTCTGAAATACAAGAAAGAGTGGGAGGAACTAACAGAGCGCATCGGTTTCTGGATAGATCTGGAGAATGCCTACATAACGTTTGATAACGGCTACATTGAAAGCTGCTGGCACATTATAAAGCAGCTATGGCAGAAGGGGCTTGTGTATCAAGGATACAAAGTCACGCCCCACTGCCCTCGATGCGTAACCAGTCTCAGTTCTCATGAGGTTGCGCTCGGGTATGAAGAAGTTGACGATCCTTCAGTTTACATAAAATTCCGGATAGACCCGGCCTCAGTTCGGAGAACACAGCTGCATCAAGCTTTGGCAGAAGGGAAACCGGCGTACCTGCTTGCGTGGACGACCACGCCGTGGACGCTGCCTGGCAACACCGCTCTGGCCGTGGCCGCTGACGCCGATTACTCGGTTATGGAGGGTGAAGAAGACTATCTGGTTATGGCGAGCGCGCTCGTCGCCAGGGTGAACCCCGAAGGATATCGGGAGGTCGGCAGAGTCAGGGGTGAACACATCTCGGGCATAGACAAAGGCCTCAGGTATCAGCCTCTCTTTAATCCTCACGACTATGGGATCGAGAGGAGCAGTTTCAGGATCACCGGTGGTAGTGGACAGGATGCTTTCAAGGGGTCTCTGGAAGTCCAGGAACCCAGCAAGGACCTGACATATCCGGTGATCTCAGCCGACTTTGTGTCTATGGAAGACGGTACAGGTATTGTCCATATTGCGCCGGCATTTGGTGAGGCTGACTTTGAGGCGGGCAGAACTACCGGCCTGGATTTTGTGCGTGATTACGTGGATTCCCAGGGTATCGTCCAGGGCGGTTTCCCGTTCGCCGAAAGATTCGTGAAACACGCTGATGTAATGATCCTGGAGGACCTGAAAAAGCGCGGGCTCCTGTTCCGCAGCGAACGCCTGCGCCATACGTACCCTCTCTGCTGGAGATGTTCTTCGCCTCTCCTGTACTATGCCAAGCCATCGTGGTACATAAGGACGACTGCCCTGAAAGACCGCCTTCTTTCGGGTAATGAAGAAATTGACTGGTATCCTGAACACATCAAGTACGGCCGCTTCGGGGACTGGCTCCAGAATAACGTGGACTGGGCTTTTTCGAGGGAAAGATACTGGGGAACCCCGCTGCCGGTGTGGCGGTGCGATTCCTGTCAGTTCGAAGAGTGTGTCGGAAGCGTTGATGAGCTCAAGAGCAAGCCCGGCGTGCAGGGTGTGGAAGACCTTGTCGACATACATCGGCCGTACGTGGACCGGGTGACGTTCGAATGCAGCGGCTGCGGTCGGAGGATGACAAGGGTTATCGAGGTGATCGACTGCTGGTTTGATTCCGGCGCAATGCCGTTTGCTCAGTGGCATTACCCCTTTGAAAACGACGCTCTGCTGGAAGACGGGCGCTTCCCGGCGGACTACATCTCGGAGGCAGTTGACCAAACGAGGGGCTGGTTCTACAGCCTGCACGCGATTTCTATCCTCCTGACAGGGCGCCCGAGCTTTAAGAACGTGATTTGCCTCGGACACATACTGGACAGCGCCGGGGAGAAGATGAGCAAGTCCAGGGGCAACGTGGTCAGGCCGGCCGAGGTCCTGGAATCAGCCGGCGCGGATGCCCTTCGCTGGTACCTGGTGACCTCGTCGCCGCCCGGCAATGTGCGCAGGTTTTCCAGGGAACTGGTCGAGGAAGTCGTCCGAAAGTTCACTCTGACACTCTGGAACACCTACTCGTTCTTCGTTACATATGCCAATATTGACCGGTTCGATCCCCGCGCTCCCACCGCTCCTGGTGAGCTTCCCGAGCTTGATCGTTGGATTCGTTCGGAGTTGAATCAGCTTGTTGAAAAGGTATCGTCGTCCCTTGATTCCTACGATCCTACTGCAGCGGCCAGAAGAATAGACGATTTTGTGCAGGTCCTTTCCAACTGGTACGTGCGCAGGAGCCGGAGGCGCTTCTGGAAGAGCGAGAATGATGAAGACAAGCAGGCTGCTTACGTGACTCTTCACCAGTGCCTGGTAACTCTGTCCAGGGTACTTGCGCCGTTCATGCCTTTTCTGGCTGAGGAGCTCTACCAGAACCTGGTTGCCTCGCTTGACGAGGGCGCTCCCGATAGTGTCCATCTTACTGACTTTCCGCAGGCAGACCTCAGCCAGGTGGACGAAGAACTGGCTGCGGACACCCGGCTGGCAATGCTCGTTTCGAGCCTGGGGCGTTCAGTTCGTGCGAAGGCCAATTTGAAGGTAAGGCAGCCGCTGGGCAGAGTCCTTGTCAGGGTCAAAACCAGGGCCCAGAAGTCAGGGCTTGAACGTATGGCGCCTCAAATCCTCGAGGAACTGAACGTAAAAGACCTGCAGGCGGTCGATGACCCGGAGAAGGCGCTGCCTGATTGGCCGTCTGCGGAGGAAGCAGGGCTTACGGTGATGCTGGATACAAGCCTGACACCCGAGTTGATCGATGAGGGAATGGCGCGGGAACTGGTGCACAGGCTGCAATTCATGCGCAAATCGGCCGGTTTCGATATCGCGGACCATATCGAAGTCTTCTACCGGGGTAGTCAGCATATCGAACGGGTAATGGAGAACTTCGCTCGCTATATCAGGCAGGAGACACTGTCTGAAAACCTGGTGCCTGGGAAGCCGCCGGCTGAAGCGTATGTGAAAAGCCATAGCATCGACGGGAATCAGGCCTTGCTGGGAGTGAGAAGGGTGGAAGCCGGGAAGAATTAGGGTCTTTCTCCGAGGGTGATAGTGGTCTTACTCTCCAGCGTTCCACGCCAGTATGTCACCTGGACCGCGTCCCCGACGTTGTACTGCCATACCAGTTTGACAAGCTGGCCCGGTTGGCTCACGGCTCGTCCCTCGAACTCCGTAATCACGTCCTCTTCTCGGAGGCCGGCGCGCGCTGCCGGGCCGCCGGGCTCCAGGTAGGCTACGAGGACTCCACGATTTTTGTGCAAGTCAAGTTCTGAGGCGACTGCGGGAGTGACTTCCATGAAGGATGCGCCGATGTAGGGTCTCATTACCTTTCCGTGCTCCACAAGGTCGTTGTAGACTCGCTGCGCGGTACCGGCTCCTACAGCAAAACCGATATTCTGGGCCCCCGAGATAATGAACGTATTTATTCCAACAACCTCGCCCTTCAGGTTTACGAGCGGTCCGCCACTGTTACCGGGATTAATAGCGGCGTCGGTCTGGATAACATCATAGAAGGCGCTTTCGTCCTGGCTCGTAGGGGGGAAGGAGCGGTCCAGGTTGCTGACTATGCCTACCGTCACCGTCGGGCCACCTTCAACGAGGCCCAGGGCGTTGCCTATTGCCATGACCCAGTCCCCTATCTGAAGCCTGGATGGGTCGCCGAACTTCAACGATGGAAAATCCTTACCCTCTATCTTAATCACCGCTAGATCGCTCAGGGGGTCGGTCCCTATCACTTCCGCGCGGTATGTCTGTTCGTCCCCGGGGAGCATTACCTCGGTCTTCTGTTCATCCTCGATCACGTGATAGTTCGTAAGGATATAGCCGTCGGGGCTGAGAAGCACCCCGGAGCCGCTCTTGACCCTGATTTCACGGAAAAAGAACGAAGTCTCCAGGTACTCCGAGGAAATAAAGACGACCGCCGGCTGCACCTGCCGTATAATAGCGGAAAACGAAGGCAACTCCGACAGATTCGAAGAATCCTGGTTGGACGACGTGGCGGTTGGTGTGGGGCCGGGGCTGTTGCCGGTTGAGACGGCGGGTGTGCAGGAAAGTATGAGCAGTGACAATACAAGGATAGGCAACAGAAGATGGTTCAGTAGCTTGCTCATCTGCTCGCTCTTTCCCGGAAAGCCGGATTCGGTTCTAGCCTTTGCCCAGCATGAGCCGGCGGAGCGCGCCAACCCCACCCGAGGTCATTGAGGACAAATTAATGATAAACATCGAGGCTGCAGGTGTCAACTTGATGAGCTTCTCGCGAGCAGTCTCCTGTTGCAGGGCTTCGGCAGCCAGGGTGGCTTTTACCTTGGGGTAGGTCGACGTGAGTTTAGCGCAGAAAAGGAGGATTACCGAGGACAGGTATGCCCAGGTCATGAGCGCAATGATAGTACCGACGTAGCCGTAGATGACCCTGTAAGATGCTGAATCAGCCACGAACCAGATGAACAGGTTCTTGAGCATTTCGAAAAAGACAGCCGCTACCAGGGCTCCCAGGGCCGCATGTCGCCACCTGACGTCGGTATTGGGGATAAGCTTGTAGATGAACAGAAAGGCCAGGAAAGAAACGAATACACTTATGGTGATCACCGCGGCCTGCCAGAGCAGGTTTCCGTCTATGAAGCTCTGTCCGAAGACCGGCAGCTCAATTTGCCGCACGATCTTGAACGCGGTAGTTAGCCCGAGCGACATGAGCATCAGAGCGCCGAAACCCACCATCATCAGGAACTCCATCAGCCTTTCCTGAAAGAAAGGA
>JACUUS010000143.1 GCA_014859215.1 Dehalococcoidia bacterium | reverse complement strand
GGGAAGCGGCAGGATTCTGCCGGCGCCGCCGATAAATCCGTCTATATCCCAGTCGTCACCGTGTTCGTCCCTGAGATTCGTTCGAATGACCTCGGTTATCGCGGAATGGACCATCTCCTGTATGTTCGCCTTCAGGTCGGCGCCGCCCAGTATCTTCTTACGCTCCCCGTAGATAACCTTTCGCTGCGTGTCCAGCACATCGTCGTACTCGACAAGATGTTTCCGGATATCGAAGTGGTAGGCTTCCACCTTGCTTTGCGAGTTCTCGATCACCTTGCCAACCATGCCGTGCTCTAGCGGCGTATCCTCGTCGAACCCGACCCAGTTCATCACCGATTTGACCCGGTCGCCTCCGAACCGCTTCATGAGGTCATCCTCAAGGGAAACGTAGAAGCGTGAGCTTCCCGGGTCTCCCTGCCGCCCCGCGCGGCCCCGGAGCTGGTTGTCAATCCGCCTCGCCTCATGGCGCTCAGTGCCGATCACGTGCAGGCCGCCCAGCGCGACAACCTTCTCATGCTCGGTCTGCCAGTCAGACGTGTCACGCCCGTCCGGCTTGCCGCCCAGGATGATGTCGACGCCTCGCCCGGCCATGTTCGTGGCAATCGTCACAGCACCCGTACGCCCTCCCTGCGCTATTATGGTCGCTTCTCTCTCCACCTTGTCGGGCTTGGCGTTAAGCACTTCGTGCTGAATTCCCCTGCGCAGCAGCATCTGGCTCAGCCTCTCGGAATTCTCGATCGATACGGTGCCGACGAGCACCGGCCGGCCGTCTTTATGGTGCTGCTCGATTTCGTTGACTACCGCCCGGACCTTGCCTTCCTCAGTCTTGTAAATCAGGTCATTGTGCTCCAGGCGTATCATCGGCTTGTTAGTTGGAATTGACACTACCTCGAGCTTGTATATCTTGTCGAACTCCTCGGCCTCGGTAGCGGCTGTGCCGGTCATCCCGGCGAGCTTCCCGTACATCCTGAAGTAGTTCTGGTAGGTAATGCTGGCCAGTGTCTTCGTCTCCTCTTTGACCCGGAGACCCTTGTAGTTCATGCTCTCTTTGGCCTCAATAGCCTGGTGCAGGCCTTCTGAGTAGCGCCGGCCGAACATCAGGCGGCCTGTAAACTCGTCTACTATGACTACTGAAAGCTCCTGCGTCTCCTTATCGGGAGTGACGACGTATTCGCGATCACGCTGATAGAGGACATGCGCCTTGAGCGCATTGTCTATGAAATGAGGTATCCGGGATGAGCTGTCCTCGTAAAGGTTCCCTATTCCAAGCCAGCGCTCCATTTTGGCGATCCCGCCCTCGGTCAGGTATATCGATCGAGTTCGCTCCTCTACCTGGTAGTCCTCTTGAGGCCGCAGCCTGGGAACCAGCCTCGCCATCGTGTAGTATTCCCTGGCGGACTCCTCCGGCGCGCCGCTGATAATCAGCGGGGTACGAGCTTCATCGATCAGTATGTTATCTACCTCATCCACGATCGCGTAATTGAGGTCCCTCTGCACACAGCGGGACAGGTCAACTACCATATTATCGCGAAGATGGTCAAAGCCGAACTCGCTGTTGGTGCCGTACGTGACATCCGCCCTGTACGCTTCAGTCCGGCCCACCGGCCGGAGATGCTGAAGACGAACGTCTTCCGCTTCATATTCGGGGTCAAAGATGAAAGCGCCGTCGTGCTGGATGCATCCCACGCTTATACCGACCCCGTGATAGATCGGGCCCATCCACTGGGTATCGCGCTTCGCCAGGTAATCGTTCACGGTGACTACATGTACCCCTCTGCCGCTCAAAGAGTTGAGGCTCACCGCCAGCGTGGCTACCAGCGTCTTGCCTTCACCGGTTTTCATCTCGGCGATCTTGCCCTCGTGAAGGACAATGCCTCCGATGAGCTGGACGTCGAAATGCCTCTGCCCTATCCTGCGCCAGGCAGACTCCCGCACGACGGCAAAGACCTCGGGCAGAAGGTTATCAAGGAGCTTGTCTTCCGCATCCTCCGAACCGGCATCCTCAATCCTACTCCGGTGTCCCGCGATTCTGGCGCGAAGCTCCTCATCACTCAGTTTCTTGATATCGGGTTCGAGCGCGTTGATCTTGTCCACCAGGGGCTTGCAGCGCTTGATTTCTCTCTCGTTCGAATCACCGATAAAGCCGGTCAGTTTCTTGAACATTCCACCTCACTTCACTGGAACATCGCACCCACGGAAAGGCCTGCGTGAATACGATGTATAGCCTCGCCAATCAAAGATGCAACAGACAATACGGTTATGTTATCAGCTCTCTTCTCGGGGGGCACCGGAACAGTGTCCGTGACCACAATCTCCTTCAGGTCGCTGGACTTAATACGCTGGACCCCTGAGCCTGACAGTATCGGATGCGTGCAGCAGGCCAGGATTTCAGTGGCCCCGTGCTTCTTCAAAGCAGCAGCCGCGCTCGTTATGGAACCCGCGGTGTCTATTTCATCGTCAACCAGGAGCGCACGCTTACCCCTTACGTCCCCGATCACGGTCAGAGTCTCCGCCTTATCGATATTCCCTATGCGCCGTTTCTCAATAATAGCCAGCGGCACATCGATACGAGCCGCCAGGTCGCGAGCTCTTTTCGTGATGCCAACATCGGTAGCCACGACAACCAGGTTGTCCATCATCTTCTCAGATACATACTCGCTGAGCAGGTACAGCGCGGTGAGCTCGTCTACGGGGATGTTGAAGAAACCCTGTATCTGCCCCGCGTGCAGGTCTACGGTCAAGACCCGGTTAGCGCCGGATACAGTTATCAAATCGGCGATCAGCCGGGCCGTGATCGGCACCCGCGGCTGGTCCTTCTTATCCGTTCGGCTGTACCCGTAATAGGGCATTACCGCGGTGATTCTACCCGCCGATGCCCGTTTCATAGCGTCAATTATTATTAGAAGTTCGACAAGGCTCCTGTTCACAGGCGAGCAAATTGGCTGCACCACAAACACATCTCGCTGGCGTACGTTTTCCATGATCCGGACGAAGATATTCTCATTGCTGAACTCGAATACCTCCATCTTGCCCAGCGGAAGCCCCAGGTAATCGCAAACAGACTGCGCCAGTCCCGGGTGAGCATTTCCCGTGAAGACCTTCAGTTCGTCGTACAATTTCGCGCCCCCTCGATTCATATAGCTGCGATAACATCTAGAATATAGCACAGACGGGGAACACGGGCAATTAAGATCTGAAGCTCATGCCTCATCCCGCGAAGGTTGGTTGCTTCAGCGACAGTACTATCTTCTCGCTTCCCGTACGATCTTCTCGATTACCGGAGCTATATCTCTGGAGGTGTCAACTGAGAAGTAGTTCCGCCTGATCCGCTCGGCCCTCGAGCGCATTCTCGAGTACACATCCCAGCCTGCATCAGACTTCTCATCCGGACGACGATGGACCGATCTGTCCTCAAGACGTTCACGGACAACCTCATGGGGCGCTTCCACATGGACTATGATTAGCCTGACACCGAGCTTCTCGGCAATCCGATAGAGATGCTGTCGGTGCTGTTCGAGCACGTTGGTTGCATCAAATATCACGGACCGGCCGCCTTTCAGCAGGCCTTCGATCAAATGGTGTGTGGCCGTAAAGAGGCGCTGGCTCTCCTCCGGCCTGTAGGTTGGGTGTGCGAAAAGCACTTTGCGCAGAGCGTCGCTTTCAACGATTACACTAGGAAGCCGCTCTCCCAGCCTGCGGCTGAAATAGGTCTTACCTGTTCCGGGAAGGCCGCTTACGAGCACAAATACCGGCCTGGCCACCGGCTCAGAAAGCTCGCCCAGGAATTCCTTCAGTCTTCCGAGTTCTTCTTCAGGGTTTCTCCGGTACATACGCTGTCCCCACACATTCATAGCTGAAGGCAATGACGCAGAGGAACGAGAGGACCGGGCGGGCCTAGATCTCGCTGCGATCGAACAGAAGCCGGCACAAAAAAGCGGACCTTTTCCCGGTAGACTGCTGCAGGTCTTCACCGAGGTCGTCTGTGACCCTTCTAATCATCAGCAGCAGGAACAGGCAGACAAAGGCAATAATCACCGCCGAAGGCTGGCCTGTTCCCCATGCAGCCAGAGGCATCACTGCGAAACCGGCAGCCATGCCCAGGGGCAGACTGAGGCTGGGCGGACCGCCCAGCCGGAGCCGTTCCTTCATCGGCTGATCGTTTCTCATCAGGCGGGGAATAGTCCTTATGAAGAAACCAAGTGCAATCGGGATCAGCGAAATGAACATGGCCATCGTGGCGAGCGCGCCCGACATGGCCAGGCCGATGCTGTTCCCTTTCTCTCCCTTGAACTTCATGAAAACAGGCCACATTTGCCCGACCACCGCGGCCACGCCCGCGAAGGCTACCCAGCCCGGCGAAAAATCAAGCGCCCGCGCGATGAGGACAGCCGCCACCCCCTTCCCGAAGTCCAGGAACGTACCGAAAAAAGCCTCCAGCCGGTTCACTTTCTGCCAGAGAGCGATGTGCATATCCGGATACTGCCTGAGGTCGACTCCGTGAACTCTCCCCAGGAGGTACATAAACGGGAACGAACCCAGTATGTATGCCCCGACGATCAATCCGAACTCATCCCACATTGTTATCCTTCCTCACTATCGTTTACGTCGGAGTAGAACGCGACCCCGAGTGTGCCGGGGCCTGTATGGGCGCCGATCACCGGCGTGAAGTCAGTAATATAGAACTCGACGCAGTTGAGCTGCCGCATAATCGCCGCTTTGAGGTTCTGAGCCTCGTCCGGGTCGTTGGCATGCATCAGGTTCACATGTACGGGCCTTCCCTGCGCCCTCTGTTCCATGATCTCCAGTAAACGTTCGAGCGCTCTCTTCTTCGTGCGCGTCCGTTCGCACAGTTTCACATCATTGGTCGCGTCGAGGATAGGTTTGATCTTGAACAGCGACCCGGCCCAAGCAGCCGCCCGCGGAATGCGCCCGCCCTTTGCCAGGTAATAGAATGTATCGAGCACGGCGAAGGCATGCATCTTGTCCATGCGATCGTTTGCCGCCTTCACTACCCTGGCCAGGCTTTCCCCGGCGTTTGCGGCCTCTGCCGCAGCCTGCGCGATGAATGCCTGCGTAAGTGCCGGTCCCCGGCATGGGAAGACCTCTATAGACATTTCCGGGAGTATCTCCCTGGCCAGTCTTTTCGCTTCCATTGCGGCATTGTAGGCCATGCCCAGATGCGGCGGCAGGCTGACGCAGAAAATACTGTCACTGTCCCTGGAAAGCTCCGTAAAAACCTCCAGGTATTCACCCGGCGATGGAGATGACGATGTAGGAAGCCTCTTAACCTTCGTCAGCAGCTCGTAGAACTCGCGGGAGGTCATATCCACGCCGTCACGGTATGACCGGTCCTCTATTACCAGTATCAAAGGCAATACCCGGATACCGTACTGGTCGACCATCTCCCTGGGTACACAAGAGCTGCTTTCAGTGATGACGGCTACTTTCTTCATTCCAGTCCCGCTCCCTGCTCAAGATAGGAGAGTAAATATGCGGAGATTCTAACAACAAACATCCGCCAGCGCAACCAGCCGGCAGAGTTGTCCTCGCGCCGGGTGCGCCGCGGCCCTGCAGGTTCCGCTTTGCCAGGGACGGACAGGATTGCCGCGTCGGCCTCCTGCGGCAAAGCCTCCTTCGCCCTCCTCGCAATGACGGTTCAGGCGCGCCCGGTGCTTTGCCAGGGGTACGAGCACGTCTTTCCGAAGCAGTGCGCCAAAGGCGCGTAGCACCACGTCATTGCGAGCCCCTCCAAGTAGAGTGATCCCCTACTCTATGACACAAATGAA
>JACUUS010000142.1 GCA_014859215.1 Dehalococcoidia bacterium | reverse complement strand
GAACCTGACCATTTTCCTCACGACTCACTATATGGAAGAAGCGGAGAACTGTGACCGCATAGCGATTATCGACCATGGGAGCATAGTCGCGCTCGATAAACCGGAGACGCTTAAAGACCGTGTCGGCGGCGACCTGGTGAGTCTCACTACTGAGAACAACGATGCTGCTTCCGTGGAGCTGAAGGAACGGTACCAGCTTTCTCCAGAGATACATGACGGTGTGGTCACTATCTGTGTGCCTCACGGAGAGGCGTTCATTCCGGAGCTGGTACGAAGCTTCAATACACGTTTGCTGTCGATCAGCGTGCGAAGGCCGACGCTGGATGATGTATTCGTCAAGTTAACCGGCAGGGGAATCAGGGACAATGCTTCCAGCTCACTCGAGCAGATGCGAATGATGATGAGAGGAAGCAGGTAAGCTGTGGACGAGGTATATCGAGGAATCTGGGTCATCGCTTACCGCGAGCTGCTGCGGTTTGTACAGGAGCGGGCACGGATTGTGTCATCACTGGCCATGCCTTTGCTGTTCCTCGTTATCATAGGCGCTGGTTTCAGCCGGCTTATAGGCGAAATAGCGCCCGGCGTAGATTTTCTCCAGTTCGTCTTCCCCGGAATTATAGCGATGACTGTGCTCATGAACTCGGTTTTCTCCGGGCTGTCGGTGGTATGGGACCGCGAATTCGGGTTCCTCAGAGAAGTGCTGGTAGCGCCGTTGAGCCGTACCGGCATTGTTCTGGGAAAGGCGGTTGGTGGGGCAACGGTGGGTGTTCTTCAGGGTCTGATTCTGCTCTTGCTGGCTCCGGCAATCGGAGTAAGATTGAGCTTCTTACAGGTCCTGACCATAATTCCCCTGCTTGTCCTTCTGTCTCTCACTCTGTCAGGTCTCGGCATCTTGATAGCTTCACGAATGCGCTCGCAGCAGGCCTTCCATCTGGTTGTGCAGATAATGGTTTTCCCTCTTGTCTTTCTATCGGGGATTTTCTTCCCTGTCAATAATGTACCGTTCTGGCTCGAAGTTATTTCGAAGATCAACCCTTTGACCTACGGGGTGGACGCAATCAGGCAGGTTTTTCTTAGTGGAAGCATTGTCCTCGGAGGAGACGCCGGCCAGGTTACAACAGGCGTGACCTTGTTCGGGCGGACTGTATCTCTGGCTGAGGAAGTGGCAATGATGACCGCCTTCGGTGCGCTGCTTCTTCTGGCTGCTGCCTGGTCGTTTGGAAGACAAGAGTAGCGCCAGGGCATGCCTGTGGCGGAATCATGGTTTGTCCAACCTTCGCCGGTTTGAAGACGCCGCTATTTTCGGGGTGCTCCTGCTATCTCCGGATCAGGCGCACAACGAGGGCGATAATTAAGAAAGCAAGGAATATCCAGAACAGGATTATCGCTATGTCAATTGCCACTCCAAATCCGAGGATAGCGAGTATGACGGCGATTATGAGAAGCGCTATGAGAAGCCACATGACTGCCTCCTGACTATTGCTCCCAATTAACAGGCTGATCCTTCAATTCAAAGATTTAGAGTTCCGGAATTCAGCTACTTGTCCGGGCGTGAACAACGTGCCTTTAGTCTAGAACCTTGCATAGCCGTCGTGCAATTTGTAGGCTTACCTAAAGGGACAGTTGACTTCCCTTAGTTTTCCTTGAAATGCTTAGCACTTCTAGTACGCTTGCTACAGGAACACTCATGCCTGATGCAGGTACATATGCGTGTTTATCGGATTGCGCGGGCTCTATATTCGATGTTAGACTATTACATGAACCTGTCATGCTGTTCCTGGGATCATCCGTACTTCCCCGACAAATCCAGGTGATTTTTCGGGCCCCTCAAGTGGATTTCACCATCTCGTCACATTTCTATTCGTGTGCGCGGTCAAATCAATCCCGGCAAGCATGTTCGCAACGGGCTTTCAAGGGTGGTGGTTCTCATTTTCCCTGTGAGCCCATCGTGACTCCGGCATAGGAGATAACTCAGTGGAAGAGACTAAGAACTGGTACCAGACGCCGATTGAGCGGGTATTCGAGGCTCTGGAAACAAGTAGCGGTGGATTATCCACAAGACAGGCTGAAAAGCGACTCCAGGAGTACGGTTACAATGAACTGAAGGAAGAGAAACGCGGCTCCCTCATTCGTTTTCTCGCACAGTTCAATAATCCCCTGCTCTACGTTCTAATAGCTGCTGCGGTCCTGACGGCTGTGCTCGGCCATTACATTGATACCTACGTTATTACAGGAGTGGTGCTTGCTACGGTAGTAATCGGGTTCATCCAGGAAGGTAAAGCTGAGGCGTCGCTGGCGGCTTTGAAATCCATGATGGTCCCTCAGTGCGTTGCCCTGAGGGACGGCGAGAAAAGGACCGTGCAAACCCGGGATCTTGTTCCCGGGGACGTCGTTGTGCTCGAATCCGGCGACAGGGTTCCGGCAGACCTGCGCCTGTTCTCCGTCAGGCATTTCTATGTGGACGAGGCAGCGCTCACGGGAGAATCCAAGCCAGTCGAGAAGCACACGGATCCTCTACCCAGACCCAACCTACCACCCAGCGAGCAGCGGTCGATGGCTTTTGGCGGTTCTTTTGTTACACGGGGACGCGCGGAAGGGGTGGTCGTGGCTACCGGCGAAAAGACCGAAATGGGCAAAATCGCCGGAATGATGACCGAGACGAAAAGAGGCGAGCCCCCGATCGTAAGGAAGATCGGCGATTTCACCAAGTTCATCCTGGGGGCCTGTCTCGGTTTTGGCGTGATCATCCTGGTACTCGGGGTGCTGCTAGGCTACGAACTGGGGTACATGCTTCTGGCGACGGCTGGAATACTTGTGGCGCTCATACCTGAGGGATTGCCCGCTGCGATCATCACTGCTTTCGCGGTGGGCAGCATGGCGATGGCGCGGCGAAACGCGCTTATAAGAAGGCTTCCGGCTGCCGAGACTCTGGGAGCGACGACTGTAATATGCTCGGACAAGACAGGCACGCTTACACGAAATGAAATGACGGTTGTCAGGGTCTTTTCCGGCGGCAGGCTTTATCACTTGACGGGCGTTGGTTACGATCCTAAGGGCGACTTCTTTCACAATGACCAGCTACATAGTCCCATGGAAGACGAGGCATTGAGCAGAACTCTGACTGCGGGCTTCCTGTGTAACAATGCCGAACTGGTGAGAGGCGATAGGGGATACGGCGTTAGAGGAGATCCGACTGAAGGCGCCCTCATAGTATCGGCGGCTAAGGCCGGGATCACCGCGGAGGTGCCCCAGCTGGATGAGATTCCGTTTGAACCGGAACACCAGTACATGGCGACCCTGCACAGGGGAGAAGATGGAAACGTGATGTACGTGAAAGGCTCCCCTGAACGTGTATCGAAAATGTGTTCAGACCAGTTCACCGGAACGCATACAGAGCCACTTGCGGCCGATTCGATAAGCAGGCAGGCGCGAGAAATGGCGTCTGACGCCCTGCGAGTCCTGGCAATGGCCTACAAGCGCTGCGACAAGGATAAGGTGGCGCTTGACCCAAGCGATATGCAAGGTCTTACCTTCCTGGGCCTGCAAGGGATGATCGACCCGCCAAGGCAGGAAGCCATCGAAGCCATAAAAAAGTGCCGCAAGGCGGGGATCAAGCCTGTCATGATAACCGGTGACCACATGGCGACGGCGAGAGCAGTGGCTCAGCAGCTTGGAATTATCGAAGACGAAGAAGAGGTCCTTACCGGCGAGCAGCTTTCAGCTATGAACGACAACGATCTCTACGAGGCTGTCGAAAAGGTCTCGGTATACGCTCGTACGGCGCCGGAGCACAAGTATCGAATTACGAAGCAGTTGCAGAGGAGAGGTCATATCGTGGCGATGACCGGTGACGGCGTGAACGATGCGCCCGCGCTGAAAGCGGCCGATATAGGCGTGGCAATGGGCATCACCGGCACTGAGGTTAGCAAGGAAGCCGCTGATATGGTCCTGACTGATGACAACTTCGCATCTATCGTGGCGGCTGTTGAGGAAGGCAGGCACATATTCAATAACATCTGGAAGGTTATTCTGTACCTGCTGCCGACAAACGGCGGTCAGGGTCTGGTACTCATAGCGGCAATTCTTCTGTCCCCCTTCATCCTCGTTTTCGGGGAGCGTCTGCCAATGGAGCCGGTCCAGGTGCTGTGGGTAAACCTGGTCGTGGCAATCGGATTCGGGATTCCTCTGATCTGGGAACCGAAAGACCGCGGCCTCCTTGACAGGCCTCCTCGCAACCCTGAAGAGAAACTGTACAATCCGCTGTTCCTGCGGAGGGTAGGCATTGTGTCGCTTCTCTCCGCGGCAGCAGCAGGGGCCATGTTCCTGCTATTCGTTAACAGGGTCGGTGACACGGAGGAATCCCTCAGCCAGGCACAGACTGCCGCCTTCACAACGCTGATCTTTGTCCAGCTCTTTTATCTCTTCACTGCGAGAAAAATATATCGATCGGTGTTCACTTTCAATCCATTCAGTAATCGGGTGCTGGTCCTGGGCGCGGCTGTAACGGTTGGGCTGCAGCTGATGATTGTGTATTCCGAACCCCTGTTCGGAGTAAGCCCTTTCAGGACTTTGCCTTTCCCCGCTCTATGGTGGCTGCCGGTCATTGCTGTGTCGCTTGGCGGTCTCTTGATCGTTGAGATCGAGAAGATCATAGAACGGCGGACTGGTAAGGACAGCTACGCTGAATTCTAGGTGGACCCTCGACCCGCTGCGGTTCACCCTCGCTCCAGCGGTGCAATGCGAAAGCCTGCTTATGATGCTCTTACGAAGGTGAGAAAGAGCAAGCGGGTCATGGCCTGCGGGGCAACTGAGTCTGACGAACAGTCGGCTCCGGCCCGAACGGACTGTTGAGGATGGGATGGTGACGCGAAGCGCGTGACTAATACCTGCGTTCTCTTCTTGGCCCGCCACCCCGTTCCTCTCTGCCGCCCGTCGTGCGGGGCCGCGCCTCACTGACCACCAGGGTACGATCTCTGAGGGTTTTCCCGTTCATGGCGGATACGGCGGCTTCGGCTTCCGAGTGGGACGGCATATCTACGAATCCAAATCCTTTTGAGCGGCCGTTTTTTGGGATCATGACGGAAGTTACTTCGCCAAAGTCTGCGAACTCTGCTCGTAACTCTTCCTCAGTGACATCATAGGGTAAGTTGCCGACATAAATTCTCATTCCTGCTACTCCTTAGACGCTAAGACGCGAAGCCTTGCGAAGCGGTGCTCTATTCCATCTTCCATGAATCTTTGCTGATATGCTATGGGCAGGAACATGTAATCTATGCCGCAAGCATACCTATTCTGGCAAGCCTGAGCTAAGGGAATACGGCATTTCGTGCCATCACAGACCGGGGGAAGCAGGAATCGCGATTAGGTATCATCAAGCCCTGCACGGTACCCGCTCGAGGTAATAATGCGTCGAAGCGCGTTCGTGATGACCGAGCTATTTAAGAAGGCAATCGAGCTCCAAATCTGAGGCCCAGATGGGCCACTTTGGAGCAAATCTGCGGGAACCCATGACCTGCCCGACCGAATCGGGACGCTCTTCCGAGATCAGTCAGGCACAAAGTGGATCTGAGGTAGCAATAGGTAGACCGTCATGGACTTCGACCTGACATTCAGCCTGAAAGTTTAGACGATAGCAGCACGGCTATGGACACCGCCTCTCCACCAAAGCATGTCTAGAAAATGCAGTGGGATCCCAGTACTGTCGCACCAGAGCTTCGAGGTGGTCCCCAGAATTTAGACAGGTGATTAAGGTGGGTTCTGCTCCTACAATAAGAAAGAGAAGGAGGAGCAGACATGAAACAGCACC
>JACUUS010000005.1 GCA_014859215.1 Dehalococcoidia bacterium | reverse complement strand
CCCACACTGATCAACAATGTAAAGACGCTTGCCTACGTGCCGCACATTGTCAAGAACGGCGCCGGCTGGTTCAACAGTGTGGGGAGCGAGGGCAGCAAGGGCACCGCGGTCTTTGCACTGGCCGGCAAGATCGTCAATACCGGTCTGGTTGAAGTGCCTATGGGCACTACCCTGCGCCAGATAATCTTCGAGGTCGGAGGGGGCATCCCCGGCGGCAAGAAATTCAAGGCGGTGCAGATCGGCGGCCCTTCGGGGGGCTGCCTGCCCGAGTCGGCGCTGGATATGCCGGTGGACTTTGATTCCCTGACTTCGGCCGGCGCGATGATGGGCTCCGGCGGGATGGTGGTCATGGATGAGGATGACTGTATGGTCGAGGTTGCGCGCTTCTTTCTCGAATTCACCCAGCGAGAATCGTGCGGCAAGTGCACCATGTGCCGCCTCGGCACCAGGCAAATGCTGGCCGTGCTGGACGATATCACGAAGGGCCGCGGACAGCTTGAGGACCTGGACCTGCTTGGCGATCTGGCTGAGGATGTCAAGGCAGGTTCGCTCTGCGGACTGGGCAAGACTGCCCCCAACCCCGTGCTTACAACCCTCAGGTATTTTCGTGAAGAATATGACGCGCACATCGAGGAGCGCCGCTGCCCTGCCAGGATGTGCTCCGAGCTTATTTCATACTACATCCTGCCTGAAAAATGCGAGCGTTCGTGTGACGCGTGCGTTGGTACCTGTACTGTGGAGGCCATCTCTTCCAACCGGCGAGGCATCAAGGTCATCGACCAGGAGAAATGCGTCAAGTGCAATACGTGCCTGGAGGCGTGCCCGCCGCAGTATAACGCGATCGTGAAGCTTTCCCCGGCGGGGGTGTTCCCGGAGAAAAAGAAGAAATAATGAACACTATCGGACTGACAATAGACGGGAAGGTAATCAAGTCGAGGCAAGGCCAAACCGTGTTATGGGCGGCGCTTGACAACGGCATTTATATACCCAATCTCTGCGCCATCAGGGAAGCCTCAGGCCCCTGGGCCGGCTGCAGGCTGTGCTTTGTCGAAATTGAAGGGCGCAATGATCCTGTCACTGCCTGTACGGAGATCGTGGAGGAAGCGATGGTTGTCAATACCGGGACCCCGGCCGCCCGCAGGCTCGCGCGCACTTCCCTGGAGCTTCTACTGGCCAGTCACCCCGTCAACTGCGCGAAGTGTTCGGCAAACCGCGTTTGTGATCTGCAGAAAATCGCCGCTTTCCTTGGCGTGAAGCTGAACACGAAGCGGTTCCGCAAGATACTGCGCGATCTGCCAGTGGACGATAGCAGCCCTTTCCTTACTTACGATCCAAACAAGTGCGTGCTGTGCGGGAAATGCGTTTGGGTCTGCCGCCACAGGCTTGGCATCGGCGTACTGGGTTTTGCACGGCGCGGCTTTGACAGATTGGTGACGACCTTCGAGAGCAGGCCGCTCGGGGAGTCGGATTGCCGGACATGCGGCGACTGCGCGGCGGCATGCCCGGTTGGTGCTTTTACTTTCAAGGGCCAGGGAGCAGGTTGAGCGGGGACCGGAGAAAGCAATGCCGAAAAAAACGGTCACATTGGACTATGACCGGTGTTGCCCCGAGAAGTGCACCGACGGTGTCTGCCTGGCGGCGCTTGAGTGCGAATACGGCAGCCTGAAACAGGAAGCGCCCTACGAGCTGCCTGATCTTGTTCCCGCGAAATGGTGCCACGGTTGCGCGAAGTGCGCCAGAGTTTGTCCGGCTAAGGCTATAAATGTAGTATAAGGAGTGTACGAAACGAGACAGGGGTAATAACTATGAAGATTTCAGTGTGCGGCAAGGGGGGAAGCGGCAAGAGCGCTGTGACCATCCTTCTCGCAAATGCTTTTCGAAAAAAGGGGTATAGAGTTCTGGTAATGGATTCTGACGAGTCGAATTTCAGCCTGCATCGAGGTCTGGGCTTTGACACCGCACCGGTACCGCTTCTTGACCTTGCAGGCGGGAAACAGCAGGTAAAGAATTTGTTCCCCAGGAGCTCCCGCGACCCCTCGGGGCAGACGACTGGCGTGCTCGGCCGGGAAAAGCTGCGGATTGCCGATATACCGGGCGACTACATTCTCAGTCGCGACGGAGTACACTTGGTCAGCGTCGGAAAGATCCTGCATTCGCTTGAGGGATGCGCATGTCCGATGGGCCTGCTGGGAAGGGAGTTCCTTAACAAACTGGAACTGGAGACGGACGAGGTCGTAATTGTGGATACGGAAGCCGGGCTCGAGCATTTCGGGCGCGGGGTTGAGACCGGCGTTGATGCGGTACTTGTCATTGTGGACCCCGCCTATGAATCCCTCCGGCTTGCAGCCAGGATAGCAGAGATGGTGCGGCAAATGGAGGTCCCGGAAGTCTACGCTGTTCTAAACAAGGTCCCTTCGGCAGACATCGCCGGCGAGTTGAGCGGTGAACTGAGCAGAAGCAATTTACGGGTGATAGGGACCATCTTATATGAGCCTGCGATCTTCGAAGCCGGCCTGTACGGACGCACCCTGGAGTTGGGCGTTGATGGACAGGAAGCCGACCAAATCGTCGAGGCCCTGCTTGCCGGCTTTTCTAATGCAGGAACGAAGTCATAGGTGGACCGGGTGTCCGGGAGGTTGACTAAATGTGTCTTGCGGCAGCTTACCACGGTGAGAAGAAGGAACCTCTCTTGCGGGAGGTTGCTCTGGTTAGAGTCGAGGGAGACAGGATCGAACTCGAAAGCCTGTTCGGAGAGAGAAAGGTCGTAGAAGGGAAGATCACGGAGGTAGACTTCTCTAACTCCAGGCTCGTAATCGACTGAATTGACTACGGCGGTGTACAAATGCCGGACAAAGAGTACGCAGAAGGATCATGCGGCGAAGAGTCTGGTGACCAACGGCTGGCCGAAGAGGATCTCGTCAGGGAGAAGATCGATGCGAGCGGCCGCAGGTGGGGCAAGGTCTACTTCGGGGGAGGTCCTCACTTCAGGAACTGGCTCGAGCAGTCCAGGGAATTGTGCGGTGACGCGAACGTGGAGGTGGAGGAGATAGAATCGAAAGGGCTGGCGTGTTTCGATCAGGCGGGCGAGAAGATGTACAGGATCTGGGTGAGAGCTTCCGAGCACACACAGGACTTGACATAGCAGCACTTAGTTTAGGAAGGTGTTGAGATATGGGAACAAGGATTGTATCTACAGGCAGGGGAGGAACCGGCAAGACCACTTTCACTGCTCTTGCCACGAAATACCTCGAGCATCCTCTGCTCTTGATCGATATCGACCCGGACCAGAGCCTGGCAGACATGCTGGGAGTCGACATCGCAAAGGCGGACGTGAGGACAGTACTCGACATCCTCTACGATCTGCAAAAGAAAGGTTCCTATGAGGAACTTGGTACTATGCCGCTGCCCGAGAAAATTGACTATCTTTTCAATACAGAGTGCATTTACGAGTCCAAGAATTTCGACCTCGTATCGCTCGGGGTCAAGTGGACGGAAGGCTGCTATTGTGCGCCCAACAACCTGCTGAGAGGGATAATCCCGAGGCTGTCGCAGAGCTATTCATATACCCTGATAGATGCTCCGGCCGGGCTGGAGCATCTCAACCGCAACGTGACCTCAGATATCGACGATATCTTCCTCGTGCTCGACCCTTCGCTGAAGTCGATGAAGAACATTGAGAGAATCCAGAAACTGGCGCAGGAAGTGGGCATCAGATACAAGAACCTGTACTTGATAGCGAACTACAGGTTCAACGAGGAGACGGAAGAAACAGTCCGCGGCTTAAACGGGTCATACCTCGGCAAGGTTGCATATGATGCCAGGGTGGAGGAATATAACCTGGCTGGAAAGTCTCTTCTCGAGCTTCCCGACGACTCTCCGGCTGCGCAATCGGTCAGACAGATTCTCATCAGGGCCGGATACAGGGTCAGGCCTGTCTGATCAGGAAGGCAGTCCCCCCGGCCTCTACCTGATACTGGCGAAGGCCCTCTTTACCTCGTCGATTGAAGCCTCATCCTCGATTGTGGTCAGGTCTCCCGGACTTTGACCGGCTGCTATGGCCTTTAATACGCGCCGCATTATCTTGCCGCTTCTGGTCTTGGGCAACAAATCGATGAAATGCACTTCATCGGGAGTGGCGATAGGGCCGATTGTGTCCCTCACATGTCTGCAAATGTCCCGCTTCAGCTCAGGCGATCTCTGTGCGCCTTCTCTGAGAGTCACGAAAAGCACGATTCCATCACCTTTCACCGGGTCCGGCCTGCCGGCGGCGGCTGCTTCAGAGACAGCAGGGTGTGAGACGGCCGCATCCTCGACCTCGGCCGTGCCAATACGGTGCCCGGCAATCTTCAGCACCTCATCAGCCCTTCCGAGGAGCCAGAAATACCCATCCTGGTCCCGCAGCGCCAGGTCTCCGGTGTAGTATGCACCGGGGAATCGAGACCAGTACGACTCCCGGTATCGCTGCGGGTCTCCATATACATCGGCCAGCATGCCGGGCCAGGGATTCCTTATTATCAGAAGGCCCGTCTCGCCTGTACGCACCTCACGCCCATCGGTGTCGACGATAGCGGCATCAACGCCCGGTAACGGAAAGGTCGCCGAACCGGGCTTCAAAGGAATGGGCTCGATGCCCGGGGTGGGAGAGATCATCACGCCGCCGGTCTCAGTCTGCCACCACGTATCAACTATGGGGCACCGTTCCCCACCGATATATTTGTAGTACCACATCCATGCTTCCGGGTTTATAGGCTCACCAACGCTTCCAAGGAGTTCGAGGCTGGAAAGATCGTGTCTTAGCGGCCATCCCTCTCCGTGCCGCATGAACATGCGAATTGCGGTGGGAGATGTGTAGAAAATACTCACACCATATCTCTCCACTATTTCCCACCATCGGTCTATTTGCGGATAATCCAGCGCACCCTCGTATATCACCATGGCAGCGCCGTGAGACAGGGGAGCATAGACGATCTGGCTGTGACCCGTAACCCATCCCACATCCGCGGTGCACCAGTAGATGGACTCCTCCTTTATGTCGAAAACCCACTCGTACGCTGAATGATTGAATACCATATAGCCGCCAGTGTTGTGAACAATTCCCTTTGGTTTACCTGTCGTGCCCGACGTGTACAGCACATAGAGGGGATGAGTGGCCTCGAGCGGCTCAGGCTTCACGTACGATTCCGCTTCTGCAAGGAGGTCTGGAAGCCACAGGTCTCTTCCTTCCTTCATCGACACCGGTTCGCCGCTCCTCTTGACAACGATTATCTTCTCTATGGACGGGCAGATGTCTGCGGCTTCGTCAGCTATATGTTTGAGGGGGATTACTTTCCCTCGCCGGTAGCCCCCGTCGGCCGTGATAACCACCCTGGCCTGGGTATCGTCTACTCGATCACAGAGGGCTTTCGCGCTAAACCCCGAAAAGATCACGGTATGCACCGCGCCGATCCTGGCACAGGCAAGCATGAAGATCGGCAGCTCGGGTATCATAGGCAGATAGAGGGCGACGCGGTCCCCCTGTCTGACCCCGAGCCTCAGCAGAACGGATGCGAAACGGTTTACTTCGTAGAAGAGGGTAGAGTAGCTCAGTACCCTCGTCTCGCCGTTCTCTCCTTCCCAGTATATGGCGACTTTGCTGCGCCTCCAGGTCTTTACGTGGCGGTCAACGCACTGGTAAGAAGCGTTGAGTTTCCCGCCGACGAACCATCTCGCATATGGTGGGTCCCATTCCAGCACCCGGTCCCAGGTCTTATACCAGTCCAGCTTGCGTGCCTCTTCGGCCCAGAACCTTTCCGGGTCTTCCACCGAGCGCTTATGTATCTCGGTAAATCTCTTCAAAGGCCAGATGCGTGTCTCTGTCGGCAGGGCGTGTTCGCCGGCCCTTTTAACATCAACCATAATCGTCCTCCTGACCGCAAGAATCGTATCACCACGTTTGAGGTGAATGGATATGGATTCTCCTATGGGGGGAACACTATGCAGGCTTTGCGGCAGAATCAGAGATGCCTTAACCCGATCATAGTCCTGGCATCCAGATGCACTGATTCGTCCAGACGCAAACCCTCCTCGATCAACGCCAGGACATTCTCTTTCTCCTCGGGCAGTTTGTATCCATTGTAGTCCTGCCGGAAAAGCGTTTCGCGGCGACGGCCGTCTCTGTACCAGGAATTCAGAAAATGGTCAAAGCAAAGCCTGCTCGAAACACGGAGATTTTCCACCATAGTCCTGACTTCCCGCAATCTCTCATGCGGCGACGATAGCTGGAACGTCCCCGCTGCATAGTCTTCGTACAAAGGCAATCCCGGACCTGGCAAGAGCGGTCTCAGCCTTATGAAATCAGGGGCAATTTCGTTCAGGACTCTTGCTGTATTACGCGCATGCTGGTCCGACATCGCCCTTCCGCCGAGGTCCGGCATGACATACTCAGACAGTTCGAAACCGGCTTCCTTCGCCTTGCGCCCTGCGGCAATCTGCTCGGCTGCCGTAACGCCTTTGTCAACATACTTCAGCACTTCGTCATCGCCGGTTTCGAGACCGACGTGCAGTCTGGATAAGCCCGCCTTCCTCAGGCTCTCAAGGTCCTCGGATGTCTTTTTGGCTATGGTCTTGGCCCTGGCATAGGAAGTGATTCGTTCTATAGTGGGAAACGCCTTTTTCAGGTAACACAGCACCTCCACCAGCTGACTGGTGGGTGCTATTAGACTGTTGGCATCCTGCAGGAATACCGTACGGGAGCCAAAGGATGCCCAGTTAAAGACCATTACAAAACAGTGATTTGATTCGAGAGCGGGGTCCTGGTCCAGCAGGGCATGTCCAACGTGATAATTTATGGCACCGCCATAGCCGAGCTTCCACGAGGCGCTCTTCATAGCGTCAACCATGGCCGAGACTGTATCGATGTCCTTCTCTATTTCGTCGACAGTCCGCAGCTCGAATTTCTCTCTGTTATAGATCAGGCCGTAGCAGAACCTGCACCTTGCCCATGGGCAATTGCGTGTTGTTCTCAAGAGGAGAGAGTGACTGCCGCCTTCGCTGGGAGGCCTTATCGGGCCGACTTCGAACGAAAGGGAGTCTAGACCTCTGTCGTGAGTCTCTTCAGTCCCGCCGAAATTCATAGAAATTACCTTCGCTTGAGCAAGGAGGCCAGTTTATTTCCACGACCGAGCTGCTTCATTAGCTTCTGTACCTGCCTGTGCTGGTTGAGCAACTGGTTGACATCCTGAGGAGTGGTGCCGCTGCCGCGCGCGATCCGGCGCCTGCGGCTGCCGTCTATCACTACGGGGTTCTGTCTCTCGTCCGGCGTCATCGAGAGAATCATCGCCTCGACTTTCCTCATTTGCTTCTCGTCAGCGCCGTGCGGCATTTTCTTCGCGAGGCCGGATACCCCTGGAACCATCTCCAATAACTGAGATATTGGCCCCATTTTCCTAATCTGCCTGAGTTGTTCGAGGAAGTCTTCCAGGTCAAAGGTGCCGCGACGCAGCTTCTGTTCCAACTGTTTTCTCTGCTCGGCATCGGTGGTCGCTTCGGCCTTCTCGATAAAGCTGATGATATCGCCCATCCCGAGTATTCGAGATGACACCCTGTCGGGATGAAATGGTTCGAGGGCGTCGGTCTTTTCACCGACACCGATGAATTTCAGCGGGACGCCCGTGACGGAGGCAATCGACAGCGCGGCCCCGCCGCGCGCATCGCCATCCATCTTGCTGAGCACAATACCCGTGAGACCGACCGTGCTGTTGAACTCCTCGGCTATTCTGACCGCTTCCTGCCCGGTCATAGCGTCTGCGACCAGCAGGACCTCGGTCGGGTGCAGTTTCTCACCGACAACCCGCAGTTCCTTCATGAGTTCGTCGTCGACGTGAAGTCTGCCCGCTGTATCAACAAGGACTGTTGTAGCCGCGATTTCCCGGGCGCGTTTCAAGCCTTTGGTGCAGATATCCAATGTGGAAGAACCTTCCACATAAACCGGAACATCGATCTGCCTGCCCAGGGTCAGAAGCTGGTCCCTGGCAGCGGGCCTGTAGGGGTCGGCCGCAACCATGAGAACACGCTGGCCGCCTTTCTTGAGATGCACAGCGAGCTTTGCGCAGGTAGTAATCTTACCCGCACCCTGGAGACCTACAAGCAGAATTATGGTCGGCGGCTGTGGTGCATGCTTAAGTTTATGCTGGCCGCCTCCCAGCGTAGTGATGAGCTCTTCATTCACTATTTTGATCACCTGCTGCGCAGGCGTCAGGCTCTCCAGCACCTCAGTGCCCACGGAACGTTCTCTGACCTTCGCAACGAAGTTCTTTACGACCTTGAAATTGACATCGGCCTCCAGCAGCGCCACGCGCACCTCGCGCATGGCTTCGTCGACATCCTTCTCAGTCAACTTTCCTTTGCCGGAAAGCTTCTTGAATACGGAAGCCAGCTTATCAGACAGAGTTTCAAACATGATCTCCTCAAATTTATTCTAGCGGGGACAAAAGTATGGGTCAAGGCAAACTATATATTCATTGACACGTTCAGGAAGCTGGTGCTAGACTGCTCACAGCTTCGCGTAAGTGAGGTAACACATATGAAACGAGTTTACTCCCTGTTCATGGTTTCCCTGCTTCTGACGGTCCTGCTCGTGCCCTCGACAGGATGCGGCGGGACGGGGTCAGCTCAATCCGTCGGCGCTCTCAGCCTCGTTCCGGAAGGGGCCGCATACATAGTCTACATCGACATCGCACGGCTGATTTCGGATGAAGATTTGTGTGGGGATGGAAACGGCGGATCTTGCCGGGACATACTGGATGGGATTACCGATCAAATCGGGCTCAGTGCAGACGAACTGTGGGAAGTCATGGTTTTTGGCAAGGTGCCCGCTGGACCTTCAGACCCCGCCGCTTCCGCTGCCTTGATTACGACCGCCGTCGAAAAGGAGAGGTTCATCGCCCTGATCGAAGAAGCAGGCGGCCAGGATCTGGTTCCGGGACAGTACCGCAGCTTCGATATTTACGTTGATGATTTTGATGAAAACGCGATAGCCTTCCCGGACGAGGGCCTAATCGTGATGGGATCCCTATCCATCGTGAAGGAGGTCCTGGATACGAGGGCCGGGGAACAAGCCGCACTGGGAGGGGAACTCAAGGCAAAGTATGATGCGTTGCCTTCAAACGCCCTCGTGAAAGCAGCGGGCGTAATGCCCCCCGGCGAGAATGTATCGAGCGCCGAATTCTGGGGCCCGCTAACCGCCGCCAGGACGTATGCCGGAAGCGTTGTCAAGTCTGGCAGCACGTTTCGTTTCGAGGGGGAACTCTGCTTCACGAGCCTTGAATCTGCGTATGAGGCCTGCTCAGTCCTCGAGGCTGCGCTGGCCATGCTTCGCATGGTTGACCTTCGAGAAATCCCCGGTTATGTCCCTGTGCCGGAAGAGTCCCTGAGCCGCCTCCAGGAGCTGGCCGAAACAGTCACAGTGGAGGTCAGGGACTCCAGTGTATTCGTATCGCTGGAGATTACGCCCTGATAGACTTCGGGCGCACCCTGGCGATTCAGGGAAGAGCAGACGGGCATCAGACGTTAAACAGGATGGTCATGACGTCCCCATCCTTGACAGGGTAATTCTTGCCTTCAAGCCGGACGGCGCCGTGTTTTTTTGCCTCAGCTAGGCTGCCGTACTTGATCAGGTCGTCATAGGGAATTACTTCGGTGCGTATGAAGCCGCGCTCCATGTCAGTATGGATTTTTCCTGCGGCCTTCTGCGCAGTGGTGTTCCGGCCTATTGTCCATGCCCTGACCTCGTCCGAAACGACCGTGAAGAATGAAATAAGCCCCAGCAGGCGGTAAGAAACTCGTATTGTTCGATCGAGGGCAGATTCTTCCAGGCCCATGTCCGATCGGAATTCCCTTGCTTCAGCAGGAGCTAATTGTGCCAGCTCCATCTCGACCTGCGCGCAGAGAACGGCGACATCTCGTGCCCGCCCCTGGTAGCGTGCGCTGTATTCAGCCTCCAGCATCTCGGCCTCAGGCAATTGGTCCTCACCGATGTTGAGGAGAATCAGGATAGGCTTGGCAGTGAGAAATTGGAAGTTCTCCAGGAATTTTGCATCTCCCTCAGTCAAGTCCAAGTCCCTCAAAGGGTTATCATTTTCCAGGTGCACCTTGATCCTGGAGAGGATTTCCTCCTCGCGATGAATAAGATCGCGCTCAGATGCTTTGGCGCCCTTCAGCGATTCACTGAGCTTGTTGAGTCTCCGTTCAAGAATGGTAAGGTCGGCAAAGGCGAGCTCCAGGTCCATTGTGACAATGTCACGGTGAGGGTTGATACCGTCCTCAGGGTAAGGGACCCTTTCGTCGCGGAAAAGGCGCACAGTGTGCGCCAGAGCATCTGCTTTGCTCAAGGTTGCCAGGTACTGCGGACTTGGGCTCACGCCTCTTGCTGCCCTGGGCAGGAGAGGCACATCGATATATGTTACTTCAGCCGGGGTGCTTCGCTTTGGTCTTAGCAGGCTGTTGAGTCCGTCCAACCTCGGGTCGGGCACTTTAACCACTCCTACATTTGGGGTCAGTACGCCGGTAGAGAAAGTGCCCGTCTGAGCCTGCCCATGCGTCAAGGCATTGAAAACTGTTGTTTTCCCGCTTTTTGGCAACCCTACAATCGCGATTTCCATCTAACGTGCTCCGGGGCGTAACAGTTCGTTTTCGAGCTGCCCGGATGCTATAATTATACCCTAAACCAATAAGGCTAGCGCTCTGGAGGCGTCATTGTTCTGCATATTGCATGGTGAGGATGATTTCAGTCTTCACGAGGAACTGGCCCGGATCAGGGAAGGCCTGGGGGATAGATCACTGGCGGACACCAATACGGTTGTCTTGCAGGGACAGAGTCTAAGCCCTGAGCCGCTGATGGCAGCCTGCGACACTATCCCCTTTCTGGCAGAGAAACGCCTGGTTATTGTGGAGGGCCTGCTGGGGCGGTTCGAGCAGCCGGCCAGGGGCAAGCGTCCCAGAAAGGATGAAGGCTCACGGTGGAACCCGCTAAAGGACTACTGCGATAGATTGCCCGGCACTACGGTGCTTGTGCTTGTGGAAGGCAAGCTGAGCCGTGACAACCCTATGCTCAAGATGCTGGGACCGGCAGCAAGTGTGAGGGAGTTCAAGCCTCTATCGCTTGTTCAGTTGCGAAGCTGGCTCCAGAGAAGACTGAAGGATCAAGCGTGTTCGATCTCACCGAAGGCCCGGGAGCTCCTGATAAGTCTTGTCGGGAGCAACCTGCACATACTATCCCGCGAGGTGGACAAACTGTGCCTTTATGCCAGGGGAAGGACAATCGAAGAGGGCGATGTCAGGACACTGGTCCCGGATGCGCGCGAGGCCAGTGTATTCTCGATGATAGACGCGATTCTGGACCGGCAGCCCTCGACGGCGATGCGCCTGCTGCATGCCCTGGAGGAGGAAGGGTCCGCACCGGCCTACCTTCTTTTCATGATTACCAGGCAGTTCCGGCTGGTTATGCAGGCAAAAGACCTGCTTCTGAGAAAGAAACAGCCCGTCGAGGTCGGTCGGATGCTCCGCATGCCCAATGAATTCGTTCGGGACCGCACCCTCCAACAGGCAAGGAAACACTCCATGGAACTCCTACGCGATGTCTATTTGAAGCTGCTCGATACTGATCTCTCTATCAAGACGGGCAAGATGAAGGGAGACAAGGGCGAGCTTGCTCTAAGTCTGCTGGTAGCTGAACTGAGCGGAGCTGTCTCATCCTGAGCATCTCCTCAAGTCCACTGCTCTAAACCGGCCTTCCTTCAATTCGTGTATGAGCTCATCTATTGTTCGGATGGTCTTCTCGAACTCGGTCGCGCAAGTAGGCAAGTCCGACGACGAGTGGGCGTCACTTCCGCCTGCGCCCCGCAATCCCCGTCTCTGACCAAGATCAGAAGCGAACCTGTTCTCGATATCCGTCGACCTCCCGTTCAACACCTCGACCGCGTCCACCAAATCGAAGATATGATTTTCTGACAGAGGGTCCAGCAGCTCACCGGGGTTCGGATTGTAGTGGACCTGCCTGCGATAGGGATGGGCCAGGACGATGGCGCCGCCGACCTCGTCGACAAGTTCTCTTACATATGCAGCGTGGTGCATGCCGAACTTGTATTCTCCCAGCCCGAAGACGAGTAAATGACCTTCGTCGGAGCTAATTTCCATCCCGCTGAAAACGGGGAAATGCATTTCGCGACTGAGCGCTGCGAGATCACGGGCATCCCAGTGCCAGTCATGCTCTGTGAGACATACGCCGTCAAGTCCCGCCTGCCTGGCCAGCCTTACGAGTTCGCCCGGATCGAGGTCGCTGTCATCCGATCGAGGTCTACTGTGGGTATGGAGGTCGATGATCATTCCTCCACTATTATAACGCTACACTCCTGCCAGGGAAGTATAAACGCATCAAGTCTTGATTCTTTTCCCGGAATTGCCGCCGACCTATTGCAAGGCCGAATGCAGTGTGATATATTATTTGACGACCAGAGTAGAAGGGAATACGAACGCTTGCTGGCTACCTTCGGCTACATCGCTATTCTACTCATCGCGGCATTGTCCCTCCCCATTCTGATACTATTAATAGCCCGCATCGTCAGTGTAAAACCACGGACTGAAGACCCCGTCAAGACCTCTACATACGAGTGCGGCATGCAGACTCTCGGCAGCTCATGGATTCAGTTCAGTCTTCGCTATTATCTGTACGCTCTCGTATTCGTCATTTTTGACGTCGCCGTCGTTTTCTTATTCCCGTGGGCAGTGCAGCTGAGGGAACTGGGAGTCCACGGCCTGCTGGTTATGGCTGTGTTCGTGCTCATCCTGGTAGTAGGCCTCGCCTATGCCTGGAGAAGGAAGGGCCTCGAATGGATATAGAGACGCTTGATCTGTCAAGAGAGCTGGCAACCTTTGACCAGAGAGAAGGCGAAAGAATCGAGCGGATGCGAGCGAGCTGCGTTGAGGCTGTACCTGATCCGGACCGCTGGCTCACCGAAGAAGTCCACCCGGGCATAATCACCGCCCGCCTCGACAAGGTCCTTAACTGGGCCAGAAAGTGGTCCGTGTGGCCCGCGAACTTCGGGCTGGCATGCTGCGCTTTTGAAATGATAGCGGCAGCAGCACTGAGGTTCGATATTTCCCGGTTCGGCATGGAGCTATTCCGGGCCTCGCCTCGACAGGCGGACCTGCTGATAATATCAGGCACGGTGACATGGAAAATGGCCCCGGCTGTCGAGATGATCTATCACCAGATGGCAAGTCCGAAATGGATCGTGGCCATGGGATCATGCGCAATCAGCGGCGGTCCATTCGCTGATTCTTATAGCGTTGTACCCGGCATAAACCGGCTTCTTCCTGTTGATGTATACGTGCCTGGATGTCCACCTCGACCTGAATCTCTATACTACGGGTTGTTCAAGCTGCACGAGAAAATATCCAGAGATAGCATGGCCAGGAGCTAAGAGATGGCTGACCTCAAAACAGGGGACAGGGTAAGAGTAAAGGAAAGGCCCAGTTACACGCTCAGTGGTTGGGAGGGGGAGATCGTCGAAGTGAAGGAAGACCCCAAGGGGTGGATTATCATCAAGGCGGATAAGACCGGGTACCGAATGGCCTTTCCCGAAACAGAATTGGAGAAGCTCTAGACCAATGACTACGCCGCTAGCGGGCACGGAAATCGCAGAAAGAATAAAGGCAAACTTTCCCGAGGCTGTAATCCAAGGTAACAAGACCGAAATCCTTCTCAACAGAGACTCCATTGCTGATGTGGCGCGTTTCCTCAACCGGACCCCCGGACTTGATTTCAACTATCTTGTCAATCTAACCGGCGTGGACTACTTCGATTATCTGGAAGTGGTCTACCACCTCCAGTCGTTGACCCATAACCATAGTGTCGTGATCAAAACCAGATGCTATGACCGGGATAATCCCAGTGTGCCCTCCGTAATCGACATCTGGCGTGGGGCGGACTTCCAGGAACGAGAAGTCTACGATTTACTGGGTATTCGGTTCGACGGGCATCCCAATATGAAGCGGATATTCCTCTGGGAAGGCTTCAGGGGGCATCCCTTGCGCCGGGATTATCTGTAGAGCAAGGAACAGCAGAGACTATGGCCAAACCTGACCTTATCTTGCTCCATGCCCCGAGCAATTATGATTTCCGCGAACGGGCCATCATGTACGGGCCGATAAGCGATGTAATCCCTTCCACGCCCGTATTCGAAATGTACCCCATCGGGCTTGTCAGCATCGGCGCCTATCTGGAGCGACACGGACTTCACACCAGGATAATCAATGTAGCAAACAGGATGCTCAGAGATTCCGATTTCAACGTTGAGAGGCTTATCGAGGGCCTTGCTCCTACCGCATTCGGCATTGACTTGCACTGGCTTCCGCATGCGCACGGCGCCCTTGAACTCGCCGCCGTCGTCAAGCGGCTCCATCCATCAATCCCCGTGATCATGGGCGGACTTTCCGCGAGCTACTATCATAAGGAGCTGATCGCTTATCCGCAGGTGGACTATATCGTTCGAGGGGATTCGACGGAAGCCCCGCTGCTTCAATTGATGGAGAGGCTTAAGTACAGGGGACCGGTCGAAGACATACCGAATCTGAGCTGGAAGGACTCACAGGGTATCGCGCACCACAATTCGCTGACTTCCGTTCCGCTGAACCTTGATGCTATGCCGCTGGATTACGCGTATCCGGTCAAGTCGGTGCTCAAATACCGCGATCTTATAGGCTTGACCCCTTTCGGGAACTGGATGGACTATCCGATTACATGTGTTATGACATGCCGCGGATGTAATTACGAATGTGTAACCTGCGGTGGATCGCGATATGCATATAAGAATAGTTTCGGCAGGGGCAGGACCGCGTACCGCAGCGCGGAGCTTGTGGTAAAAGACATTGTCAGCATACAGAGGTACCTGAGGGGACCTGTATTCGTTGTAGGCGATATTCGCCAGGCGGGGGAAGATTATACAGATAGTTTCCTGAAGGCAATGAAATCAGCGAAGGTCAAGGGCCCGATAATACTTGAACTATTCAGCCCGGCATCAAGGTCTTTTTTCAAGAAAGTCAACCAGGCTATTCCGAACTACAACATTCAGTGGTCGCCTGATTCAACCGACGAAGAGGTGAGACGAGCCTTCGGGAAACACTACGGCGATCGCGAAATTGAAGCGACCATTCAAGCTGCCCTGGAAGACGGCTGCAAACGATTTGACCTTTTCTTCATGATCGGTCTCCCGAAACAGACTCGTGATTCTGTGATGAACACGGTCTCTCATCTCAGATCGCTGCTCAAAGAGTTCGGGAAAGATAAACGCCTTATGCCCTTTATATCTCCTCTCGCTCCGTTCGTTGATCCGGGGAGCAGGGTATTCGAGAACCCGGAGGAGTTCGGCTACAGTCTGATACACAGGAGCCTCGAGGAGCACCGGCAGGCCCTTAACAGCCCCAGCTGGAAATACATGTTGAATTATGAAACTGAATGGATGAGCCGTGAAGAGCTGGTGGAATGCACGTACGACGCGGCGCTCGCTTTTAACGGATTGAAAGCGGAATTCAACCTCATTTCAGCCGAGTCCGCATCGGGAGTTGAGTACCGGGCAAGAAGCTCAAAGGACCTGATAAGGACAATTGACCGGCTGGTTCGTGAGAACGGCGTTGAAAGCAAGGAGATTGCCGCACTTAAGAATGTCGCGAGAAGTCTGAGCGCCTCATCCATATGTCAAAAGAAGGAGCTTCACTGGCCGGCGCTTTCGTTTGTGCGGAATGCTCCAAGGATATTATGGGCATTTACTACCGGGAGCGGTGCAAGGTATGGAGCTTAGAACAGAACCCTTTATCCTGAATCTAGGACCCCAGCACCCGTCAACACACGGCGTGTTCCGGATGAGAGCAAGGCTTGACGGTGAGGTGGTGGCGGACCTGGAGCCCATATTCGGCTATTTGCACCGCGGCCTGGAGAAACTGGCCGAGGGCCGGACTTATACGCAGAATATCCCCTTTACCGACCGCATGGACTATCTGGCCTCAATGACGAATAACCAGGCTTATGTTATGGCTGTGGAGAAGCTTGCGGGCATCGAAGTGCCGGAACGAGCCGAATACCTCAGGGTAATCATGGCGGAGTTGATGCGGATATCGAGTCACCTGATGGCCGTCGGCTTCCTGACCAACGACCTCGGGGCCATGATGACGCCGCTCCTGTACATGTTCCGTGAACGGGAAAAACTCCTCGATCTATTTGACATGGTCTGCGGGCAGAGGCTTACTTATAACTATATGCGGATCGGCGGGGTCAGCCACGATATTCCGCCCGAGTTCATGCCCGCTCTGAAGAAGTTCATCCGGGAAATGCCGGGCTTCATTGGGGACTACGAACAGCTTCTGAAAGAGAATGAAATACTGCTCGCTCGCACAAAGGGGGTGGGCATCCTTCCGGCGGACATGGCGGTGAATGCGTCCATCAGCGGGCCCGTGCTGCGCGCCAGCGGCGTGAAGTATGATGTCCGAAAAGACGACCCCTATTCGGTCTACGACCGCTTCAAGTTCGATGTCGCGCTGGGAACAGCCGGCGATACCTATGATCGTTACCGCGTTCGTATAGCGGAGATGTGGCAGAGCCTCCGCATTCTCGAGCAGGCCATAGAGCAGATACCTACCGGTAAGATTCGAGCGGATGTGCCGGCGCTCCTGCGGCCCCCCAAAGGCGAGGCATATGCCCGCATCGAGGCACCAAAAGGCGAACTGGGATTCTACCTGGTTAGCGACGGCTCGATAGCTCCATATCGTTTCAGGGTCCGGCCGCCTGAACTGATCAATTTGACTCTGCTGCGCGAGATGTGCGTCGGGTGGAAGGTGTCCGACCTCATAATCATATTTGGCAGCATAGACATTGCCATGGGAGAGGTTGACAGATAATGAATGTCTGGCATTACATAGTGAACATCTTCTCCAATGTGCGCGCGGACTTTGTCGAATGGCTCCAGGGCCTGAATGTGCCGGGCTCTGTGATCATACTTCTTGAAAGTATCATCGGTATAACCCTGATCCTCGCAATCGTCTTCCCGGTAGTGATAATTTTCATCTGGATGGAGCGAAGGTTCATCGCCAGGTTCCAGCTCAGGCCGGGACCCAACCGTTGCGGTCCTCTCGGGCTGCTTCAACCGGTGGCCGACGCCATCAAGGTGCTGGTCAAGGAGTTGATTGTCCCGGCCAGGGGCGATAGCAAGCTGCACTTCATAGCACCTGTTCTCGTTGTCCTGTCGGCGCTGATGGCATTTGCCGTCATACCTATTGACAGCGGCTCCTTCGGCGCCTTCGCCGACCTGAACATAGGCATTCTCTTCATAATCGCGGTGGGCTCGCTGGGAACGATCGGTATATTTGTTGGCGGCTGGGGTTCGAACAATAAGTACTCTCTGCTCGGCGCAATGCGCGGGGTCGCTCAGCTCATAAGCTATGAGGTGCCGATGGTCCTGGCGATAGCCGGAGTGGTGGTCATCGCTGGCTCCCTTCAAATGAGCCAGATTGTTCAGCAACAGACAGTGCCTTTCATTCTTTTGCAGCCCCTTGGTTTCCTGATATTCTTTGCGGGGGCTCTCACCGAGCTCAACAGATCTCCGATGGACCAGGTGGAAGCGGAATCTGAACTGACGACAGGATACTTCACCGAATATTCAGGCATGAAATTCGCCCTGTTCTTCCTTGGGGAGTACATCAGTACCCTCGCTGTCGCGGCTATAGCCACTACGTTGTTCCTGAGCGGATGGAAGGGGCCGCTGCTGCCGGCCGCAGCATGGTTCCTGATCAAGGTTTTCGCGGTCTTCATGGTAATACTCTGGTTACGAGCCACATTCGTCCGCCTGCGAATCGACCAGATAATGGCTTTCTCCTGGAAGTTCTTGCTGCCGGCAGGCATCGTAAATCTCTTTCTCACAGCCGGTGAGGTATTGATATGGGATACCTGGATGTCGGGATGGCAGAGCTTCCCGTGGCCCTTCATATTTGTCAATTTCGCGGTTGCCGCCGCGTTCATTATCCTCTGGTCGAAGCTCTTCTTCAACCTCGGAGGGGGAAGAGTCGAGGTCGGAGAAGCGGCAGTTGAAGGATTAGAAGGAGTCAGACTTGAAGTTGGAGAGGTTCGGGCTAGGATTGGCCAAAGGGTTGGCGCTGACATCTAAGCACCTGTTCAGGAAGAAAATAACAACAGAATATCCTGACCAGAAGCTGTCGACGTCGCGCCGAATCCGCGGACAACAGTTCGTCTGGAAGGAGGAACTATGCACGGGCTGTTCAACCTGCGCCAAGAGCTGCCCTCATGGAATAATCGAGATTGTGACTGCTCGAAACAGCGACAACCGCTATTCTGTCGAAAAGTTTGAAATCGACATCGGGCGATGCATGTTCTGCGGTCTCTGCATAGAGGTCTGCCCATATAACGCGCTCTTCCTGGGGCGCAGTTACGAGCAGTCACAGTACAGCCGGCGCCTCCTCTGGGCCTCCAAAGAGATGTTGAAGCTGCCTGATAGTGCACGTAGCGCCTACGGTCACGCCGAAATCGAGGACCAGATACCGGTCCAGTCTCTCCTGATATACGGTCAGCTATCTAGCGAGATGGTCGAGAAAAATGATAATTGATATCGCCTTCTATGTCCTCGCAGTCGTCACAGTAGGAGCAGCAGTGTCGGTAGTGCTGACGCGAGACCTGTTCTACGCCGCGCTGTTCCTTATACTCAGCTTCTTCACTGTGGCGGGAATCTATGTCACGCTTAACGCTGACTTCATGGCAGCTATACAGGTGCTGGTCTATGTGGGCGCCATCGGTGTCTTGATATTGTTCGCGATCATGCTCACGCGTAATGTCCACCAGGGCGGGCTCACCAATCAGCTCAATCTTCCCGCCCTTATTCTTGCAGTATTCCTGCTGGCTACGATAGCGGGTATCACACTGACAACGGACTGGACTTCGCTCAGCGAAGCCGCCGGCGGAGTCCAGGTTCCGACGGGGGAGCCGACAACCAGCCACATCGCGGACGCTCTTTTCAGCCGCGATGGTGGGTTCATCCTGCCTTTCGAGATCGGAGCACTGCTTCTTCTGGCATCCATAGTTGGAGCCATGGCTCTGGCCAGGGAGAGAAAACAACGATGAGCATAGGCATTGAACACTATCTAATTCTTTCTGGAGTGCTGTTCTCCATCGGTACCTATGGCGCGTTATCGAAGAGAAATGCCATCGCTATCCTCATATGCGTTGAGCTAATGTTGAATGGTGTAATAGTCGCCCTTCTGGCCTTCTCCCGCTTCATAGTTCCCGATGTGGTGCTTATTACGGGGCACGTATTCGCCCTTTTCGTCATCACAGTCGCCGCCGGCGAGGCAGCGGTCGGACTCGCGATAATCCTTAACCTGTACAGAAAACGCCAGAGTATCGATGTCGGGCAAGCCGATACCATGAAGGGTTAAATACCAAGCCTAGTTGAGGCGCAGCCAAATGTGGATAGAATTCAGAACCGTGCCTAACCTGGTCCTGGCAGAGATGTGGAAGGAACTCTTCGAAGGTGAAGGGATTCCCACAAGGGTCCTGCCCGATCAGCGGGGAGCGGGCATCAGGGGTAAGTACCGGGTCCTGGTTCCCCAGCTTAAGAAACATCTGGTAGATGAAGTTCTAAGGAAGGTCTAAATGTCGCTTGAATCCGCGCTCCTTGCGATATTTCTCCTGCCGACCTCGGCAATGGTGGTCATCGGTCTTATATTGAGGCCGTTCCTCAAGGGACAGCCGAGGTTGAGCGGTTATACGCTCATTGCCGCCCTTACCGCCGCCTTCGGGCTCGCAGTCTATGTACTGAGCAATTCGAGCCAGTTCCCGATTGAGACCTCGGCGGAATGGTTTGCCGTGGGAGACTTGCAGGTCAGCCTGGGATTTCTCGCGGACAGGCTGACCGCCATCATGCTTGTGGTCGTAACCGGCGTCAGCTTGCTGGTACAGATCTATTCACAGGGGTACATGCGCGGCGACCCCGGATATCATCGGTACTTCGCATTCATGGCCCTGTTCACCATGTCCATGCTGGGCCTCGTCCTCTCCTCAAGCCTGCTTCTGGTATTCGTTTTCTGGGAGGGCGTCGGCCTCGGTTCCTATCTGTTGATCGGCTTCTGGTTCCACAGGCCGTCTGCCGCGGCCGCCGCCAAGAAAGCCTTTATAGTGACCCGCTTCGGAGATTTCGGGTTCCTTATCGGGATCTTAATACTTTATTTTAATACTGGTACGTTCGATATTGCTGAACTCAACTCAATAGCAACCGCGGGCCTGATTGGCACAACCGCGCTGACTCTGGCAGCTCTGGGGCTGTTCTCCGGCGCAGCCGGCAAGTCGGCCCAGTTCCCTCTGCATACGTGGTTGCCGGACGCCATGGAAGGTCCAACACCTGTGAGTTCCTTGATCCATGCTGCGACAATGGTCGCTGCAGGTGTATATCTTGTTGCGCGGATGTTCCCGCTGTTCGTGAGTTCTCTCACCGCCATCTATTTCGTTGCCGGGATAGGCGCGTTTACTGCCATTTTCGCCGCGAGTATGGCCCTGGTCAACAACGACATCAAGAGGGTGCTGGCCTACTCAACAATAAGCCAACTCGGCTTCATGATGCTGGGCCTGGGCGCGGTGGGCGTGGGAATTGCCCAGGGGCACTTCCACGGGGGAGATTTTGAGCTTGAACACGCGCTCGCCTTCGGCGTAGCAGTCGGTATCTTCCATCTCTTCACTCATGCTTTCTTCAAGTGCCTTTTGTTCCTCGGCGCCGGGAGCGTCAATCATTCAACAGGCACATTCGATATGAGAAGGATGGGAGGTCTGCGCAAATACATGCCCTGGACTTTCGTGACATTTCTTCTGGGCACACTTGCGCTGGCAGGGATTTGGCCGCTTGCCGGATTCTGGAGCAAGGATGAGATAGTCCACGCGGCCTTTGAGTATACGCCGGCCTTGTTCTGGCTGGCCATCATCACGGTCTTCATGACAGCATTCTACATGTTCAGGGCGATATTCATGACGTTCGGGGGCGAGTACCGTGGAGGTGAACAGAGCGATCATGGAGGACATGGTGATGGCAAGCCTCATGAATCACCCGCAGTAATGGTATTGCCCATGGTCGGACTTGCCATTCTCGCTGTGGGGGGAGGCTGGACCCTGTCTGGTGGAGGAGCAAGCACCTTCCTTAGCGGCGAGGGCTTGCCATTTTTCGGCGTATTGACTCACTCTCTTCCCCTCATCTCACTCGCAGTGGCCCTTTCGGGAATATTCCTGGCCTACGCCGTATACAGCGCCAAATGGCTATCGGCGGAGCGGATCGGACAGATCTTTGCTCCTGCCTATAATGTTCTTGTTCACAAGTACTGGTTCGACGAGCTTTATGAACGCGGTCTGGTAGGCCGTGTCCTTTATAGCGGCCTCTTTAATTTCATCAGCCTTTTTGATGCGATTGTTGTGGACGGCATTGTCAATGGTGCGGCAAAGATCACGGGCTCGGCAGGCATGGCCCTGCGCAAAGTGCAGACCGGTCAGCTTCAGTCGTATGGGTTTGCCATGATCTTTGGAGTGCTCGTCATTATTGTAGTTTTCTTTGCCTATAGATAGAGAATTCTGTAGGAGCATAGTGCTTTGAGTATAGAGTCTATTCATCCGCTCTCGATAATCCTGTTCCTGCCGGCGGTCGGGGCAATCCTTATTGCCTTCCTGATAAAGCAGCCGAAGCTTGTGAAGATTGCAGCCGGCATCTTCACTTTTGTCCCCTTCGCCCTGTCCGTGGCGCTCTTCGCTATGTTCGATCGCACCGGCGGTCTCCAGTTCATAGAGCGGGCTGAATGGATACCCTCTATCAACGCATCGTACTTTCTCGGCGCGGACGGCCTGAGCCTGCCAATGGTTATACTGACCGCGTTCCTGGGGTTTGTCTGTGTGTTCATATCATGGAAAATCGGGCTTCGGACGCGGGAGTACTTTGTCTGGCTTCTCCTCCTCGAAACCGGCATCCTGGGTGTTTTCCTCTCGCTCGATTTCCTGCTCTTCTTCCTGTTCTGGGAAGTGGAGCTTATCCCGATGTACATGCTTATCTCCATCTGGGGAAGCGGCAGGAAAGAGTACTCAGCGATCAAGTTCGTAATCTACACCCTCTTTGGCAGCGCTTTTATGCTCGCCGGGATTCTCACCCTGTACTTCTCGACTTCTCCAAGTACCTTCGACATGGTCGCCATAGCGGGTGGCGCTGTAGATCTTTTGCCGGTAATTCCGCTTGCGGCCACTTTCTTCCTGATCTTCGTGGCTTTTGCGATCAAGCTGCCTGTATTTCCGGTCCACACCTGGTTGCCTGATGCGCACACCGATGCTCCCACTGCGGTGAGCGTCATCCTTGCGGGCGTCCTGCTAAAGATGGGCGCATATGGAATGATCAGGCTTGTAGCCGGTTATGGAGAAGGCGCACTCATACCAGGAGTAGCGGAGACCTATGCGACGCTTCTCATTATCTTCGCTGTGGTGAGTATTCTGTACGGGGCCGCTGCGACTATCAGGCAGACTGATCTGAAGAGGCTCATCGCGTACAGCTCGGTAAGCCATATGGGATTCGTGCTGCTCGGGGTCTTTGCCCTCAGTCAGGTGAGCCTCTCCGGGGCTACTCTTCAAATGTTCAGCCACGGGCTGGTGACCGGCCTCTTGTTCGCGATGGTCGGTCTTGTCTACGACAAAACGCACCAGAGACAAATACCTCTACTGGGTGGACTCGCGAGGCAGATGCCTGTAATAGCAGTGGTCTTTAGCATCGCCGGTCTTGCAGCCCTGGGTTTGCCTACTACAATCGGCTTCGCGGCGGAGTTTACCGTCTTTGTAGGGAGCTTTCAGAGCACAGTTGTGAACAACGCCCAGACGTTCGTAGTCCTGGCAATACTCGGCGTGGTACTGGGCGCAGCTTACATCCTGTGGATGCTTGAGCGTGTGTTCTACAGGGAGCCCAAAGAGCAATATGACGGGGTTAAGGATGCTGACCATATGGAGAAAGCCTATATCTTCGCCTTCTCCGCGTTGATTCTGCTTTTCGGGATATACCCCAGATTGCTGCTGGATGTGATCGGGCCTGTCTTCACTATGTTCGATTAGCCGTTTGACATGCATCACGGAGACGCGATTACGGTCGCTGTTGGGGCAGTGATCCGGGACCAGGATGGAAGGGTGCTGCTGGTGAAGCACCGGGCAGAGAGGAAAGGCATATGGGCAGGGAAGTGGATTTGCCCGGGCGGCAAACTAGAGTTCGGCGAGCCAATCATCGACGGCATCCGGAGGGAGGTCAAGGAGGAGACCAACCTCGAAATCGAGCTTGATGCTCCTCTGGCGCCTTTCGAGCGGATTGTGCGCGAGGGAAGCCTGACAGGCCTGCACGTAATTTACATAGATTATCTGGCAACCATGAGAAGTGGTAAGTTGACGCCGGGCAGTGATGTGGGAGAGGCAAGATGGGTGTCAAAGAGCCACATTCAGAATATTTGGAACGAATTGCACGAAGATACGCAGATCTTGCTTGAGATAGCCAACATAGTTTAGGTGGGGGGTTACAATTGAATTTCTGGTTATTATCGCCTGAACTGAGCCTTGTCGGCCTTGCCTTGATGCTGATCCTGTTGGACCTCGTACTGAAGCAGAAGAAGGCGCTGGCCGTCATAGGCGCGTTTGGACTCGCAATTCCCCTTGCCTTCACCATTGTCCTCTGGGGTGAGAATCAGACCTCATTCTCGGGCATGCTGGTGCTGGACGATTTTGCCCTGTTCTTCAAATTCCTCATCCTGGGAATAGCCGCACTTGTGATTCTTTCTTCGATGGAATATGTGAGCAAGATGCCCCGGCTGCAGGGCGAGTTCTATGCCCTGCTTCTCTTATCAGCCACTGGTTTCATGCTGATGGCTTCCACTGGCGAACTAATCTCGATTTATCTCGCTCTCGAGCTGTCCAGCATTTCCCTCTATGCTCTTGTCACATTCATGAAGGATGTACGGTCCAGCGAAGCCGGGATTAAGTACATGATACTCGGAGCGATCAGTTCGGCCGTGCTTCTGCTGGGCATGGCATTCATCTACGGTATTTCAGGAACGACGAACCTTAACCTGATTTTTGAGAGAATAGTCAGCCTTATCGGCGCTGGACAGATATGGGACAGTCCAGCCCTGTTATTCGGCATGGTTCTGATGGTTGCGGGATTTGGCTTCAAGATCGCGTCTGTGCCTTTCCACATGTGGGTGCCCGACGTTTACCAGGGAGCGCCGACTCCCATAACGGCTTACCTTTCCGTAGCCAGCAAGGCGGCGGGATTCGCAGTGATTCTCCGGGTATTCTACACAGCTTTCGGATCGGCCGCGGTAAGCGCAGACTGGGCTATGATCTTCGCCGTGCTTGCCGTTATGTCGATGACGCTGGGCAACGTGGTGGCTCTGACACAGACCAATATCAAGCGCATGCTTGGTTATTCAAGCATAGCGCAGGCCGGTTACCTGATGGTGGGGCTGGCGGCCCTGAGCACACTCGGGCAGAGCGGCGTGCTCTTCTTTCTGGCGAGCTACACGCTCGCAAACCTCGGTGTATTCATTGCCATTATTGCCGTGTCGAACAAGATCGGCAGCGATGAAATAGCCGACTACGCAGGCATGTCCAGAAGATCGCCTGTAATAGCCTTCATACTGGCCTTCTGCCTCATTTCGCTCATCGGCATTCCGCCTACCGCGGGCTTCATGGCCAAATTCTACATATTCAACGCTGCGGTGCAGCAGGACCTTCTGTGGCTCGTTATAATCGCAGTCATTAATTCAGTCATTTCAGCTTACTACTACCTCAGGGTAGTAAAGCTAATGTATGTCGGAGAGCCCGAGTCAACTGAGGCGGTGCCGTCCTCGATACCGTTGCGCATGAGCCTGGCCATGGCATCTATCGGTGTGCTGGTTTTCGGAATTTATCCCTGGCTGGCTATCCGCTTAACCGAGACAGCGGCAGCTATCCTTCCTTGACAGTTCGTCTGGCAAGGTAGCCTTGATTCTTCCGCATCCCCCTGTTATCGTCTGCGTCGGGTGGTCTGATTATGTTGCGAGTTTGCCTCAGTCTACAGATTGAAGATCCGTATTCTGGTTCTATTGCCGAACGATGGGTGCGGTGGGCGGTGAAAACGGCTCTCCTGGAGGGCGGCGCCGAAGGCACGGTTGAAATTGGAGTAGTCATTGCCGGTGACGCAACAGTGAGGGGGCTAAACCGGACTTATCGTGCGAAAGACAGGACGACTGATGTCCTTTCGTTCGCTTCTAAGGGTGAAGAAGACGGGGACCATTTTGTGACCCCGTCCCGCAAGACAGTCTGGCTGGGGGAAGTGATTATCTCCCTTCCCCAGGCAGAGAGACAGGCTGTCGAACAGGGCCATTCTTTGCCCCGTGAGCTGGCCATTCTCATAACGCATGGAGTCCTGCATCTACTTGGATATGATCACGAGGAACCAGAAGGCGAGAAGATAATGAGAGCTCTGGAAAAGCGGGCTCTCCACGCCCTTCGGGAATGACGCGCCGGGCTTACGCCCCTCTCTCAATTGAATAAGCATACCCCGTAGGATATAATTAGAGCGAATTTCAGTCCCGTATACAAGATGCCTTCACAAGTCTTCTACAGAAAGTGGCGGCCCAGGAGTCTGGGTGATGTGGTGGGACAGGAACCTGTCGTCCGAACCCTGCTCAACGCTCTGATTACCGGACGAATTGCGCACGCTTATCTCTTCTGCGGACCGCGCGGTACCGGCAAGACAAGTACGGGGAGAATTCTGGCCAAAGCGGTTAATTGCCTTGACAATCGGGAGGGTGAACCCTGCAATTCCTGTAACATCTGCCAAGCAGTAAATGAAGGCCGGGCGCTGGACCTGGTAGAAATCGACGGCGCCTCAAACAGGGGTATAGAAGAGATCAGGGACCTCAAGGAGAAGATCAACTTCGCTCCCAATACCGCACGATACAAAGTATATATCATTGACGAAGTCCACATGCTGACAGAGCCCGCATTCAACGCGCTGCTCAAGACCCTCGAAGAACCGCCTCCGCATGCCATTTTCATCCTCGCGACCACGGAATCCCACAAAATACCACTCACGATCGCGTCCAGATGCCAGAGGTTTGATTTCAGGCGGCTTAGCCAATCGGCGATAACGAGTAAGCTCCGTGATATATGCGAAAAGGAAGGTATCCGTGCCGATGCGCAGGCCCTCGTGCTCATAGCCAGGATGGCAACGGGCAGCCTGCGTGATGCAGAGAATCTCCTGGAACAGCTCGTTCTTCATTACGGATTAGACGTTACCGTGGACCATGCTACTGAGGAACTGGGCCTAACCAGCGATCATCGGGTCCGTGAACTGGCGCACCATATAGCGAGCAAGGACATAGCGGCTGGGCTGGCGCTCATAAGCGCCGTGTCAACTGACGGCATCGACTTGCGGCAGTTCAATCATGCATTGGTGGAATACCTTAGAAATCTTCTTATGGTCAGGGCAGGTGCGCAGGATGCAGGCGATTTTGCGGCTGAGGCTTCAGCAGAGATAAATGAGCTTGCGGGCAACCTTTCTCTTGCAGGACTGGCAAAGGCCATCAGGCTGTTCGCTCAAATAGACTTTCGAGCAGACCCGCATTCTACGCTACTTATGGAATTGGCTCTTGTAGACTGTGCGCTGAATATGGAAATGGCTGGTACGGAGACGAAGAAGCCGCCAACAAGGCCCCGGACCGTTAGCGTGGAGCCCGAACCAGTGTGTGAGCCGGCATGCGCCGTGAGCAAGACTGCGGAAGCTCCGGATATTCAGGCACCGCCGCAATCCCAACCCGCACAGGTTGTGAGAGAAATCCAGAGAATACGCGAACAGTGGAGCGGATTCGTTGACGCTTGCCGGGGCATCGGTTCCAGCGGAAAGCTGGATGCGCTTCTCAGAGGTGCTTGTGAGCCTCTTAGCCTGGAGGGTGATACCCTGGTCCTGGGTTTCTACTGGGAATTCCAGAGAGGAAAGGTGGAAAGTCCGGAATACCGCAGCCTCATGGAGAAGAAATTGCAGGACGTGTTCGGAGTTCCGTATCATGTCCGGTGCGTACTTGCACCCAAGAATAAGAACGTGAAGTCAAATACTCACGCAAGCAACCCGGTGGTAAGTGAAGCGCTTAGAATGGGAGCTCGGATAATCGAGGAGGAGGAATGAACAAGAATATCTTGCGCCAGGCGCAACAAATGCAGGCCAGGCTTGCCAAGGCACAGGAAGAACTGGAGAATGCAACGATTGAGGCAAGCTCGGGGGGCGGAGCGGTAAAGGTGGTAGTGACCGGCGGGCAGAAACTGGTCTCGATCAAGATATCCCCCGAAGCCGTTGACCCTGAAGACGTCAGCATGCTTGAGGACCTGGTGCTGGCCGCGGTAAACGAGGGAATGGACAAGGCTAAAGAGCTTGTATCCAGCCGGCTTAGCGCCATTACCGGGGGACTTAACCTGCCCGGGTTATGATAAATCTGAATTCTGAGGATCACTGAATTGGGTTTTGGTTTTCGTATAGCTGTTGAGCCCGTTTCGCGCCTTATCGAGGAATTTGGCAAGTTGCCCGGCATAGGGCCGAAGAGCGCTGCGCGTCTAGCATACTATGTATTGCGAATGCCCGCGGACGAAGCCCGAGCACTGGCAGATGCAATAATAGCTATGAAAGACAAGACAATGTACTGCTCCATTTGCCAGAACATAACTGATGCGGACCCTTGCGCGATCTGCAGCAGCACTGAACGGGACAGCGGGATTATCTGTGTCGTCAAGGAACCACTGGACGTTCTCGCCCTGGAGCGCACGGGCCGCCATAAAGGCCTGTACCATGTACTACACGGTGTTCTGTCGCCCATGGATGGGGTGGGCCCGGGCAGCCTGAAGATCAAGGAATTGATGGAACGCATAGCCGGAAGCTCGACTACGGAAGTCATTCTCGCCACCAACCCGGACCTTGAAGGTGAGGCAACCGCGATGTATATTCAGAAGCTGCTTTCACCTTTCGGTTTGAGAGTCACCAGACTCGCCCGGGGGTTGCCTGCGGGAAGCGATCTCGAATACGCCGACGAAGTGACTCTTACTCACGCTCTCGAGAGCAGGCAGGCTATGTAGCGGAGTAAAGGCGGGGGAATCTTCATGGAACTCATCAAGCATACCCAATCACTATGTCCAGAAGACTTGAGAGTCATAGATGCGGGTCTCTTTCGCAGCAACGGGCAGGTAATCATGAAGAAGACCTGCCCGGACCACGGGGAATTCGAGGATATCTACTGGAGCGATTACGACGAATACATGAAGGCCGAGAGGTTCCGTGCCAGCGGGACAGGCCTGTTGCAGTCACGAAACGCTCAGCTTGGATGCCCGCTTGATTGCGGCCTTTGCGAGAATCATCAGACCCATACTATTCTGGTAATCATGGAGATAACCCAGCGGTGCAATCTGAGATGCCCTATTTGTTTTGCCCAGGCAGGTGAGAATCCATCCTCTCCGGATCTGACCCTGGACCAGATACGTTCTATACTGGAATACACTCAGAAGAACAATTACCCTTTGAGAGTCAGGGGAGTCGGCAATAGCGGCGGGGAACCTACACTCAGAGATGACCTGCCGGAGATCATCCGGCTTGAGCGAGAACTGGGCTTTGACTATATCCTCATCATGACTAATGGATTGAGACTGGCCGACGATATTGAGTATTTCAAGAAGATACGTGACGAGGCCGCGTGGCTTTATCTCCAGTTTGACGGCGTGACTTCTGAACCGTATATGAAGGCAAGAGGGCGCGATCTCTGGCCGGTGAAGAAGAGGATGATAGAGAACGCCCGGAAGATAGGATACAACAAGATCGCCCTCATTCCCACCCTTGCCAGAGGAGTCAATGATCATCAGGTTGGCGATATCATTCGCTTTGCGGCTGACAACTCCGACGTGATCAAGTTTCTGGTTTTCCAGCCGGTGAGCTTCTCCGGCAGGATTGATCGCACCATGCTCAAGGATATGAGAATCACGAATTCTGACGTGATGCGGCTGGCCGAGGAGCAGACCGGAGGGCAGATCAGGAAAAGTGACTTCTTTACGCTTCCCATGAACCAGACGATGGCCAAGATGATGACCAAAGGGGGGCAGCACCAGGATTTCTGCGTTCATCCACACTGCGGGTTGATAACTGTCGTCGACCATTCCCGGGGTAGGCTGGACCCGGTTCCGCGTTACATAAAGAACGAGAAATTTCACGCGATGATGCGCAGGTCTTTTGATTTGAACAAATCCAGGCCAATGATCATGCTGGACCTTATCCTGGGTCTCGCAAGGTATGTTAGCCCGCGACTCTGGCTTAAGCTTGCGCGGATCCTGCTTATGACGAAAGGCAGGAAATCCATCAAGTCTATTCTGACTGAATGGCTGCCGGGTCAGTGGCTCACCATTGGTATAATGCATTTCATGGACCCGTATAACTTCGATCTGGATAGGGTCCGTAATTGCGCACTTCATTTCGGAGTCATTGACAACGAATCCAGGCCAAGGCTTATCCCGTTCTGCTCTATGAACAGCATACACAGGTCCAGTCTGAGCGATAATATGAGCGAATTGCCCGTCTCCAGGATGAAAATCGCTGTCACTTCCGGCGAAAAAGCAAAATAACACAATGCCCAGGCCGCGTATCTACAAGACTGAAGCGATAGTCCTCAGGAAGACAAACCTGGCCGAAGCAGACGGTATCCTGACCCTCTACACCCCTAATCTGGGCAAGATCAGGGCCACAGCACGTGGAATAAGAAAACCCCGGAGCAGACTGGCGGGACATCTCGATCCCTTGAGCCGAAGCGTCATGCTCATTGCCCGGGGAAGGTCCCTTGATATTATTACGCAAAGCGAAATGCTGGAGAGCTTTCCCTCTCTAAGGCAGGACCTGAGGCATATCGCCTGTGCGATATATATCGCAGAGCTCGTTGACAAGTTCACCATAGAAGAAGCCGAGAACTATGGCATTTACATCCTGCTCACGGACAGCCTCAGGCGACTCGGGGAAACTCGTGATCCCGACATGCTCCTCAGGTGTTTCGAGCTGCGCCTATTGGGGCTTGCAGGTTATCAACCGCAGGTCTTTCAATGCCCCGGTTGCGGATCAAGCCTGAATCCAGTCAGGAACTTGTTTAGCCCCGCCGCTGGAGGGGTCCTGTGTCCGGTTTGCGGAGCAAGAGAGAGTGCTGCGAGACCGATTTCCGTTGATGCCCTGAAGGTGATGCGATTCCTCCTGAGCAACAATCAGGACTCGATTGAGAGGCTTCGTGTTCCTCGTGAATTGGCGACCGAGATCAAGTACCTGATCAGGGCGTATATACGGTACACGCTGGAGCACGACCTGAAATCGGTGGAGTTCCTGGAAGACCTCGAGCGGACACGCTAACTCACTGACTTCTACTTATGGCGTTCCAGAACATAGTCTGTGAGGGAGAGAAGCGATAGTCTGTACTCGGAATCAGGAAATATGTCGAGTGCCCGGCAGGCTGCCGTCATGAAACCCTGCGCAATCTCATAGCACTCAGGGATAATATCGGAGCCCCTTATCATTTCAATAGCCCGCTTCAGGTTACCGTCCTTTTGCCGGGTGCTGAAAATCGAATGCACAGGATTGTCGCCCGGATTCTGTTCTACCAGCAGAATGCCAGGCAGTGTCAGGTTTCCATTCAGCAAGTCGCTGGCCACCGGTTTACCAAGGTCATCTTCTTCAGCTGTGAAATCCAGGATATCATCCACAATCTGGAAGGCCATCCCGAGCTTATAGCCGTACTCGCTCAGGGCGCGTATGGAATCTTCCGACGCGCCTGAAATAATTCCGGCTGATTCGGTGGCCATCTTGAACAGGGAAGCGGTCTTATTGCCTATGCGGCGGAAATACTCTTCCCGTTTCTGGTCCTCGCTGAAGCTGCTGAAGCTTTCCTCGAGTTCTCCTGTGCACAAGGCCGTGAGGGTTTGAGCGAACAGCCTGTCCGCCCTGACGCTGTTGGCCCTTGAAACCAGGTCGGCAGCCCTGGAAAAGAGGTAGTCTCCCGCCAGGGTGGCGATGCCCCAACCCCAGATACTGGCAGCCGTTGGTTTGCCCCTGCGCCGCGGGGAGAGATCGATAGTGTCGTCATGGACCAGGGTCGCAGTATGAAGCAATTCAACCCCTACGGCGACCGGGATGAGCACTTCGTTC
>JACUUS010000289.1 GCA_014859215.1 Dehalococcoidia bacterium | reverse complement strand
TTGCGTTGCCGATAAGGCTGATCAGAAAGGCGCCGAGATAGCCGTAAGCGGCCAGGCGCACAATAAGGTCCGGGTCGCGACCGTAAATACAGAACAGAATAACAGCGACGGCTGTGACGAAAACGAAGACCAGGATGGGGATTAGTCTCTTGCGGAGGAGTCCCGGACTCTTCGCGCCGCCGGGCCCTTCATTCGTGGTCATTGTCTATCGCATTTTAGCACATTGCTCCGCAATAGCGAGGTACAAAGCGGTCCTGGGACTTGTTTGAAGTCTGCATGGGGAAAGAGCCATGGTCTTTCTCGTCTCGAGAAAGCGCCTGATCCCGCTGCCTCTTAATAGAGGAATTTCTGCATCCAGACAACATCGAAGTCCTGACCGAATTTGCGTCCGATGCTCACGAATTTACCGCATTCAGTGAAACCGTTCTTCTTGTGAAAATCTATGCTCGACTGGTTGCGGGAAGATATGCTAGCAAGCAGCGTATCAATGCCCATTTGGCTGGCTTCGCGGATGAGGAGGCTCAGCAATTTTTGTACCCAACCCTCGCCGGGTGAGAGATGGAGAAATGAAGTAAGACAATTCTGCTGTGCGTTTGAAAGCCCTTGCGGGATGATATCTGTGGAGAAGGCCAAAACCGGCGATCTGCGCTTCCGGCATCTCGATAACATAGAAGGGGTAGCCGGAGGTCATATGACTCAATGTTGTGAAGAACGACTCATCCACCCTATCCTCAAAATAGGCGGCATAACTGGCCTCCACATAATGATTGAATATTGATAATATGGCCGGGCTATCACCAGCCATTACTGGCCTGAAATGGTATTCCATCCGGCAGTATCTCCTTCAGAGTCCAGGCCGAGTCCTTATCTTTGAGAGGGCAGCACTCTTCGCACGCGCAGGTGAGCTCGCGTTACATGACCGGATACCTGCAACTCCGTATTACAGGGGATCGGTCCTGATCAAGCCGCGGTCCTGACAGGATGAGCAGAATCAGTCCGCGGCTGCAAGCCGGACCGGCATTGCCTCCTGTTCCTCGATTGCCT
>JACUUS010000141.1 GCA_014859215.1 Dehalococcoidia bacterium | reverse complement strand
TGGAACCTGAACTCGGTAATACGAGCGTAGGAAAGCGGATGCTTCGGGTGACCGCGAACCTAGGTTCGTGGTCTTTTCGTTTTAGAAGGGGTTCACTTTGACGCAGTTAGAGCAAGCTCGAAAGGGCACCATCACTCCCTTCATGAGGGCCGTTGCGAATAGTGAAGGCCTCGAGGCGGAACAGGTCCGGGCCGGCGTCGAGGATGGATCCATCGTGATTCCCGCGAACGTGAATCATGAAAATCTCCAACCCTGTGGAATAGGAAAAGGGCTCAGGACCAAAGTCAACGCCAACATCGGCACATCCTCGGACTTCGGCGATGTGAATACCGAACTCGCCAAGCTGCGTGCAGCCGAAGGCGCGAAGGCGGACACAGTAATGGACCTCAGCACAGGCGGTGACATTCGCTCAATCCGCCGCTCTATTGCCGCTGCCACATCATTACCCCTCGGAACAGTCCCTATATATCAGGCCGGGATCGAGGCCATCAACCGGTGGGGAGCGATAGTGGCCATGCCGGTGGACCACCTTTTCTCGGTCATCCAGGAACACGCCGAAGACGGCGTCGATTTCATTACCGTGCACTGCGGGATAACCCGCAAAGCCGTCGACCGCCTTAAGCAGTCGCCGAGACTGACGGACGTTGTTTCACGAGGCGGGGCTTTCACCATAGCCTGGATGCTCCATAACGGCCAGGAGAACCCCCTGTATGAGCATTTTGACCGCCTGCTCGAAATTGCTCTCAGATACGACGTCACCTTGAGTCTGGGGGATGGTCTCCGTCCCGGAAGCCTTGCGGATGCCTCCGATCGAGCTCAGATAGAGGAGCTCCTCACCATAGGCGAACTTGTCGATCACAGCCGTGCCGCCGGGGTGCAGGTTATGGTCGAAGGGCCCGGTCATATGCCGCTGGACCAGATAGCAGCCAACGTGCAGCTTGAAAAGATCGTTTGTAGGGGTGCGCCTTTCTATGTTCTCGGACCGCTGGTCACGGACATCGGGGCAGGTTACGACCATATCAGCGCCGCGATCGGGGGCGCGATCGCATCCGCCTCCGGTGCGGACTATCTATGCTACGTGACCCCTTCAGAGCACCTGGCCCTGCCTGACGCGGAAGACGTGCGGGAAGGAGTCACGGCGACCAGGCTCGCGGCTCATGCCGGAGATATCGTGAAGGGAGTAAGGGGGGCGCTTGACTGGGACAGGGCGATGTCTCTGGCACGCAAGAAGCTGGACTGGAAGGAGCAGGTAAGGCTCTCACTCGACCCTGAAAAGTCCTCCAGAGTGCGCGGACAGCACCAAACGTCAGGGTCTGGTTGCAGCATGTGCGGTCAGTATTGCGCCATGGAACTGGTGGCCAACTATATAGGCACCACGCCGGGTCGTTGCTAGCTTGCCAATATTGTCGAGGAGAGAAGTAAATGGCTCTGTTTCATCCGGTGAAAGAAAGCGAAGTCACCCGCGCCATCGTGAGTGCGTTCTCAAAGCAGTTACAGGAGTACGCCGAGAGTGATGTGATTATTGTAGGGGGTGGGCCAAGCGGGCTCATAGCGGGTAGAGATTTGGCAGACAACGGCCTGAAAGTCGCAGTCATCGAACGAAACAACTATCTGGGCGGCGGTTTCTGGATCGGCGGCTATTTCATGAACAAATTCACAGTCCGGGAGCCGGCCCAGGAGGTCCTGCATGAACTCGGCGTCCCTTTCGAAGAAGCAGTGGAGGGACTATTCGTAGCGGATGCGCCCCATGCCTGCGCCCGGCTCATTGCCGCTGCCTGCGATGCCGGCGTCAAGTTTTTCTCTCTTACCATGCTGGAGGATGTCATTCTACATGAATCCGACCGCCTGGCGGGGGTCGTGGTAAACTGGAGCCCGATCTCACACCTTCCCAGGGAGATAGCAGCCCTCGACCCCATCCCGCTGGAATCGAGGATCGTGATCGACGCAACCGGACACGATGCCCAGGTGGTCAAGAAGCTTGAACAGCGCGGTCTTATCAGACTCAAGGGTGAAGGCGCACTCTGGATCGATAAATCGGAGGATGCCATCGTGGAGCACACGGGTGAGGTCTACCCGGGTCTCGTAGTAACCGGGATGGCCGTGGGTGCGGTATACGGTCTGCCTCGCATGGGGCCCACATTCGGCGCGATGCTTCTGTCCGGCAAGAAGGCCGCTGAAGTCACTGTCAAACTGCTCAAGCAGGTGACCTATCCGGAAGCAAAGCATCTTCGCACTCTTCCGGGTGTATGAGGACTCGGGGAACCATGAGAGCCGATATTATCTCTATCGGGACGGAGCTCCTCCTCGGGCAAATAACGGATACAAATGCCCCTTACATCGCCGCAGAGCTGCCCCTGCTCGGCATAGACCTGTACTGGATAACGCAGGTCGGCGACAACCGCGCTCGAATCCTCGAAGCATTGGGGCGCGCCCTCGACCGCTCTGAAGTTGTCATATGTACCGGAGGCCTGGGGCCCACCGAGGACGACGTTACACGTGAGGCTATCGCTGAGTTATTGGGCGAGGATATGCATGTCGACCCCGCTTTGGAAGAATGGTTGAGGAGGCTTTTCAAGGGGTTCGGCCTCGAAATGCCCGACTGTAATATCAAACAGGCAAACCTGATTCCGTCGGCGGAGGCCATCCCCAATTCCCGCGGAACCGCTCCCGGATGGTGGGTCGAGCGTGAAGGTAAAGTGATAGCCGCCTTGCCAGGTCCCCCGGACGAGATGCAGTTCATGTGGCAAAATAGCGTGAAACCCCGGCTCAGGCTCAGCCCGGGTCAGGGAGTGATTGTTTCCCGGACGCTGAAGACCCTCGGGTTCAGCGAGGCCAGGGTCAACGAGATGGTCAGGGAGTACCTTTGCTCATCCAACCCTACACTTGGAATCTACGCAAAGCTTGACGGCATCCACCTTCGCCTGACTGCCAAAGCCGGGAGCAGGGCGGAGGCGGAAGAAGCGATCACTCTCGTCGAGGCCCGCCTCAAAGACCTGTTCGGCCGTTATATCTGGGGATATGATGAGGATACGCTGGAGACGCTGGTCGGCTCGCTGCTCCGCGAGAAGAAACTGAACCTTGCCGTTATGGAGTCCTGCACAGGCGGCCTTCTTGCAAGCACCATAACCGATGTGCCCGGCAGTTCCGAGTACTTCAAGGGGGGCCTTGTCACCTACAGCGCCGAGATGAAGGCCGCCTTTGGAGTTGATGCCGGGATGCTGGCGCGCGTGGGCACGGTTCACCCGGACGTCGCAGTCGCGATGGCTGGAGCGGCAAGGGCCAAACTGGGCGCGGATATCGGCATAGGGATTACCGGCGTAGCCGGTCCGTCCGAAGTCGAGGGTAAGCCGGTCGGGACTGTGCACATTGCCGTGGATGTGCGGGGGGATGCGAGCTCGCTGTCACTGCGATTACCGCCGCGCCGCATAGATGTTAAGCGTCGAGCGGTGTTTTCCGCGCTTTTCATGCTTCGCCAGCGCCTGCTGTAGAAGCGGCTATTCCAGCCCCCCATCAGCCAGCACCTGAAGGAACTGCTGGAGTATCTTCGCGGTAATCCCGGTAATCTCAAATCCCTGGCAACGGTATGAGTGCCAGGGATGAATTTTCCCGTCGGCGTCGGGAAGTGTCGTGGGGAAGTGTCGTGGGGAAGCAGGAACCCGGGTCGAGGAGGAGACTTACCGGAGCCCTGATGAGCGTGTCAACCTCATTGTTGTTCACGGTGAACTTGTAAGGATACGGGATCGCGCCCACGAAAGGGCTTATGATGTAATTGCTGGTAAGGGTCGCCTGATCATCGAGCATGCCCAGAACCCGGACATCCTCCGGCCTGATCCCGACCTCCTCGGAGGCTTCCCTGAGAGCGGTGACACAGAGAAGTCCGTCTGCCTCGTCGAAGGCGCCTCCCGGGAAAGATACCTGGCCCTTATGATGAAAGACCCACTCCACGCGCTTGGTGAGTACAACGTAATGCGCGACACGGTTCGTGTAAACGGGTATGAGCACCGCCGAGGGTCTGAAGCCGTCAAGAACAAGCGTTTTCCTGGTTCTCCCGACCAGCGCCAGCCCGAGTCTGTCTTCCCACGATAAGAGCTCGCTCAATTCACACCTGTCTAATCTCAAAGCCTCGGCCGGATACGGCTATTCCACAGCTCTTTGACCCGCTTCTGCAGTGCTTCGATGTCTCCTTCGTTCTCGATAATCACATCGGCCCCCTTCCGTCTTTCGGAGATTGGCCGCTGGGAATCGAGTCTGGCCCTGGCCTGCTCCTGGTCAATTCCTCTCTTTTTGCCAAGGCGTCCCAGCACATTGTTCTCGGACGAAATCGTAACCCAGACTTCGTCCACAAGATCAGCCCAACCGGCCTCAAGAAGCAAAGTCGCTTCAATGACGGCTACCTGTTTACCCTGTTCGCGCAAGGACCTGATCCGTTCTTCGACCAGGCGGCGTATCCTGGGATGCGTGATACTGTTAAGGTGCTGAAGCGCTTCCGGCCTGCCGAAGACCTTGTTGCCGAGTGCGGCGCGGTCGATGCCGCCATCTCTCCCGACTATGTCCTCCCCGAATACTTTCAGGAGCTCCCGCCAGGCGTCTGTGCCAGGCTTCAGTATCTCATGACCGACCTTGTCGGCGTCGATGATACCCGCACCGAGTTCGGACAGCATATTAGAGACAGTGCTTTTCCCGCTGGCTATTCCGCCTGTAAGACCAACAACGAGCATATCGACGCCTGGCTGTTACATACGAAAGCCCAAGCTTTGCGCCCGGGCTTCTGTTGCTGAGCGGAAATTGTTACTCCCGGTTTCCGAAGAGTCTGGAGAAATCTCCGTCGAATTCCTTGAGGAAATTGTGCATATCGAGGACGTCGTCCACCCCGACTATCTCACCCTGGGGAACCGCGTCCGGTTCGACATAGTCGGTGGCGACTTCAGCTATGTTGCCTTCCTGAACAACCGCGGCTATAAGGCCCTGAGTGCCGCAGGAGCTGCAGAACACGCTGAGGAACCAGAGCCCCTCCTCGTGATCCAGGACTTTGATATTTCCGGGCTCATACTTCTGCCCGCAGATGCCGCAGTCCACCTTGGAGAATAGACGCTTCAAGAATCCCTCGGGCATCATCCTGCACCTCCTCCGGGGAAGACAGCTACCATTATACCACCCTACTCGCCCTTATCGAAATCGGACAGGTCAAGACCCTCAATGAACTCCTTGAAAGCCGACATCCTTTCGAGTTCTTCCGGGGCAATTTCCTGGACAGGTGCCGGTTTGCCGGTTTCCGGATCGATAATAATACCAGCCTTGGTGAGGACTTCCTCTTCAGCAAATATGGGCACCTGCGCCCGCACAGCCAGAGCGAGAGCGTCGCTCGGGCGGGAATCGACTTCTATCTCCTTGCCATCGGATGCAAGGATGATCTTGGCGAAGAATGTATCATTGCGCAGGTCACAGACTATGATCGAGTTCACGCTTGCTCCCAATGCGAGAATGACGCTGCCCAGGAGATCGTGGGTCAGAGGTCGCGGAACCTTGTACTCCTGGAGCTTCACAGCGATAGCATCAGCTTCCGCAGGCCCGATCCAGATGGGCAGGTACCGTTCCGCGAGCTTCTCCTTCAGTATCACCACCCGCTGATAATTGAGCATGCTCACTCGTATGCTCTCGATAGTCATCTCAACCATAACCCTGCCTCCCCGCGGTGAATTTAATTTTACCGCATGCTCAAACGCACTGTCAAGGATAACCGAAGTTGACAAAATCCCCTGGTTTAGCTATATTCGAACGTGGTAACAAGGGCGGTTAGCTCAGGGGTTAGAGCGCTGCGTTGACATCGCAGAGGTCACTGGTTCAAATCCAGTACCGCCCACCGTGATCCCCCGGTAGTTCCGCACGTTTACCTGTTTAGTCTCCAGATCTGCAGATTCAGGT
>JACUUS010000298.1 GCA_014859215.1 Dehalococcoidia bacterium | reverse complement strand
GGAAGGTGGAGTATCGCCATGGCGCAAACAGGGGACAAGTGTTTCGAACCTCAGCTTGACGGAACGATATATAGCGCCAGGAAGAACCTGCGACCCTTCTCGGTACCCCCGCTCGAAGAATACACCCGTCTGCTGGGGCTGGAGAGGATAGAACGGCTCTTGAAGGCGGCGGAGCGGCTGAAGGGACTGAGAATTCTCGAGATGAACGCCACGGCACGCGGCGGCGGCGTAGCTGAGATGCTTTTCAGCGCGATACCGTTCATGAATGACCTGGGCCTGGAAACGGAATGGAATATCATCACGGGAAACCCCGAATACTACGAGTGCACCAAGGTCTTGCACAACCTGCTTCAGGGGAAAAGAGGCTTTTTCACCCAGGACATGGTGAAGACATACGATGAGACTATCAACCGCTGCGCCGCCGGAGATTCCAGCATCGGTGAGGCGGATGTGGTCCTTATACACGACCCGCAGCCCGCGGGCTTGAGCCGGTACGTGAAGCGCCCGGGTCAGGTATGGGCATGGAGATGCCATATAGATATCGAGGAGTACATACTTCAGGCGAACCCCGGCCTCGAGACCTTCATCTCAAATCTGCTCGAACCGTACGATGCGGCGATTTTCACAGCGGCCCATTACGTGATCACAAAATGGAGACTGCCCAAGTTCCTTATACCGCCTTTCATCGACCCGCTGTCGGAGAAGAACCGCGACTTGAGCGAAGCGGAGATCAATGCGGTGCTGGACAAATACGGCATCGATCGCCAGATACCGACTATTGTCCAGGTGGGCAGGTTCGACCCCTGGAAGGGACTTGAAAGGACCATAGAGGCTTTCAAGGTCCTGAGGAAAAAGAGGGAATGCCAACTGCTTCTCGCCGGGGGCCTCGCAGCGGACGACCCCGAAGGCGTCAGGGTGCTGTCCAGGATCCGGGAGAGCACAAAGGACGACCAGGATATACACATTCTGAACCTCTCACTCGAAGACCGGCTCGAGAACTGGAGGGAGGTCAATGCCTTGCAGCGTGCTGCTGATATCATCATGCAGCCATCTACCCGCGAGGGTTTCGGGCTGGTCATCACCGAGGCGCTTTGGAAAGGCAAGCCGGTGATCGGGGCCGATGTCGGCGCCATCCCGCTCCAGCTCAGGGACGGCGATACAGGCTATTTCTACCGTACGCCGCGGAAGACAGCCAGGATAATGGCGCGCTTGCTCGACAACCCCGCTGCCGCGGCGGCCATGGGGAAGAATGGAAAAGACTATGTGACCCAGCACTTCCTCATGCCCGACCGGATTGCGGACTGGCTGATGGCCGTGAATCTGCTCGTCGAGGGCCGCCTTGACAAAGAGGCGTGCGGCGACGCGATCATAAGCTTCCATCCCTGGTTCAAGCTGGGCAAGCGATAGCCGCCGGGCAGAGTCATTCGTCGTCCTTGCCGAGAGTGGTCCTGTTGCCGGACCGCGCTTCGTCGCATCAAGACTCGGGTGGCTTGGACTCAGCAGGCTGTTCGAAAAGCTTCCACCACATGCCGCCGCGCCCGGCATAGTCGCGGCCAAAGGTGACCAGCGGCTGCGTATCTTCCTCGGCGATCTCGAAAACAGCCCATCCTTCATGGCTGCTGCCCGGATAGAGATTCGCAGCGAGTGCGGGCTCTGGTTCCACTACGAATACCCATTCGTAGTCCTTGCCCTGTTCCGAGACGGCGGTGAAATCCAGGGTATGGAGATCAAGCTGGGTATCGTCATCGGGACCAGACAGAACCTTTACATGGAAGAGAGCCAGTATGTACTCATGGCCGCTTTGGGGCGGGTCGTTGAACATATTGGCTTCCTCGATCTCCTGCCATGCCTGCTCGCCCCGAATGATTTCCTTGAGAGTTATCTCAACGTCGAAGACTCCTTCCAGGGTTTCAGCTTCTCCCGCTAGAACTGTTCCGATATCCGCGGGATCGCCGCGCGAAAAGCCGGCGGATTCCGCGGCTTCAGGTTCAGCCGCATTGCTAGTTTCGGCCGGCGACGTTACTTGCTCGATCTCACACCCGAGCAGCAACAGCACGAGACCGAGGGCCAGCAGAACGGATATGAGAATCCTGAACACAACACCTCCTTTCAACGGGCCGTCTTTCTGGCTGGCAACTGAGGAGGCCGACAGCCCACGGGTTAGAAACCGGACCGCCAATTCTAATTGTAGTATGGATGAAGCTGGTTCTTGTATCCGTTGCTACACCTAGTGGTGGACATAACAATACGTATTTTTAGATTTCTTCTTATTGGTGTTCATGTCATATTTATTGAGCGCTTCGCACGGTTGAATTCAGCGCGAAAAGGAGACCCGGTCCCCGTCCCTGATATGCTAGAATGGGGTAAACCGGTGCTCTACCCGCTTCCGCTGAATGTCCCGTACAGCGGGTGCGCTGAAAGAAGAAATTGCCTATGGCGGCGAATCTGTCCGCGCAGTATTCGGATATGCTCCAGGCAATGCTTTCGCCCTGGCATGAGGCTTTACGGGACCCTGGAGAGGCGCAGACAAAAGTACTTGAAGGCCTCCTGCGCATCTACGCACAGACGGAATACGGGAAACAGCACAATGCCGCGCGGGTGGACACCATAGAGGACTACCGGCGGTGCTTTCCGGTCATAACATACGAGGACTGTAAGCCGCTTCTGCAGCGTGTCATGGCAGGTGAGCTGACCCTGCTCCTGCATGAAGAGCCCGTCGGGTGGGCGATTACCCGGGGTACGACCGGGGACGAGTCCAAGTTCATTCCCATGACGCCGACCGACCTGGGCATGAGGATAAATGCAGGGCGGGCGATGATGAACTTCGTTGCGGACTCGGGGCGCTACGAACTGCTGCAGGGAGTCAACCTTAACCTGAATTTCCCCTCGGTAGTCGGGAAGGCGCGGGCAGGAGATAGGGAGCTTGACTACGGGTACAGTTCGGGCATATACGTGAAGTACGTTTCGCAGTGGACGCCTATTCGCTCACTTCCGGCCCAGGACGATATAGATGCTCTGGGCGGGGGCAAGACCATTCGGGACTGGGAGGCCCGTTTCGAGCTGGCCTATGAGCGATGCAGGGGGGAGAACGTGACTCTGGTTGGTGGAGTGGCGCCCACCGCGGGCCTCTTCGGCCGTTACCTGCGGCGGGCGCACCGCGTCTACCCGAAAGATATCTGGCAGGTCCGCATCATGACACTGGGCAGTGTGCCCGGCATAAATACGCGTTACGAGCCCTCACTGAGGGCCATGTACGGCCCGGTCGTGATAAGGGAGATATACGGCGCCACGGAGGGTATGTTCGGACAGCAGAGGGACAGATGCCGGGCCTGGGTCCCCAACTACGATCTTTTCTTCCTTGAAGTCCAGACCCGTGCAGGCATCAAGATGATGCACGAAATGCACCCCGGGGAGACCGGCAGCCTGGTCGTCTCGACACCCGTCCTGCCCCGCTACAGGATCGGCGACCTCATCCGGGCATTCAGGCCGCCCTACTTTCGATGCATCGGGCGCGAACGCTGGTGGACTCCCCTGGCTTACGCATGGGGCGAATTCATATCCCTGAATCTCGGGCGTCTTTAGCAGCCCCCGGTCCGGGCGCTGTCTACATCCTCTTGCGGCCGCCGAAGGCGCGGATAAGGATCAGGAGGGCAACGATAATGAGCACCACGGGCCATACATAGCCCCAGCCGACGAGTCCGCCCATGCCGATTCCCAGCAGAACGAACCCCAGTATGAGGCTGCCCGTTACGGGCGTGCGGTGTTCAGGAATGAGCAGCCTGAACATCGCGCCCAGCAGCACTATGAACCCCCAGCCGGCCAGGAAGACCGCCCACGGGCTCCACCAGTCGAACCTGTCCGCGTAACCTGTGGTTTCGGCGAGCAGGACCAGGGCGGCCCAGACCAGAACTCCCGCCCAGATGAGAGCTGTAATCCGGTCGCGGCGCCATTTTTCCTCCACACCTCTCCCCTTCTCTTCCTCTTTTTCCCGCTTCTTCTCTTCTGACTTCTCGTCCTTTTCACCACGCCGCCGTTCGGACATGTTCCCTCCTTTGAAGAACCCGTTCCTGCATCATCCTGACGAATATCAAAGTCGCCGGTGTGAGGAAAGGTTAGTTTTCTCTCCTGAGAAAACTATAAACGAGACTCTGCCTTTAATCAACGGGGTGGCCGGGAGCCCGCAGGTCTCGAAAGATTGCCGCTCTGTACCATTCAGAAAACGGGCCGCGGCGTTCCTCAAAAAGTATCTTTCTGGTTTCGGGTATCTCTGGTTAAGCTAATGCGGGGGCTGTGGCGGCGGTGGGCGGTCGCCGGCGGCGTAGCGCCGGAGCCCCTCGGCAAGGCCGGGGTCTTTGAGGCTTGAGTTGTGCCGGTCGTTTTCCATGCGGAGCCCTTCCGGCAGGCTGAGCGACAGGCCCTCATAAGCAGCGCAGCGGTCGTTACGGAGGCTGGTCGCCGGGTACGCGGAAATGATGCGGGCCAGCTCCAATGCACGAGTGAGCGCCTGGCCGGCGGGGACTAACTCCTGAACCAGCCCCATCCGCAGAGCCTGTCGGGCATCGATCAACATCCCTGTCTCGATCAGGTAAAGGGCGTTCCCCAGGCCCACTATGCGGGGCAGTCTCTGGGTACCGCCGTCTATCAACGGAACACCCCAGCGCCGGTTGGCGACGCTGAAGCGGGCATTTTCGGCGGCGATCCGGAAGTCGCACCAGCAGGCGAGCTCCAGCCCCCCGGCCAGGCAAAAGCCGTTCACGGCAGCGATCGTGGGCTTAGCCAGGTCTGTGATGCGGCTGATGCCCATCGGCCCGGTCTCTGAAGCGCCCTCGCGCAGTACGAGGCCTTCGATGTTCTTGAGGTCGGCTCCCGAGCAAAAAGCGTCTTCTCCGGTCCCGGTCAGGACCATGACGTCCAGGCTGCTGTCCTGTTGAAACTGCCTGGCGGCGGCGAGCAGCATCCCCGCCGTCTCCGCATCCACGGCGTTCCGCACTTCAGGCCGGTTGATACTGACCATGAGGATACGCTCGGATGACTCGACTAGTAACTTCGGCATGGCTGCAGCTCCTCTGAGGGTCGGCAGGAGGCCGGGAATTTAGCCGGTTTCGGGCAGACCGATGCTTGTATTGAGGACAGCCCCCTCCGTCCGGCCGTGGTCTGTCTCGGCGTCGTATTCATCCTGCTTCTGCTGGCGGTCCCCGAGTCCCTGGCTCCACAAATTTTCGAGGGTACGATCGGGGTGGTTCAGCAATCGTTCCTGCGGAAACAGCTTCCGGCAGGTTCGCCCTGTCTGAGACTCCGCTGCTGAAGTGCGGGATCAGCCTGCGCGATCCGTTCCGGCCGGTTCGACCTCAACCGGCTTGAGCTTCGCCGCTTCCCCGGTCGATCACTCCACGCCCGCGTGTCCTGAATTCTCCGCTGTCCAGGCCGGCCCAGCCGCTTACAGACTCGAGCTGCTCGTAAGCAAGGGCGGACCTGTAGTCCATGCCCAGCCCTTCATCCACCATCTTCTTTAGTTTCGCGACCATGCCCCCGGGCTGCGAGGCCAACTTGCGGGCCATTTCCATGCACTCGTCGACCAGGCGCTCCGCCGGCACCACCCTGTTAACGATGCCCCATCTCTCAGCCTGTTCCGCCGAAACGAAGTCGGAGGTGAACAGTATCTCCTTTGCCCTCTTTTCCCCGATCATTCTCGGCAGACGCTGGGTATTGCCGCCGCCTGGAATCACGCGGATACGCGCGTGGGTATCCCGGAAAGAGGCATTCCGGGAGGCTATTATGATGTCGCAGTTTAGAGCAAGCTCGAAACCGCCGGTGATCGCGTAGCCGTTGACGGCGGCGATGACGGGCGCGCCGATCTCTCTCATGAGGGCAAATATGGATCCGACCGCTTCGTAACGGATCCTGATAT
>JACUUS010000140.1 GCA_014859215.1 Dehalococcoidia bacterium | reverse complement strand
GTGATATCACCGCGCCGGGCGGGTGGCAGGCTGCTGGAAGGGCGCAGGCCCGGTGGAGACCTTTATGGAGGAGGGCATCGAGTTGAACGGCAAAACTGTGAAGGAGTCGAGCGTTATCGTCACACAGCTTATGTCACCCCAGGACGTTAACGTGGCCGGGAACGTGCACGGCGGCGTGATAATGAAGCTCATTGATACGGCCGGCGGCATCGTGGGCGCGCGGCATGCGCAGTCCAACGTGGTGACCGCCTCAATTGACCGCCTGGACTTTCACACCCCTGTTTACGTGGGCGAGCTCGTTACCCTGAAAGCGAGTCTGAACCTGGTGGGGCGGACTTCCATGGAGGTCGGCGTCCGGGTGCAGTCAGAAAACCTGCATACCGGGGAGATTCGGCATACCGCCTCGGCCTACCTCACCTTTGTCGCCCTGGATGCTGAAGGGAAGCCCCGGCCGCTGCCCCCACTGATCCTGGAGACCGATGACGAGTGCCGCCGCAACCGGGAGGCCCAGGCCCGGCGGGAATACCGCGCGCGGGAAAGAAGACCGGCACCAGGAGACTCTTGAAAAGGCCGTACTCGGAGCAAGTTCGGACGATCGGGGAGGCACCTTTGTCGGGCCCGGCACGCCGGTCTACGAAGGTATGATAGTCGGGATGCATGCCCGGCTGCAGGACCTGCCTGTCAACGTGTGCAAGGAAAAGAAGAAGACCAACGTGCGCTCATCTGCCTCCGACATCGCCGTGAAGCTGACACCGCCCATCATCTTCAGCCTGGAGCAGGCGATCGGTTTCATCAACAATGATGAGATGGTCGAGGTCACCCCCGGGAACATCAGGCTGAGGAAAAGGATGCTGACTCACGGGCAGAGATTGCGGAACATCGCTTTTCCACAGCGGCTATAAGCAACACACGCGTGATGGGAATCCGGCCGTACCCGTAGCAACGGGTCCGCACCGATTACGCTGGACTTGTCAGGAACGCCGGCGGGTAGTGCATCGTAAACACCGCTTTCTCCCGCTCTCCGCACCCGAGGCAGAATCATCTCCCACCTCCGGCAGCCCGGCACAGGGCCGCACAGGAACCTCCAAAAAATAGGGATACTTACTGATTGCATGTGTTCCGCCGCTGTGTGCTAACCTGCAAGTAGACCCCTCCGCGGCCAGTCAGGAAGGGGGACCAACGCAGGCAGAGGATTCGGCTCCGGGAGGGGGGTGGCGCCGTGCCGCTAATCGCAGCGAGAACGAGGGAACGTGAGCTTCGGGGGTGGAAGAATGATTGAACTGGACGTCTTGATTATCGGCGGCGGAAGCGCCGGAGAGGATGCGGCCAGCTATTCAACCAAGGGCTCCGGATCAGTGGGGATGGTGGAAAAGTCACTCGTGGGCGGCGCCTGCGTTTTCAATGCCTGCATCCCGACCAAGGCGCTGGTACATGCCGCCAGGACATACAAGAAGATGCGGGATGCCAGCTTCTACGGCTTGCCGGCCCTGGATAAGAGTGCCGACTATTCACAGGTCAAGGCATTCAAGGACAGGATTATCGAAGGGATAGGGACCGGCAGAGATGAGCGTATGTCAAAACGGGGTGTCAGGGTCTTCAAGGGCACAGCCCGCTTCGTCTCTGCCTACGAAGTCATCGTAAACGATGAGCATATCCGGGCGAACAAGATTATTATCGCCACCGGCTCAGAGGCCGCCGTTCCTCCGATTCCAGGACTGGAGGATGCTGGTTATATCACTAATGTCGGAGCACTTGACCTGAGCCGCGTCCCTGAAAGGCTGGCGATCATCGGCGGCGGCCCGGTCGGAGTTGAGTTCACCCAGATATTCTCCGCTTTCGGCTCTCAAGTCACCATCTACGAAATGACTGACCGCGTTGTGAGCATGGAAGACGAAGAGATATCGAGAAGCCTCGGGGACCTTCTCTCGAAGCAGGGGGTATCCATCGCAACCTCGGTGAAGGTAAGCGAGATAAAGCGCAGCGGGTCCGGGAAGCTGATAGTCACCGAAGACAGGAGCGGAGAAAAGCGGACGGGCGAGCATGACGAGATACTGGTGGCGACCGGCCGCAAGCCCGTTATGGACGAGCTGAACCCGTCCGCCGCGGGCATCGAGACCTTCAAAAAAGGGATCAAGGTGGACGCCTCGCTACAGACAAATGTCCCGCATATCTGGGCGGCGGGAGACATTACCGGGACCCTCTATTTCACCTATGTAGGCTATGAGCAGGGCAAAACAGCAGCTCTCAATGCCACCACGGGGCGGCGCGGGGAGATGAACTACGATATCCTGCCCAGGGCTACTTTTTGTGACCCGGAGATAGGGAGTGTCGGGTTGACGGAAGCACAGGCCGTAGAGAAAGGCTACCGCGTCAAAACAGGCAGGTATAACTATGCAGATATGACCCGTCCTATCGTGTCCAATGAAACTGACGGATTCATAAAGATTGTGGCTGAGGTGGAGTCGGGACGCATTCTGGGCGGCCATATCCTGGGAGCGGAGGCTTCCAGCCTTATTCACGAGGTCGCCGCGGCTATGGCGGGCAAAATGACCGTCGCTGAAGTAGGGGATATCCTCCACTCTTATCCGACCTTCTCCGAGGGTGTCCGCTATGCCTGCCAGACAATCGATTGAATGGAGATCTGAGATGAGCGACGAACAGTTAGAATTTGGAATAATTGGGCTGGGGAAAATGGGAGATGGTGTCGCGCTGCAGGCTCTACGAAAGGGAATGAGGGTTCTTGGGTCCGATATCAAGAGAATGCCACAGGAGCTTTTGGATGCCGGCATCGTGGTCGTTAGCGACTACAGGCAATTTCGGGAAAAGCTATCACGAGCACGAATTATTTTCCTCTATGTTCCGGCAGGGAAGATCGTGGACACGGTCATCGATGAGTTGGTTCCCTATCTTGACCAGGGGGACATCATAATTGACGGCGGCAATTCCTACTGGGGTGATTCCATACACCGTCACCAAAGGCTCCGCGAAATAGGCATTCATTTAATTGATCTCGGGACCAGCGGGGGAATCAAGGGGGCATATCACGGCGCCTGCTTTATGGCGGGAGGAGATCGCCATGCGGTGAGGCAGGTCGAAGGGATTTTGCTGAACCTAGCGGTTCAAGGGGGCTATGTGTATGCTGGAGCGTCGGGAGCCGGACATTTCACGAAACTCGTCCACAATGGTATCGAATTCGGCATGCTCCAGGCTATAGCTGAGGGTGTGGAACTTCTGGAGAACTACAAAGACAAGCTGGATGTTGCTGAAGTTCTCAGGTGCTGGCGTCATGGGTCAGTCATACGGTCCTGGCTGATAGACCTGATGGAAGAGGCATACCGGACCGAGGGTGGACTCGACAAGGTCCCCGCCTATGTGGAAGATACCGGGGAAGTGAACTGGCTGATAGCTGATGCCCTCAGGATGGAAATCCCGATTCCCGCGATATCCTTGGCGGTAATGCAACTGCTCATTTCCCGCGACAAGAAGGAATACTGGGCTCGGGCTATAGCTATGATGCGGCAAAAATTCGGAGGTCATACCTACGGAGCGAGTGAACCAATCTCTCGGGAACGCCGGGAAGGCCAGGTAAGTGGAACTTATCATGGATGAGACAGCAAGACGACTTAGCGCATATTCGAGTAGGTAAGAAATATGGATTTCCGGCCGCTTTACATCACGCCCTATCCCTCGATAACTGAATATGGTCTTGTAGGTGACGGCCACAGCGCGGCTCTTGTTTCCTGTGACGGGGGGATCGACTGGTGGTGCCCCGGGAGGTTCGACTACCCGAGTGTCTTCGCGCGGCTGCTGGACTGGCACAAAGGGGGCCATTTCATCATAAGCGTGCCGGTCATTCACAAGCGCCTATTCAGCTATGTGGAAGATACAAATGTACTGGAAACACGGTTCGTAACCTCCGATGTCGTTGTCACGCTGACTACCTTCATGCCTTACGACGGCGACACCAGGCGGATTATCAGGCTGCTCCAGGCGGAAGGGAAAGAGGTAGACGTAAGCCTGGAGTTCCAGCCCGCCTTTGACTACGCTCGAAAGGGACATTCCCTCTCCTCTGTCGAGGGAGGAATCATAGCCGAAACGAATGATGAACGCCTGGTGCTTTCATCCACGGCAGCTCTTCCGGTACAGGGGAATAAAGTCGCGGCCACCTTCCGGCTGAAGCCCGGAGATCAGCACGCATTCATCCTCGACTACGGGCGGGAAAACGCTGTTGTCATGGACCCGCTGGCCGTTGCCAGGGAGTCGCTTGAGAAAGAGAAATCCTTCTGGCGCCGGTGGGCATCGAAGTGTTCCTACGAAGGTGAATACCGAGGCGATGTTCTGCGCAGTCTTCTGGCGCTGAAACTGCTCCAGTACGCGCCCAACGGCGCCATAGTCGCGGCTCCAACGACATCGCTGCCCGAGACTGTAGGCCAGGCGAGAAACTGGGACTACCGCTATGTGTGGCCGCGCGACGGCTCGTTCATTGTCATGGCGATGGAGAGCGCCGGATACAAGGAAGAGTCGGACAGGTTCAAGGAGTGGCTGGCCGCCGTGCTGCGGCGTGACGCACCCGAGAAGATCCGTAACCTGTACTGCGTCGATGGTTTTGAGCCGCAGGAAGAGAAGATACTCGACCACCTGGAGGGGTACCGGGGTTCCCGTCCTGTGAGGATAGGGAACGAGGCTGCCTGGCAGTACCAGCTGGACACCTTCGGGGAGATAACCATGTGCTTCCACCGTTCTCCTGAGACATTCAGCGGGGAGAACCGCACGAGCAACTGGAATGCCATACGGAGCATGGTCGAGCGGGTGTGCGAGCGCTGGCGGGAGCCGGATTCAGGCATCTGGGAGATACGCGGCGGGAAGAGGCAGTATGTCTTTTCCAAGAGCATGGCCTGGATCGTCGTCCAGCACGGTATCGAGATTGTGAAAAACTTCGGCCTGGACGGCCCTGTCGAAAGGTGGAGAGATATCCATGCCCGGATACACGAGTTCCTGCTCGCCGAGGGGTATAACGAAGAATTCGGCTCTTTTGTGCAGACCACCGAACGGCCGGACGCGGACGCATCCAATTTGATGCTGCCCATATTCGGCGTGGTGCCATATTCTGATTACAGGATGAAGTCCACAGTCGAGCGGGCCGTGAAAGACCTCGGGTCTCACGGGCTGCTGCACCGCTATACCGTTGATGACAATCTTCAAGGCAGTGAGGGAGCCTTTATCGTGGCCAGTTTCTGGTTATGCCAGATATACGCCAACCTGCATGAATTCGAGAAGGCGCGGGCGGCATTCGAGAGAGCGATGCACACCTCGGGAGCGCTCAGGCTTCTGGCGGAGCAGGGCAACGGGATTACAGGCGAGGCTCTGGGAAACTACCCCCAGGGCTTCTCCCACCTGGGACTGATTACAGCCGCCGTTGACCTGGACCTGAACCTGCGCGAAGCGAGTAGCGGCGCCGCAGGCCCCTAATCCGGCGAGAAATAATGCCGCGTATCGAGCCAGGCAAAGCAGGGGCTGAAGGAGTGGTGAAATGGGAAAACTGGAAGGCAAAGTGGCTTTAATCACCGGTTCGGACTCGGGGATCGGGCAGGCTACCGCACTCGAGTTTGCCCGCGAAGGAGCAAACGTGGTGGTAACCTGGTTTACCGATCAAAAGGGCGCCGAGCATACCAGGAGCGAGGTGGAGAAACTGGGCCGGCAGGCGCTGGTAGTTCACCTGGACGTGCGTGATGAAAAGAGCGTAGAGGACATGTTTGACAAAGCTGTGGAGACCTTCGGCACAGTGGATATTCTGATGAACAACGCCGGCGTCGACGCCTCCGGTATTCACGTGGCCGACCTGGATACCGCGACCTGGGACAATGCCACGAAGACCAACCTCTACGGGTATTTCTTCTGCGCGCGGCGGTTTGTCAACATCCGCAAGAAAGCCGGGGGCAGAGGCAAGAT
>JACUUS010000288.1 GCA_014859215.1 Dehalococcoidia bacterium | reverse complement strand
ATGGATTTAGCCCGGACGAAGAGGGAACTGGCAGAAGTGAAGATGGAGCGGGATATATTAAAAAAAGCAGCCGCGTACTTTGCGAAGGAGTCGCTGCCCGGTACGCGATGATGAAAGAACTGCGGCTCGAGTACCCTGTCCCCCTTATGCGGCGAATTATGAGCGTGTCAGCCAGCGGCTACTATGCCTGGCTGGACCGGCCGTTGTCTAAACGAGCGCAGGAAGAAATACGGCTTGAGGTTGATATTAAGGCAGCGCATAAGCGGACCAGACAGACTTATGGTGCGGAGAGATTACAGCATGACCTAGCGGAGCATGGCATCCGGGTGGGCATTTGCCGGATTAAGCGTATCCGGAAAAAGCTGGGGCTACGTTGTAAACAGAAGAGGAAATTCAAGGTGACCACCGACTCAAAGCATACCCTTCCTGTAGCCGAGAATTTACTGGGTCAGCAGTTTGCGGTTTACGAACCGAATACAGTGTGGGTCAGTGATATCACCTATGTACCGACCGATGAAGGATGGTTGTATCTGGCGGGACACAAGGACCTGTTTACCGGTGAGATTGTGGGCTATGCGATGGGAGAACGGCTAACCAGGAATCTGGTCAGTCAGTCTTTGTTCCGGGCCGTGGCAGCCAAGCGTCCGGCTAAGGGGCTGATTCATCATTCTGATCGTGGCAGTCAGTATTGCTCCTATGAATACAGCCGAGTACTGCATCAGTATGGACTGCAAGCCTCGATGAGCGGGAAAGGGAACTGCTTTGACAACGCGCCGATGGAGAGTTTCTGGGGAACGCTTAAGCAGGAACTGGTCCATCACCGTCATTACAGTAGCAGACAGGAGGCAATTAAAGACATTACTGAATATATCGAGATCTTCTATAATCGACAGCGTCTACAGGCCAGGTTGAGGTTCCTGGCGCCTGCGGTTTATGCACGAAAATACTATGCCGGATTACTGGCAGCATGAAAGGTTTGGTGTCCACTATTGACATCCGACCCCAAAGAGAACTATTCGTTTAAGACTTTAGAAAGACTCGGAGAACAGTGGTTACAGT
>JACUUS010000139.1 GCA_014859215.1 Dehalococcoidia bacterium | reverse complement strand
CCTGGCCATGGTGGCAGCCACCGGGCAGGCCAAATACCAGGAACCCTATATACCGCTTCCAGACGGGTTCGCCAGTGTCGAATACAACAACGTGAGCGCGATCAAGAGAGCGACCAATCGGGAGACCTGCGCCGTGATGCTCGAGCCGGTACAAGGCGAAGGCGGTGTAAATATTCCGAACGATAGCTACCTGGCTGAGGTACGGTCATGGTGCGATCAAAAAGGCCTGCTCCTCATCCTCGACGAGGTGCAGACGGGGATCGGGCGGCTCGGAGCGCTGTTCGGGTACCAGCGCTTCGGCGTCGAGCCCGATATAATCACGCTCGGCAAGGGGCTCGGAGGAGGCTTCCCCATCGGGGCTTTCCTGGCAAAGGACAAGGCCTCCGTATTCGCTCCCGGCGAGCACGGCTCCACGTTTGGGGGCAACCCCCTGGCGTGCGCCGCCGGTTACGCCGTCTGCAAGTTCATAATCGACCAGGAAGTGCCCGCGCGGGTCATGGAAAGCGGCGGGTACCTGAGAACCGAGTTCGAGAAGCTGCGGGAATCTTTCAGATGGATTGTGCAGATCCGCGGAATGGGGCTCCTGGCGGCTGTTCAGTTCAAGGACGAGATCGCTGACAGGATCGTGCGTGCCTGCCTCGAGCGGGGCCTTCTGCTCAATGCGGTCAGGCCAAACGCTGTTCGCTTCATGCCGCCCCTCAACATCACCACAGGTGACATAGACGAGGCAATTTCCATCCTCCGGCCGGTGCTGGGTGAGATTGACAAAGATTTCAGGGAGGCCGCCTAGACGGCCTCTTGAACCATGGAGGCACTTAGTTGAAGGACAAGGTAGTTCTGGCATACAGCGGGGGACTCGATACCTCCGCGGCGATCAAGTGGATCGCCGAGAAATACAGTATGGACGTAATCGCCCTCAGCATCGACCTGGGAGCCGAGAAGGAGTATGAGGCCATCAAGCAGAAGGCCCTCAAGGTCGGGGCCGTCAAGGCCCTGATCGTGGATGCCAGGGAGATGTTCATAAATGACTACGTCTTCCCCGCCCTCCAGGCGGACGTAATCTATGAAGGCCAGTACACGCTGGCCACCGCATTGGCGCGCCCGCTCATAGCGAAACTCCAGGTAGAAGTGGCGCTCAGGGAAGGAGCAACAGCGGTCGCTCATGGATGTACCGGCAAGGGCAACGACCAGGTCAGGTTCGATGTAAGCGTGGCGGCCCTCGCGCCCCAGCTCAAGGTAATCGCGCCCGCGCGCGAGTGGGGCATGACCAGGGAGGAGACGATAGAGTACGCGCGGCGAAATGGTATCCCCGTTCCCGTAACCGTGGCCAGTCCCTATTCGATCGACGAGAACCTCTGGGGAAAGAGTATCGAATGCGGCATACTGGAGGATCCATGGGCGGAGCCTCCTGAAGAGATATATACCTGGACCAGGGCCGCCAAGGACACGCCGGATGAGCCGGCTTATGTCGAGATAAGCTTTGAGCGGGGAGTCCCCGGCGGCCTTGACGGGAAAAAGATGAGCGGGCGCGAGCTTGTCGAGAAGCTCAATCTCCTGGCGGGCTTGCACGGCGTCGGCAGGGTCGACCACGTGGAGAACAGACTGGTGGGCATCAAGTCCAGGGAAATCTACGAATCGCCGGCTGCCACCGTGCTTCTTTCCGCGCACCTGGCTCTCGAACAGCTCACCCTCTCGAAGGACCAGTTGCGTTTCAAGCAGAGAGTAGCGCTGGAATACGCGGACCTCATATATAACGGCCTGTGGTTCTCCGGCCTGCGGCAGGATCTGGCCGCATACGTAGCGCATACGCAGCGCCACGTCAACGGCGTGGTGAGGGTCAAGCTCCTCAAGGGGCGATCGACGGTAGTCGGTCGCAAGTCCCCCGAGTCGCTGTACAGCTACAAGCTCGCTACATATGATAAGGAAGACCAGTTCGACCAGAGCGCAGCGGTTGGCTTCATTCAGATTTTCGGCCTTCCGGTAAGGACGCAGGCGCAGGCCCAGGGAATGGAAGAAGACCAGTGACCCTGAGAAGCCGCTTCAACAAGGCCATGGACAGACTGGTGAGGGACTACACGGTCTCCTTGCCCTGCGACCGGCGTCTGTACAAGTACGATATCGCCGGGTCCATAGCTCACGCCCGCATGCTGGGCAGGCAGGGAATCATCTCCACGGAAGAAGCTGAGCAGATTATTGAGGCCCTGCTCTCGATACAGCAAGAGATCGAGAACGGTGAGTTCGACTTCAATGACGATCTGGAAGACATCCACATGAACATTGAGGCCTGCCTTACAGAGAGACTCGGGGAAACCGGGGCAAAGCTGCACACGGCGCGCTCCAGGAATGACCAGGTAGCCCTTGACTTGAGGCTGTTCACGAAGGATGCCATATACAACACCATAGCCGCCATCAAAGGACTGCAGCATGCCCTTCTCGAGCTTGCCGAGGCTAACAAGAGCGTCGTTATGCCCGGTTACACACACCTTCAGAAAGCACAGCCGATCCTGTTCGCACACCACTGCCTGGCGTATTTCGAAATGTTCCAGCGTGACCTTGAGCGCTTCGGGGAAGCGTTGGAGAGGACAGACGTGCTTCCCCTCGGGAGCGGGGCACTGGCCGGAGTCCCCTATCCGATTGACAGGGAATTCGTGGCAAGAGAACTCAATTTCAGCAGGATCAGCGGCAACAGCCTGGACGCCGTATCCGATCGCGATTTCGTCCTGGACTACCTTTCGGCGGCCAGCCTCGCCATGATGCACATTTCCCGCCTTGCAGAGGAGATAGTCCTGTGGACAACGGCGGAATTCGACTTCGTCGAACTCGACGACTCCTTCGCCACGGGCTCCAGCATAATGCCTCAGAAGAAGAACCCGGATGTGGCGGAACTCGCACGCGCCCGGACCGGCAGGACATACGGGCATCTCATGGCCGCCCTCACGATGTTGAAAGCCCTGCCGCTCTCGTATAATCGGGACCTCCAGGAGGACAAAGAAGGCCTTTTTGACACAGTCGACACCCTGCTTGCCACCCTCGAAGTCTTCGCAGCCATGCTGTCAGGACTGCGTATCAAGGAGGACAACACCCGGCGCGCGGCGGAAGAGAACTACACTCTGGCCACAGACGTCGCCGATTACCTGGTGGGGAAAGGCATCCCCTTTCGTCAGGCGCACAGCATAGTCGGCAGCCTCGTACGCTATGCCATAGGAATAGGGCAGTCCCTGCGGAACATCGAGCTCTCCGATTACAGGAGATTCAGTCCTGTTTTCGATAACGACGTCAAAGCTATCACGCTGGAGACCTCCGTGGAGACGCGAAGCTCGCACGGCGGCACCAGCCCGCAGCAGGTAGAGAGGGCCCTGGCGGCAGCCAGGCAGAAGCTGGATGAAAAACAGGGTTAAGATCGCGCCGTCCATACTGTCCGCTGATTTCGGCAGGCTTGGGGAACAGGTGGCCGAGGCTGCGGACGCAGGCGCGGACTACATACATGTGGACGTAATGGACGGTCATTTCGTCCCCAACATCACCATCGGTCCGCCGGTAGTTGCCGCAATGCGTTCGCGCACAGCGTTGCCTCTGGATGTCCACCTGATGATTGAATCGCCCGAGAAGTACATACGGCAGTTCGCGGAGGCCGGAGCGGACATCATTACCGTGCACGCCGAAGCCTGCCCGCACCTGCACAGGGTGATCGAATCGATCAAGGAAACCGGAAGCAGGGCAGGGGTATCGCTGAATCCGGGCACTCCTCTCTCGGCCCTGGACGAGGTCTTGCCGTACCTGGACCTGGCATTGATAATGTCGGTCAACCCCGGATTCGGCGGTCAGAAGTTCATCGAAAGTTCAGTGGGGAAGATAGCCCGCCTCAGGCAGCGGCTTGACGAACAAGGGCTCGCGGCGGAACTCGAGGTCGACGGCGGAATAAACGCCGGGCTTGCACCGCAGGTGGCCCGTGCAGGCGCTGTGGTGCTCGTGGCAGGCGCAGCCGTATTCAACCAGAGGGAAACAGTCGTCCAGGCTATTGGAAGGATCAGAGAGGCTCTACGCGGACTCTAGAGGGTTTATGGCTGGTTCAGCCGGTAACCTTGTGCTGAGTTCGCAGGCACCTGGTACAAATAGTCATCCGCTTCTTCCGGCCATTGCTTTCCACGGTCTTCGTTCGCAGGTTAGGCGCCCATTCCCGCTTGGTATGGCGCTTGGAGTGGGACACGCTGTGCCCGAACTGTGTCCCTTTCCCGCATAACTCACATCTCAACAGCGTCTCCTTTGACTAAAGCATGCAATTCCTGTAGAATTCAACCTAAAGAATAGCATAACAACTTCACTCTTGCAAGTAGGTTGCGGGCCAACCCCCGGATAAGGAGAGACCGACTGTTCAGGAGAATGGGGCCGTGGGCGAGATAACGTCCCTCAGCGGGAGGGATGTTCGGCAGATGTTCCGGGCGGCAACCCGCTGGTTAGAGCGCAGTGCACGATACATTAACTCCCTCAACGTGTTCCCCGTGCCCGATGGAGATACCGGCATAAATATGCTGCTCACTATGAGAGCGGCCATGGACGAAGCTACCCGGTCGGGCGATACCAGCGCCGCGTCAGTCACGCAGGCCATGGCGAAGGGTTCGCTCATGGGAGCCCGGGGTAACAGCGGCGTCATTCTCTCCCAGATACTGCGAGGTTTGGCCAGCGGGTGCGAAGGGAAGGATACCTTCAGGAGTCGCGATCTCGCGGAAGCCCTGCGCAAGTCGGTGGACCTGGCTTACAGGGGCATGAGCAAACCGGTGGAAGGCACTATACTCACAGTCATCCGCGAGGTTGCGGAGTCGGCCGACAAGAGCAGTGAATCCAGCCCGGACGACATCCTGGCAGCGGTGAAGGCCATGGTCGAACAGGCAAGGGTCTCTGTGGAAAAGACCCCCACCCTGCTTCCCGTACTCAGGCAGGCGGGCGTGGTTGACGCCGGCGGACAGGGCCTGTACGTGATTCTCGAGGGCGCATTACGATACCTTCTCGGTCAGGACGAAGACAGCGAATGCGGTCCGCAAGAGGTCGAGATTACGGGCTCTATAGACACCACAGAGGTCGGATACGGCTACTGCACTGAGTTCCTTCTGGAGGGAAGCAAGTTAGATATTGATGCCGTCCGGAGGAAACTCAACGTTATCGGCGACTCGGTCCTCGTTGTCGGAGATGAATCCAGGATCAGGGTCCATATACATACCCTTGACCCCGGAGCCGTTCTGAGCTTCGCCACCTCACTGGGCACTCTGCGGCAAATCAAGGTCGACAACATGGACGAGCAGCACCGGGACTTCGTCGTAGCCAGACCGGAGAGTCCTGCATCAAGCATCGCAACCGTGGCTGTGGCGCACGGGGACGGGCTGATCGAAGTGCTATACAGCATCGGCGCAAACCGGGTCGTGCACGGCGGCGAGACGATGAACCCGAGTGTACAGGACCTGCTCCAGGCGGTTGAGCTCGTTCCCGCTAACCAGGTCATCCTCCTGCCCAATAATCCGAACATCCTGCATGCGGCGCGCCAGGTTCCCCCGCTGACGGAGAAGGATGTGCAAATTGTGCCGACAACCACCATCCCTCAGGGCGTGACTGCTTTGCTCGCATTCAATCAGGATGCCGATCTGAAGGCCAACGTCGCTCAAATGGAAAAAGCCATCTCGGCTGTTCGGAGCGGGGAGATTACACGGGCAGTCAGATCCATGAGCCTTGACGGCATGGTCATTAGAGAAGGCCAGGCTATCGCTTTCCTGGATGGCAGGTTGGTCGCAGCCGATGACAGTGTGGCCCAGGCAGTCCTCAGGATGCTGCGCAAAGTGCATTTTGAGCAGGGTGGGCTCCTGACAGTCTACTATGGGGCTGATGCGGACAGTAATGAGGCCGAAAAGCTGGCTGAATCCATCCGGAAAAGCTACCCCGCCCAGGAGGTGGAGGTCATAGCTGGAGGACAAA
>JACUUS010000138.1 GCA_014859215.1 Dehalococcoidia bacterium | reverse complement strand
TCAGACATAGAGTTATTCCGAGAGGTGCTCACCTCCGTCAAGAGCCGCTGCAACATGATTATATGCCTGAGTACCGGCGGCGGCGTGGGCATGACCGTACAGGAGCGAGGAAGGGTTGTACCCGTGTTGAAGCCGGAGCTGGCATCGCTCAATTTCGGCTCCATCAATTTCGGACTGTTCCGGCCGACGGAGACTATTAAGGAATTCAAGCATTCCTGGGAGCAGCCCTATCTTGCGGGCACCGAGGATTTCATCTTCCCCAATACTTTCAAGACGCTGCGCGAGTTCTGCAGACTTTTTGACGAAAATGACACCAGGCCGGAACTCGAGATATACGATCTGGGCATGGTCTATAATGTCGCCTTCATGCTTGACAGAGAGAAGGAGCATTTCAAGAAGCCTGTCTACCTTCAGTTCGTTCTCGGCATCCTCGGCGGGGTACATCCGACCGCCGACAACCTTCTGCACCTTCATAACTCGGCGCGAAATGCGATCGGCGAGTTCACCTGGTCCGTGTGCGCCGCCGCCCGTTACCAGCTACCGATGTGCGCCATGTCCCTCGTCATGGGCGGAAATGTCAGAGTAGGACTCGAAGACAGTCTGTACGCCGGCAAAGGCGTGCTGGCGAAGAGCAACGCCGAGCAAGTGGAACGAATCGTCACAATAGCGAGACAGCTTAGTATAGAACCCAGTACCCCTGACGAAGCCCGTCAGATACTCGGCCTCAAGGGACTCAATAAAGTGAACTGGTAAGGAGGCGGCTATGCGCTATTTCGAAGACTTCAACGTAGGAGATGTGGAGGTAACCCGTGCCAGGACCATCACGGAGGCTGACATCGTCAATTTCGCGGCCTTCAGCGGGGACTGGTATCCGCTTCACACCGACATAGAGTACGCGAAGAAATCACCCTTCGGCGAGAGAATAGCGCACGGAATGCTTGTTCTTTCTGTCGCAACCGGGCTCATGCCCCTTTACCAGATGGCGATCGTTGCTTTCTACGGCATGGATAAGGTTCGGTTCACAGCTCCGACCAGAATCGGGGATACCATTCATGTCGAGCTGGAAGTAGTCGAGAAGCAGGACAAGGGAGACCTTGGCGGAGTCATCAATTTGAAGGAGTCCGTCAAGAACCAGCGCGACGAGAACGTAGCAACGAGTACGCTGAAGGTACTGATAGGCAAGAAGCCAAAGTAGTACACCTGTGTAAACCACTGATTATTTAAGTAGGTTGAAATGGGCATCAGAAGCGAAGAACTGGGAAATACAGGTACATTAATGTACCCGAGCCGCATAAAGCTCCCCTACATATGGCACGCCGGGAAAGCGGGCAGCAGGTTCTACCGTGAGCTCAAGGAAAACCGTGCTATATGGGGAACAAGGTGCTCCCCATGCAACCGGGTTTTCCTGCCGCCAAGAGAGGTGTGCCCACGATGTCTTGATGAGAACCTGGACTGGGTCAGGCTGAGCGACAGCGGGACGCTCCTGACGTATACAGTGGTCAGGTACCACGTTCCCGGCATTCAGCCTCAGGAACCACCTTATGCCCTTGGAATCATCAAGCTCGACGGGGCAACCAGCGGGTTCCCGCATCTTCTCGGCGAAATCGAACCCGAGCGGTTGAAGGCCGGGATCAGGGTCCAGGCCGTCTTCCGCGAGGACAGGCGGGGGGACTATCTGGATATCCAGTATTTCCGGCCGGAGAAACCCTGAATACTGCTCAGGCAGGAACCAGGAGCGCTCAGTGGAAAGAGCTGCAATTATAGGGGTGGCACAGACCCGGTACATGAGGGCGAACCCTGCTTCTCATCCAGAAATGGCTTACGAGGTCACCAGCGGGGCGCTGGATGACGCCGGCCTTTCAATCAATGATGTGGATAACACTGTCACTGTCTGCAATGATTTCTGGGATGGGCGTACGATATCGTGCATGACCATTACCGAGGCCACAGGTTCTCACAAAGTGCCCACGACAAATGTGGAAGGCGACGGGGCCTACGGGGCTCTCATGGGAGCCATGCGCGTGCTGTCAGGGCTTCACAAGATCACGATGGTGGTTGCTCAGAGCAAGGTCTCCGAGGGAATACCGTCCGTTATAACCAATGCCATGTTTGACCCCGTGTACGAGCGCCTGCTCGGTCTGGATGCGATCAACTCGTCCGCTCTCCAAATGCGAAGGTATATGGATCAGTACGGCATCACTGAGGAACAGTGCGCTCAGGTGTCCGTCAAGAACCACGGCAATGCCTGGAATAACCCTTACGCGCAGATGCCGTTGGACATCAGAGTTGAAGATGTGCTCAGTTCCAGAGTTTTAGCGGACCCCTTGAAGCTGCTGGATGCTTCTCCCATATCCGACGGCGCGTGCGCCATCATTCTGGCGGACGAGGAAACCGCCAGAATGAGGTGCAGGAAACCTGTCTGGATAAAAGGTGTGGGCCATTGCGCGGATGCGTACCATCTCGGCGACCGCGATCTTGCTGACGTGGATTCGCTGGAATCGGCCGCGAAGAGAGCTTACGCTATGGCCGGAATTCATGAACCTCTTAAGGAGATCGACCTCGCCGAGGTCTACGATGCTTTTTCCTACATGGAACTGATGTGGACAGAAGGATTGGGATTCTGCAATCGCGGTCAGGGCGGTCGGTTGATTGATGCGGGTATTACCGGCATGAACGGGGCCATGCCCGTTAACCCGTCGGGCGGGGTCCTGTCCGCTCACGCCGTGAACGCGGCAGGCCTCGCGCGGATAATAGAAGCCGTGCTCCAGCTGAGAAACGAGGCCGGCAGCAGGCAGGTGGATGGGGCCCGTGTAGCGCTGGCGCACGGGATGCATGGCGCTTGCGGACAGGGTCACTGCGTCTTCATATTGAGCAACCGGGCTTGAAGCTTACCGTCAGGGAGCCATGAAATCATGAAGAGAAGAGTGGCTATTGTGGGAGTGGGGCAGACACATCACAGGTCCAGGATAGTGGACTGTAAGGGACAGGAGCTAATCAATATAGCGGTCAGAAGAGCGCTCCAAAGCGCTGAACTGACCATGACCGATATAGACGCGATAGTAATCGGAAACATGGACCATTTCGAGTCCATAAACTATGTCGATATGTGGAGCGTCGACGGTTCCGGCGGTTACATGAAGCCAATACTCAAGGTCACGACCGGCGGCACCACAGGCAGCGCGATAGGTCACGCCGGTTTCTACCATGTCGCTTCAGGACTTTTCGAGACAGTGCTGGCAATAGGCTTGGAGCAGAATTCCGAATCTGATACCACGGCGGCGATATCCACCTGCTTCGACCCGATCACGGAAAGAGCGTTCGCCGGCGGTGCCATAGGCCCACTGGCAGCCCAGTACACAGCCTACATGAGCAAGTACGGCGCTACGGAGGAAGACGCTGCCCTTGTTTCGGTCAGGGACCATAACAACGCGGCGTTGTATAACCCTTATGCGCACCTGCGGCAGACTCTCACTGTTGAAGAGGTCCTGAAGTCCCAGTATATTTCCTATCCTATGAAGCTTCTGGACATGTGCCCGCGCAGCGACGGGGCCTGCGCCATCATTTTCGCCTCTGAGAGAAAAGCGCGAGAACTCTCGGATAAGCCGGCCTGGGTACTGGGCGTGGGTGACTCTCACATTCTGGTGCATCTCGCAGATGGTATAGGGCTCGCGAGCCTGCCTTCCCTCGAGCGGGCTGCACAGGAAGCCTACAAGATGGCGGGAATCACCGACCCTTTCAACCAAATCGATGTGGCTGAACTCTACATACCGGCATCGACAGCCGGCGTAACGTGGATGGAGGCGCTCGGCCTGTGCGAGGAGGGAGGGGGCCCCAGACTGATCCGAAGCGGGGTCACAAATATGGATGGCAAGCTTCCGGTAAACCCCTCAGGAGGCGTCCTGGCGACCAACCCTATAGGCGCCACCGGTCTGCTCAGGATCGGAGAGGCCGCCTTGCAGGTGATAGGCAAGGCCGAGAAGAAGCAGGTGCCCGGAGCAAAAGTAGCGGTGGCAACAGGCTTCGGAGGCTGTTTCTGGTCCGACGTGACGGTGCTAAGCTCCCTTACCCATGTGGACTAGGAGGAGACCATGGAAGGAAAGGGTTACGCCGAGACCCCTTTAAGCATAGACTATGTCGCCGACATGCCGTACAGCTACCACGCCGGTTTCTACTACAGCAAATTCCTGAGAGAACTGAGAGACAACAAGCGGCTCGTCGGGGTCAAATGCCCCGCCTGCCGCAAGGTCTATATCCCGCCCCGTATAGTCTGCAGGGACTGCTTTGTGAAAATGGAAGAATTCGTGCCGGTAAGTGACCAGGGTACACTCATAGCTTTCACGGTAACGAATTTCTCCTATACGGACACTACGACGGGAAACCCCAAGCCCATACCCTACACTGCCGCGTACATAAGACTCGACGGCAGCGATTCCAACATCGTACACCGTCTCGACCTGACTGATGAGACGAAGATCAAATCCGGGGTACGGGTCCAGGCGGTGTTCAGTGAAAACCGCACAGGAGACTATTTCACCGATATTGACCATTTCACGATCATCAAAGGCGATCCTTGATCCCATGGAACTACGGCGGCCGGGGCAAGAAGGCACGGCGGGAGTTCTCACAGCGTTGTGAGGAATCCGCCTCAGGTTAAAGGAGGAACTCTCAATGGGCGACAGGATGAAAGAAGAAGTGGAGAGACTTCACGCGCTGCGCGCTGAGATCGAGAAGATGGGCGGCGAACAGGCCGTAAAGAAGCAGCATGACCGCGGCAAGCTCACTGCCCGGGAAAGGCTGGACCTTCTGTTCGAGAAGGGGACGTTTGTCGAGGTCGGTATGCTGGGCAACGAAGAGGGCGCCAAGGAGCTTGTTCCCGCAGACGGAGTAATCACCGGGTACGGAAAGATAAATGACGGTCACCTCCTCAGAGACGCCGCAGTAGCCGCATATGATTTCACAGTCAGGGGCGGCTCAATGGGGGTCACGAGCGAGATGAAAGTGACCAGGATAAGGGAACTGGCGCTCAAGCACAGGATTCCCATGATATGGCTGGTGGACTCGGGCGGCGCCCGGCTGGGGGCGGGCGGGTTCAACATCGAACGCATTCCGTTCTTTGCTGAGACCGGCTACCTGTTCAAGGAAGAAGCCCTCATGTCCGGCGTCATCCCCCTGGTCGCAGCGATGATGGGACCTGGCTACGCGGGCACTGCCTATATACCGGGCCTGTCGGACTTTGTCCCAATGGTGAAAGGCACCAGCGCGATGGGGCTGGGTGGTCCCGCCCTGGTCAGAATGATGATCGGCGAAGACCTGACCGACGACAAGCTGGGTGGCTCGAAGGTCCATTGCGATACGAGCGGCTGCGGGGACCTCGAAGTGGCTACTGATGAAGAATGCATCGAGGCCATCAGGAACTACATCTCATTCTTCCCTCAGAACTGCGAGGAGAAACCGCCGAGAGCCGGCTTCACCGGAGACCCGACCGCGTTGATCGACGACAGCATACTCGAGGTAATCCCCGATAATCCTTCCCTTATCTTTGATATGCATGACCTGCTCAAGCTCATTGTTGACAACAGTTATTACTTCGAAATGAAACCGAAGTTCGGCAGGAGCATTATTGTGGCCTTCGGGCGGATCGGAGGATATCCCGTCGGGATCATTGCCAACAACCCCGTATTTATGGGGGGCGTGATCGACGTGGACCCCTCGGACAAGGCTGCGCGCTTCATCTGGCTCTGCGATGCCTTCAATATCCCCCTCCTCTTCCTGTCGGACGTTCCGGGCTTCATGATAGGGTCGCGCGCCGAAAAAGCAGGTATCATCCGGCACGGGGCGAAGATGATCCATGCGGTAGCGGAGGCCACCGTCCCCAAGTTCACTGTCATCGTTCGCAAGTCTTATGGCGCCGGCTACTATGCAATGTGCGGCAAGGCTTTCGATCCCGACCTGCTGGTGGCCTATCCAGGAGCGGAAATCGCGGTCATGGGTGCCGAGGATAA
>JACUUS010000137.1 GCA_014859215.1 Dehalococcoidia bacterium | reverse complement strand
TCAGGAAGGGCGAGAAAATCGACTACATAGGTGATTTGCTGTTCACATCGGTGGCCGAGAAGTTCGATTCAGTCGCGCTGTGCAGCAGGAACATCACGAGCCGTACTTTTTCAGTTTATTACCCCGAGACAAGGCCCGGCTCCGGCATGTACTCCATAGTGGCCTCGACTAACGCCAACTATTCAGACTGGGCTCACCTGCCTGAAGATCAATATCGGGCATCCAAGAAAGACTTGATGGAATCCACGTTAACCTGTTTGGAGCAATACAGCCCCGGCATACGGGATAAAATCGACTATGTGGAGGCGGCCACCCCACGGACTTTCCAGCGCTATACCCTCCATGAGTGCGGTGCGTCTTTCGGGACAAAGTTCGAGGGACTTCGAATCAGCATGGGTCTGCATGAACAGGTGCCGGGTCTATTCCATACCGGTTCGGTCGGCATAATCATGTCAGGCTGGCTTGGCGCCGCCAACTATGGAGTGATAACCTCAAATAATGTTGACAGGTACCTGGGCTCCTGAGAGAGACGGAGGCTGCAATGTATGATTTCAGCGGCCAGACCGCCATAATTACCGGCGGGACGCGAGGTATAGGCAAGTCGATAGCCGAAACCTTCCTTAAGGCGGGGGCACATGTTATTGCCACTTACTCCTCCAACGAAGACACAGCAGCCCGGTTCAAAGCTGAGAGCGCTGAGTATTCGGGGAAACTGGATATACGAAAATGCGATGTCGCCAGGTATGACGAGGTCGAGGAGCTGTTCAGGTACATCGAGAAAAGGTACGAGTCTTTCCATGTCCTCGTCAACAACGCCGGGATCCGAAAAGACGCGGTCCTTGCCATGATGCGCGAATCAGATTGGCAGGATGTTATCAATGTGAACCTCAGCGGCGTATTCCATATGTGCAAGTTCGCCGTGATGATGCTCATGAGAAAAAGGTATGGCAGAATTATCAACATTACTTCCCCCTCCGGCAAGTACGGGTTCGAAGGTCAGGCGAACTACGCCGCCTCAAAGTCCGGTCTGGTCGCCCTGACCAAATCGCTTTCGAAGGAAGTTGCGCGTCGGGGGATTACCGTGAACTGCGTTTCACCCGGTTTCATAGCCACCGAATTCATACAGGACCTCCCAAGTGAGTTGCGAGAATCTTACTTGAACCAGATTCCGGTTAAGAGATTCGGCTCTCCGGAAGAGGTCGCAGCCTGTGTTATGTTTCTCGCTTCGACGGAAGCCTCGTATGTGAACGGCGCCACGCTTGAGGTAACCGGAGGCTTATGATGCAAGAGGTACTAAAAGCGATCCCGCATCGTCCTCCCTTCCTCTTCGTGGACAACGTAAATGAACTCGATCAAAGCAGGATCCGGGCATCCAGGGAAATCAGTCCCTCTGAACCGTTCTTTCAGGGACATTATCCCGGCAATCCCATAATGCCCGGCGTGCTTATCTGCGAATCCATCTTCCAGGCCGGGGCCATATTGCTGTCAAGTCTGATCGAAGACCCCGCTGAGGGAGTCCCGGTGCTGACCAGGATAAGCAATGCTAAATTCAAGAACATGGTCAAGCCTGGTTCTCTACTGGAGCTGGAAGCGGAGTTAGTAGAGAAACTCGGCAGCGCCTACTTCCTCAAGGGGAAAGCATCAGTCGCGGGAAAGACCGTGGTCACTGTCGAGTTCGCGGTAAGCCTGGCTAAAGCGTCCCTCTAAGGGTTTACTCCGGGCCCAGGCTGGAGTATGATACGTCTCCCCCGGTACCGTACGAAGGGAAGAGGAATATGGACTTCTTGGGACTGGCAGGCAAGACCTTTCTCGTCTTCGGCGTAGCCAACAAGAAAAGCGTGGCTTATATGATAAGCAGTGTCCTGCGGGAAGCAGATGCGCTCGTTGTGCAGGTAGTCCAGTCGGAGGAGAAGAGAGAAAGCGTTTCGAAAATCCTGCCGGGATCGGACATTTATGTGTGCGATGTGGAACAGGAGAGTGAAATAACAGAGCTCGCTCGGGACGTGGCCCGGAAGCATCCAAAGCTGAACGGTATCGTCCACTCAATCGCATTCGCGAACTATGAGGCCGGGCTAAGGCCCTTTCACGAGACCTCGAAGAAAAACTTCCTGCAGTCGGTAGATATATCCTGCTATTCCCTTATCAGCATTGCCAACGCATTCAAGAACCTGCTCGATGACAGGGGATCCGTGGTGACGATCTCCATATCAACAACCCGGATGGCCGCTGAACCTTACGGGTGGATGGCGCCTGTCAAGGCCGCCCTTGATTCGACCATCTGTTTTCTGGCGAAGTCGTTCAGTGATTTTTCGCAGGTCAGGTTCAACTCGGTAAATGCCAGCCTGCTGAAGACTTCGGCGTCAGCCGGCATACCAGGATATCTGGATTATTACTTATACGCTGAGCAGCTTACGTTACGCAAGAAGGCTCTCGCTACTCAGGAAGTAGCCAACACGGCGGTGTTCCTGCTCAGCGAAAGGTCCAGCGGGATCAATGCCCAGGGCATAATCGTGGACGCCGGCATGTCCGTAAACTACTTCGACAAGAGCATTATTCAGAAGACCATGAGAGGGTAGAAGCTGTGACTCTTTATCCGGTTATCCTGCCGGTGAAACGGCCCGAGGGTACTTTAACCGGCAGGGAAAAGGTTGAACGGTTGAGCGCTGTTTCCAGAGAAGCGCTGGCCATAAGCCTGAGGAAAAGCGGCCTGACGCTGAGCGAGCTGGCGAAGGATGGAAACGACGTTCCGCTGCCTTCCGATGGGTCCTATTGGTCGGTCTCGCACAAACCGGGGTGCGTTGCCGCGGTGGTCAGCAGGGAACCTGTCGGGATCGACGTCGAGGAGATCAGGCCAAGGAGCGAGGGGATTTTCTGGCTCACAGCCAGCGAAGGAGAGTACGAGCTAGCCGGCGGTCTGTCATGGAATACATTCTTCCGGGTGTGGACTGCCAAGGAAGCGGTCCTGAAATCAACCGGCAAAGGCATAGGCGGACTCTCTTCGTGCCGCGTATGCTCGGTTCCTGACGAGGACCACATCGACCTGGCGTACATGCGGAAGCTGTTCCGCGTTGCACAGGTCTGCCACGGGGGATACATAGCTTCGGTGGTTCAGGATAACAATGAGATTGAGTGGACTCTGGTGGAGATTCTGACCGAAGAATGACTGGAGGTGACCATGGTCGAGCCGACGATAAGCCCAGATTCCATGATCGCTTATGTCTTCCCCGGCCAGGGCTCGCAATTCGTGGGGATGGGACGCGACCTTTACCAGAGCTCCAGCAGGGCGCGGCAGGTCTTTGACCAGGCCGATGAGGCTCTGGGCTTCCCTATTTCGCGGTTGTGCTTTGAAGGGCCAGAGGAGATACTCCGTGAGACCGTCCATGCACAGCCCGCAATCCTGACGGTCAGTATCGCCTGTTTGCGCGCCACTACCCAGCTCAACGGTACACCAAGACCGTCCTTCGTTGCCGGGCACAGCCTGGGCGAGTATACCGCTCTGGTGTATGCAAGTGTCCTCGACTTCTCAAGCGCTGTCCGCCTGGTCAGAGAACGAGGCCGGCTCATGCAGGAGGCCGGCGCTATCCGCCCGGGAAGCATGGCGGCGATAATTGGCCTGGACGAGACGTCGGTGAACGAAATCTGCGTCCAGACCGGCGCCCAGATCGCCAACATCAACTGTTCCGGCCAGGTGGTTATCAGCGGCACCAGAGAAGCCGTCGCGCGCTGCATGGACCTTGCACGCAGTCAAGGTGCAGCCGGTGTCGTACCTTTACAGGTCAGCGGCGCTTTCCATTCAGACCTCATGGAGCCCGCCGTGGAAGGAATGGCAAACGCCATATCCAGAGTGGATTTCAGAGCACCGGAGGTTCCCATTGTCGCCAACAGTACCGCCACGCCGGTCACCACCGTTGAGCAGATCAAGCAGGAGCTCCTCGACCAGCTCTGCCGGTGCGTAAGATGGCAGCCTTCGGTCGAATACATGGTTAACGCCGGTGTTTCAACTTTCTTCGAAATAGGCCCGGGGGTAGTCCTCACCAAGCTCATCAAGAGGATAGCGAGAAAGGCGCAGGCGCTGAATATTGGCGAACTCGTGTCAGTCAGGACTATGAACAGCGACCTTCCAGGATGACTTCCAGAGCACACGAGTTCAAGGGTCGGGAACGCCGGACAGCACCCCGTTGCCGATGTGAAACCTGGTTTCGGCGCTGACCGGCTTCTGGGGGATCAGGATCTGTCAGTTGCCGCGATTCTGCGGACTTTCGTAAATTCGCTGGGCGTCTTCGGCGCTCGCGTGTTCGTGGATTACAGCCCGCAGAGCCTTGATCATCGCCACCGGATACTCATTCTGCCATATATTGCGGCCCAGGTTCACGCCGACCGCGCCTTTCTGTATGCCGTCATGCACGAAGTCGAATACTTCTTTTTCAGTGTTCACTTTTGGACCGCCTGCCATTACGACCGGGACCGGGCATCCGCCGGTAACCTTGTCAAAATCCTGGCACCAGTATGTCTTCACCACGCGCGCCCCCAGCTCGGCAGCTATGCGGCTGCACAGGGCCAGGTACCTGGCGTCGCGTTTCTCCAGCTCCTTGCCTACCGCGGTCACCGCCATGACGGGTATGCCGTACCGTTCGCCCTCGTCGACCAGTTTGGCAAGGTTCAGCAGCGATTCTTTTTCATAGTCACTGCCCACGAATATGGAGATCCCTACAGCCGCCACGTTGAGCCGAATCGCCTCCTCCATCGACGTGGAAAGACCCTCGTTGGCAAGGTCTTTGCCGATTACGCTTGTGCCGCCTGAGACCCTGAGAATTATCGGTTTCGAGTTATCGGGGTCAACGCTCGACCGCAGCACGCCCCTGGTTATGAATAAAGCGTCCGCATAAGGCATAATAGGTTCAAGCGTTTTCCGGGGCTGTTCAAGCTTCCTTGTGGGACCCTGGAAATAACCGTGATCAACGGGCAGGAACAAACAGTGTCCGTCTGCCTGAATCAACTGCGCCATCCGATTGGCCATGCCCCATTCCATGCCGGGCCTCCTTCTTCTGCACGTAACGCCATTAGTCTATGTACTGGATTCAGGTTAGTCAATACGAGGGGCAATATCGATATTCAGGGATTGGTGTGGAAAGAGAAGCCAATCTTGAGCGAGCACGCATTTACTGAATGTGCCGGATAACCCCCACAACCCTGCCCTGGACCTCTACATTGCCGGCTTCCGTAAAGATCGGCTTCATCTGGGAGTTGGCAGGCTGGAGGCGCACGCGGTCCGCTTCACGGTAAAGCTTCTTGAGGGTTATCTCTCCCTCGTTCTTGAGCCATGCCGCTACCATATCCCCGTCTCCCGCGGTATTCGCCTGCTGCATGATTACGATATCGCCGTCACTAATCAAGGCGTCAATCATCGAGGTCCCCTTCACCCTCAGCGCATACACCCAGTCCCTATCCCTGGTAAGATCGCTGCTGACCTCGATTGTTTCCAGCGGTTCAAGTTCCCAGGTATCAGAAGTGGGAACCGGCATTGGCTCCCCGGCAGCAATACAGCCGATCAGCGGCACCCGTACTACGCGGCTCCGCTCCCTGTCCAGGACTTCAATTCCTCTCGATACCTCGCGGTCCCGCCGGATGTACCCCTCCCTCTCCAGAACATTCAGGTTGTAGTCAACGACCGAGGTCGAGCTTATTCCGCAGCCCCTTACGATGTCCCGAATAGTGGGAGGGTAGTCTTTTTCTTCACGGAATTGGCGGAGAAACGCCAGAATACGCCTCTGTTTCAGAGAAAGTGCCTTGCGGGGAAGAATCTCGCCGTTCGCGTACCTGATGACGTGTTCGTAGTCCTTCATCCGTTAACCTCTCAGCATTTGTCTTGCGGGAGAAAACCCGCTTGAGGGAAGTGCCTGCCAGTTCCGAACTCTTGTTCTAGCGCAGATTAACACGCAGGATCAGGCATTGTCAATATGGGGGAAAAGAAAGTTACTGTCAAGGATTAGTAGGCAGACTCCCTTATTAGCTTTGGTTAGCTCAGCC
>JACUUS010000287.1 GCA_014859215.1 Dehalococcoidia bacterium | reverse complement strand
AGCCAGACAGTCTCAAGGTCAACGCTCCAGACTTTCCGTCCGGCGGGCTTTTGGCCGTTGGGCTTGAGCAGGGACTTGATGTAGTTCGGTGAACTCATAAGCGGTACACTCACTTTCGTTTGTATTCCCGCGTATGCCCCGCTTGTCCCGCACAAGGCTATAACGAGCGGTTCAACGGGCTTTTCGGCCTTGCCTTACCTTATATGCCGTCCTGTGACTCCTGAAGCCCCAGAATCGGCCTGTATCGCCTTGCAAGGCAGGGCTTAATCGGCCTGTGTGACGTTCGCGGCTTCGGTGATACAGGCATAGCACCACCTGAGAACCGCTTGCCCGTGTTTGGTAAGGTGCGAGAAGCTACAGCCGCGCTTGCGACTTCGTTTAGCTTCGTTTAGCTTCAACAATAGAATCGCACAAAACGCGCTTTTGTTCCCTTAGAGGAAGCAATTACATCCTCGCGCCCCGCTCCTTTTTGAAGAATAGACAACGAGAGCGCTTTGACTGCTACCAGAGAGGGCCGGGCTTCAGGCTGAAAGCCGGACAGCGTTCACCGTATCACGGCACCGATCGGAATAAGAAGGTAAATTGTCACCCTGGTCCAAGCCGTCACTGCACTCAATCAGGATGTGTGGTAGAATAGCTTCAGCCTCAAAGAACCAGGTGGGGTAGGAGCAATCATGATTCGGGAGACCAGCAGGAGCAGCATCCGGGGATGGGTCTTCATGCAGGAAGACCTGCTTTGCCGCTTCGAGTCCGGCAGTTGCTGGGTCCTGAATCTGGGTGCGATAGACTACTTGACTGCTTTGGATTTGCAGAATGATCTCGTCCGTTGCCGCATCGAAGGTCAGATCGCTGATACTCTGCTTCTTCTCGAGCACCACCCTGTGATTACCCTGGGCGCATACCGGGGAGAAAAAAGCATGCTTGTTTCGAAAGAGGAGCTTGCGCGGAGAGGAATAAGCGTAGTCCGGACAGATAGGGGTGGAGACATCACATATCACGGACCGGGCCAACTGGTTGTCTATCCAATCCTGGGCCTGAAAGAGAGGGGTCGCGATGTCCACCGGTACGTGGCCGTTCT
>JACUUS010000136.1 GCA_014859215.1 Dehalococcoidia bacterium | reverse complement strand
CTTTGGATTATCGTTATCACACGCGGGAAGGATTGTCAAGCAGCCCCGCGCTGCGCTGTATTCCCGGCTTTCTGCTTGGTCACGCGATAGAAATGGGGCCGCCCGGTGACGTATAATTCGGGAGTAACACCTGCGGCCCGGAGGCTGACAGGGTGAACTGGAGGTCAAAATGGCGACTGAGGGATTTCCGCTGAAGGGCTATACGCTTCCTCTGACTCCGAAAGGGGCAGCTTCATTGGTCGAATCGCCTCCCTGGTACTACGGCGGCGAAGTGATGCAGCTGGTCTTTCGCACCGCTGAGGAGAAGGCCCGCGAGTTAGTTCCGCCGCCGCTGGAGATGGGTCCGGAGCCGGGAAAGGGGATCGTATGGTTCGTGGAATGGGTCTCGGTCAGCGAATCTAATCCTGATCTTGTCTTCACAAATCCCGAGAGGACGGTCTACCAGGAATGCGTGATAATGCTTCAGTGCAGCTTCCGCGGCGAGCCGGGTTACATCGTGCCTTATATCTGGGTGGACAACGATTTCACCCTGATGCGGGGTTTTGTGCAGGGCTTCCCAAAGAAACTTGCCCGAATTTGCCGTACGAAATTGAATGAGCTTAATCCCAGGGTGGGCGGGAGGCGGCCGGGGGCCAGGCTGAAAGGCATCTGCGAGTCGCACGGCGAGAGGCTCGTGGAGGGTTCACTCACTTTGACCCGGCCCGCGGACTCCTCCGAGCTTCCGGCGGTCAGGTTCTACCTGATGCGACATTTCCCGGATATCGAGGACCCGTCGAGGCCGGCGGTGCACGAACTGGCGGTGAGCCAGGTTGCGGACGTCGCGGTAGCCGATGTCTGGGCGGGCGACGCGGACGTGCGGTTCTTCCGGTCTGATGTGGAGGAACTGGACGCCCTCGCTCCGGTGGAGACGCAGGGAGGCTTCTTCCACGGCATGGGTTTTAGCATCAAGGGCGGCAGGGTGATTCACAGGTACCGGTAAGGCGATAGACTCAGATTGAGACTCAGATTGAGACTGCGCGTCTCATTAAGTGGAGGCGACCCGAACGGAACAACGTCTTTAATTCCTGTCACCTTGACCGGTCTCTATTCCTCTCTCTTCTCCTTCTTCCGATCGCGCATGCCGGGTCGTTGAGAGGCGGCATCGGTAATGAGGACGCCTGTCATCGTGGCCATGCGGAAAATGACGGCGCCGCAAGCGGCGCACTTCCCCTGGGTGGCAAGGCTGCCGTCCGCGAGAGTGACCTGCGCCGGATCAACAACGGGGCGCCGTTCGAAGCACTGCGAGCAGTATGCCAGGAACGGGGCGTGCTCCTCCTCCTCTTCGGGGGCTCGCCTGGGAACGGCGGCAGGTACGCCAGCCGGGATATTGAGCGCAGCCAGTATCTTCTCCTGGGTCTTTCTCAGCTCGGCGATCTCGGTTCTCAGCTCCTTCACCTGTTTGGCCGCTTCGCCCCTGAAATCCTTGAGCTGTTTCGCAATTTCTTCCAGACTGTCCATTATCAACCTTCCTTCTTTGTTTGACGGGCACAGAATAAGCCTTCAGGCACGTTAATGCAATAGCGGGATCGAGGGATATGCGGTTTCACTGGGTACTAATCCCAAAATGTTAGAAAACTTATATCTTTCGGACGCAGTTGTTATGACTTCTTCATGAAAAGACCGTAGAATTCCCCTACGAAGATAGGGGGATCGGCAGGTCTAATTGAGCAGGGTCGTTCACGTCTTCCAACAGCACTGGCGCCTGGTCTTCCTCACCGTTGCGCTAATCGTCGTCGCGTGGCTGGCATACGCCTGGTGGACCATACTGCTTCCATTCGCGCTGGGTCTTATCCTTGCGTACCTGCTTGAACCTGTTATCTCCTGGATCGAGAGGAAGCTGCCTCGCTTCCTGAAATGGCACCAGGCCGGCAGAATAATCGCCATAATATTCGTGGCGCTCCTCATACTTGCAGTCCTGGGCAGCTTCGGCTATGTGGTAATCGGGGCCATTGTGGATGCCGTCGCGGCGCTGGTAGAAGCCGCGCCTCAGTTCATACAGGACCTCATTGACACCATTCAGGACTGGATCGGGCGGCTTCCGGAAGGTCTGAGGGAACCGCTGGAGGACTTCGCCGGGGGGGCGACGGAAACAGTCATCGACGCGATACAGGGGGCTGTGGCGAACGTCTTCTCCTTTGTAGCCGATTCCATCAACCTTATTCTCGGTTTTGCCGCTCTTCCGCTGGTGCTCTATTACCTCTTGAAAGACTCTGACAAGCTTTCCCGGGGGTTCTACGCGGCCTTCCCGGAGTGGCTCCGGGGATATGTGCGCGACATCGTAAGGATAATCGAAAGGGTACTTGGACGCTACATCCGGGCGGAGCTGCTGATGGGGTTCTTCGTGGGCCTGACCGCCTTTCTCGGCCTCTACTTTCTCGGGATTCCCTATGCTCCCGCGCTGGCGGCCCTGTATGGTGTCGGTGAGCTCATTCCCGTGCTCGGGCCCTGGCTGACCGGAGCCGTGGCGGTGCTGGTCACGCTGGCCGTAGCCCCGGAACAGATCGTGTGGGTACTGATACTGTACTTCGGCATCCAGATTTTCGAGGGTAATGTCCTTGCCCCCAAGATTCAGGGGGAGTATATGAGGATACACCCGGTTTTTGTGCTGTTCCTGCTCGTGCTCGGCGCCTACCTGGCCGGTTTCATCGGTCTGATATTGATAGTCCCTCTGACAGCGACCATAGTCGACATCATCAAGTACTTGAATGCCGTCGCCAGGGCTGAAGACGAGGCGGGCACGGGCGAGCCTGCCGCGCCATGATCGGCGCCTACCTGACGAGCCCGTCCTCCGCGAGAACGCCGGCGATATCCTCAAGCCCCAGATCTTTGAGGCGGGCCTTTGTCTGGAAACCGCTGGCTGCATCCCAGCCTCGAAGCCGGTAGAAATCGTCCTTCATCTTCTCGAACTCTTCCCGGTCCACAACCAGGTTCAGCCGCGAGAAGACTTCGCCCTTCTTTCCAGGCACGATGCAGTCGGGGTTGCCGAAATCTCCCTTCAGCGGCGTCGTGTACTCGAACTCATCGAGGAGGTCGTGCTCCCTGCCCCGGTGTCCCTCTCTAACCAGGATAGCTCTCTGGAGGTTGAGTACCCTTTCTCCCACCTTGTAGAGGCCCTGTTCATCGAGGTCTCTGCCGGTCACTGCCGAGTATGCCTGGCTTTCGACCGACGGGTCTCCCGCACCGTCGGGCGTCGTCTTCGAGAAATAGATCGGCCAGCACAGGTCGCAGAGGATAAGGCTCTCTTTGGCGTACGCACGCTCCTGGATCCTGGCGGCGGCCTGGGCCTTCCCCTCATACGTTGAATAGTCCACCGCTGCCTCGGTGCCGTAGAACCTCTTTGCCATCTCCCTGAGCACATCAGAATTTACGAATATGTCCTTGATACCTTGAACTCGCAGGGCCCATGCCAGTGCGGGGATACTGACCTCGTGCAACTGCTGGATGGGGAGCCTCGGCTCGACCGCGTAAAATATTCCCGTGGTAATATACAGTCTGGGCCCGTATACTGCGTTCTCGCCTGTCCTGGCCATGTAGTCCTTGATCTGTGCCTGCGCCTCGTGCTCCAGCCTCTCCGCTGCCTTGAGAGTACCACCGGCGAGCAGGTCCCCGAATCCCTCGCGAAAGGAGATTTTCTCCACCATGGTTCTGATGAACTCTTCACTGCCGATTCTTGACAGCGGGATCCCGGTCTTCTCCTCGGTGAGGATGCCGTTTCGGTGGCACCTGCTCAGCCACATGATCATGGTCTCGGTGGAGCGGGTGTCCAGACCGTAGTCATCGCAAAGCTCCGTGGCTTCAAAAGGCACGTTGGTCTCTTCCCCGTAATAACGGAGCGCACGGGTAATATAGAAAAGCGCCGCCTGGCACATGAATTTCCTTTTTGCCCCATCGTGCTTCTCGTAGCCTGCCCTGAGGCAGCCGCTGGGGCAGCCATTGCAGTAAGTCTTCTTAAGAACCGGGGAAGGGATCATTCCCATGCTGGCCATCGATTCAGGCAGGTCGCGCCTCAGATCGCTGATCCGTGCTCGAACCGCGGCAAGCCTCTGCCGGTCGGCGACAGGTATCTTCCTGTTTCCGCCCTTGATCGCTATGGCCTTGAGGTTCTTATCCCCCATCACCGCTGCCAGCCCGCCGCCGCCCGTGGAGTTGTCCGATGCCAGGAAAGTGGCGAAAACAACCCGGTTTTCGCCGGCAGGCCCGATGGCGAGCACCCATAATGGTTCGCGAAGCGTCTCTTTGAGCTTTTCCTCGGTGTAGAAGGCGGTGCGCCCTTTCAAAAAGGAAGCGTCCCTTATCTCGACATTGTCATGGTCCACTCGCAAATAGACCGGGCGCTCTGCCTTTCCCTGGATAACGATCCCGTCGTAACCCGTTTCCTTGAGGCGGGCGCCCCAGGAGCCGCCCAGATTGCAGAAAGAGAACCTGTTCGTCAAAGCCGACTTGCCGCATACCTGGAAGCGTCCGCCGAAGCCGGGTACGCCGGTAAGAGGTCCGGTCATGATTATCAGCCGGTTGTCCGGACTGAACGCGTCAATATGCGGCGGGACCTCGTCCCAGTAAATCTTCGCAGCAATGCCCCTGCCGCCGACAAAGTCGTCCGAATACAGGTCTGTCGGCTCATCACTCACTTGCCCTGAGGAAAGGTCGACTCGAAGAATTCTCCCGGCATAACCACCTCGTGGCATTGCGCCCCCGTTCCTCGTCGGTTCGGTCTTTCGCTTGCGGAGTATAATACCCCTTTGCGGCATTGTCAGTCAAAGGGATATAATCTACGGACCGGTCAGAGAAGAGGGGAGGTATAGAGATGATTGAGGCGCTGTTAACGGAAAGCCAGAGGAAAATCAAGGCGGAGATGAGGGAATTCGTCAAGACCGTACCTCGACAGCTTCTGCTGGATATGGACGCCGACAAAGTCAGGTATCCGCGTCAGTTCCTGGAAGAAGGAGCGAGGAGGAAGCTGCTCGGCCTCCGGTTCACTCCCGAGTACGGGGGCAGGGGAGTGGGCTGGTGGGAGGAAGTGGTGGCCCTGGAAGAGGGCGGTATGCTCCCGCTTTCCCTGGGATGTCTCTACTCGCTGGTAAGCATCTGCGGTGAGGCGCTTCAGCAGTTCGGCAGCGAGGAACAGAAACAGAAATACCTCCGTCCCGTGGTGGAAGCGAAGCTGTGCTGTGCGGAGGCGCTGACGGAGCCCAGGGGCGGCTCCGACTTCTTCGGCGCAACGACTGTGGCTCGTAGAGACGGTGCGGACTACGTCCTGAGAGGGCAGAAACGTTTCGTCGTAGGCGCGGAAGGCGCGGACTTCTTCCTGGTCTACGCCCGCACGGGGGTGGACGTCCCGGCGCGGGACTCGCTCAGCATGTTCATAGTCGAGAAGGACATGGGCGTGGAGGTGAAGCATCTGTACGGGCTGATGGGGACCAGGGGCGGCGGCGCGGGCAGGATACTGTTCAGGGACATACGTGTACCCGCGGAGAACCTGGTGGGCCGGGAAGGACAGGGCGGGGAGATTTTCTACAGGATGATGATCCCGGAAAGGCTGACCAGCGCGGCGGGTATTATCGGCACGGCGCGGGGAGCGATCGAGATCGCCGCCAGGTACAGCGACAAGCGCAAGGCGTTTGGCTCGAAAATCAGGGACTTCCAGGCGGTCAGCTTTAAGGTCGCTGACAGCGTAACCAGGATCGACGCCGCGTCGGCGCTGGTGCGGATGACCGCGCAGGCGGTCGATGGCGGGAAAGAACCCGGCCTCTGCCGCCGACTGGTCTCGGAGTCAAAGAAGTTCTGCACCGGAATGGCCTGGGAGGTGGTCAACGACGCGATGCAGGTCATGGGAGGCATCGGCTATACCAGCGTCTACCCCATAGAGCGCATGCTGCGTGATACCAGGCTGGCGATGATCTGGACCGGGATCAACGAGATCATGGACCTCATAATCCAGCATGAGTACTACCGCGAGCTCCTTGGACGGACCGAAGAGGGCCGCGATGTTGAGGCCGACGCGGCGGAAGCCGGTGAGGAAGAGGAGAAGGTGTACGAGTAGGGAA
>JACUUS010000135.1 GCA_014859215.1 Dehalococcoidia bacterium | reverse complement strand
TACCTTAGTACTCAGTAGACACCTATTTTTCTACAAGACTACTGCCAAAACGCGATTTTCTCCTAGCAAAGTACTTAACAGTTTATGCGTAGTTTTGTTAAGCTAGTATAGGATTGTGACATGAAGCATGAATGACGTCGCGGCACTACTTAAGGAACGGATACGGAATTCGGGGAAGATAACCTTGGCTGAGTTCATGGAAACGGCGCTCTATGCTCCCGGCCGTGGCTACTACACCTCGGCGCGACAGAGAGTGGGAGCGCAAGGTGATTTCTTTACCAGCCCGGCAACGCATCCCATTTTCGCGGCCCTGGTCGCGGTCCAGTTAGAGCAGCTATGGAGAATCCTCGACTGCCCGGCGGACTTCACGGTGGTCGAGATGGGGGCGGGGAAAGGCCTCCTGGCCGACGATATCCTTTCTTACAGCGCGCGCACCGAGCCGGAGTTCAGCGCCGCCGTAACTTACATCGCGGAGGAAAGGGATTCCGTTGACCTGGTGCAGCGAGGCCGGCATATGCCGGCGGAGCCGCTTTTCAGGGAGGCGATGCTGGATGTGACCGGCTGCTTCCTGTCTAACGAGCTGCTTGATTCGTTCCCGGCCAATCGTGTGGCTGTGCGTGATGGAAGCCTGCAGGAAGTCTATGTTGACCTGGCGGATGGTGAGTTTGTCGAGGTCGCCGGACCGCCATCATCGCCGTTATTCCTGGAGATTCTGGCCGAGGAGGGCATAGTGCTCCCCGAGGGGTACCAGACCGAGATCAACCTCAATGTCGCGCCCTGGATGAGCCGGGTCGCGGACAGGCTGAAACGAGGGCTTGTATTGACCATCGACTACGGTCATACAGCCAGGGACCTCTACGCGCCCGAGAGGCGTCGGGGGACGCTCATGACGTACTACAGGCATATGTGCGGCGAGGACCCCTTTGTGCGGGTCGGCACGCAGGATATGACGACACACGTAGACTTCACCAGCGCTGTCATGGCCGGAGAGAGGAACGGTCTCCATTTCGAGGCGCTGTGCAGCCAGCGAGAGTTCCTGCAGAACCTGGGCATAGATGCCTTTATCGACGCCCTGGGCCGGAAGGGCCTCAGCAACGCCGAATATCTTGCCAACAGGTTTTCAATGCTCGAACTTATCCGCGAGGAAGGTCTCGGCAGCTTCAAGGTCCTGGTACAGAGCAAGGGAATTCCCGACGCGGCATTGATCTGCCTGGACCCCCAGAACAGCTACAGGAAAGGCCTGAAAGCGAGCGAGCACGAGCTGGAAATCCCGCTGTTGAGACGGGACCATATGCCCCTGCTGAGAGGTCGCTATCCTTCCTATTACGAGCTTGAAACGGGAGTGCCGGAAAGCCTGTGGGACCGCGGCGGCTGGTCGGCGGACCGCCAAGTCCAGGAAGAGGGCCGCGATATGGCGAATTAGTCACGTCCCCTGACCAGGGGAGCGTGTTTCCTGGCGTGAGCCGGCAAGGCAATCGGATTCCGGTTCAGGCCCGGTAGAGTTTGAGATTTTTCCGATTGAAAACGTAGTCATCTGGAGGCAGGGTATGTACAAGGAGCGCGATGGTAATCACAGGAAGGACAGGAGCAGGGGAGAAGTGGTCAATAATTTGCTGACCGTTAGAGAAGCAAGCCGGTTATTGAACGTTCACAGCAACACGCTCAGGCGCTGGGGCGACAGTGGAATGATCAAGGTGTACCGGATCGGAGTCCGCGGCGATCGCAGATTCAAGCAGGAAGACATTAAGGCTCTTCTTACTGAACGGACAAAGTTCGGCCGATTCGGTCGCGCCTAGCAGGCTTTTCTACTTGAAGAGACGCCGCTTCAGGGTATAGAGGGACAGCGGGAAGAAAATCGCAGTCAGCCCGAACATGATCCCCAGTCCCCACCATTCTCCCTGCCCCGGGTTTCCGGTGATGACGGCCCTCGTCAGGTCTGTGGCCGGGGTCAAGGGGGCGATCCAGGCAAGGCGCTGGATGACCGGCGGGAAGGAATCGAGTGGGAAGAAGACACCGCTGAAGAAGAACATTGGCGTGATGAAGAGCGTGAAATAGTAGTTGAAGCTGTAGATCGCGGGCGCGATAGACGTGAAGAACAGGGCGATCGATGAGAACATCAAGCCCGTCAGCAGCGCAAGAGGAATAGCTGCCAGGGCCCACACGGAGTCTACCAGGCGGAAAGCGCTTATCACGATGAGTATGACGACGCCTGTTAGAAGAGCGCGCGTGGCCCCCCAGATAATCTCGCCGGCAGCCACATCCTCAATGCTCAGGGGCGTGGCGATTATCGCGTCGTAAGTCTTCTGGTGTTTCATGCGGATGAAGCTGCCGTAGGTGCATTCGAAGCTCGCGCTGAACATGGTATAAGCGGCCACGATTCCAGGAGCGATGAACTCAATGTAACTCTCCTGCTCGAGCGCGATGTAGGTACCGAGTCCCACGCCCATTATGAGCAGGATAAGGATCGGCTCTGCGAAGAAGCCGAGCAGCTCGCTCCTCCAGAGCTTGATGAATACATCCCTGTTCCGCTGCCACATGCGGAATGTGCCGGCAAAGTCCATTATTCGTTGAGCGACCTTCCAGTGAGCTTGAGGAATACGTCCTCCAGGTTCGCCTCATGCTGATCTATTATAGACAGCTCCCGCTTGAGCTCGTCATCCAGTCCCTGCCCGTCGTTCTGAAAGATGAAGACAAAGTCCTCTATTTCCTGCCAGTCAAGCCCCAGTTCGCTGAGTCTTGACAGGATAGATCCCTTTCGTTCAGACGAATGCGGGCGGGCTTCCAGGACCTGGTTTCCACCGTACCTGTTCAGAAGCTCCTGGGGCGATCCGAGCGCGATTATCTTTCCCTCGTTCATGATGGCTACCCGGTCGCATAAACGCCTTGCCTCGTCCATGTTCTGGGTGCTCAGGAGCAGGGTGACGCCCTGGCGTTTGAGCAAGTCCAGCCTCTGCCAGACCATGTGCCTGGTCTGCGGGTCGAGGCCTACCGTGGGCTCATCCAGGATCAATACGCTCGGGTGATTGATGAGCCCTCTGGCTATCAGAAGTCTCCTTTTCATGCCGCCGGAGAGTTCCTCTATCTTGGCGTCCTTCTTCTCAAGCAGCTCGAAAAGCGCCAGGCTATCCAGTGCGCGCTGCCTGGCCGCGGCGCCGGGCAGGCTGAAATACCGTGCGAACACTATGAGGTTCTCGTATACCGTAAGGTCGGGGTCCAGGTTCACTTCCTGGGGGACAACACCCAGTCTTGCCTTGATTTCGCGCGCGGATTTCTGGATATCCTTGCCGTCAATCCATATTTCGCCTTCGGTGACCGGGGAAGAGGCTATTATCATCCGTACAAGCGAGGTCTTGCCGGCGCCGTTGGGTCCCAGCAGGCCGAAGCATTCTCTATGGTTGATGTCGAGGTTCACACCGTCCACGGCGAGAACCGGGCCGAATCTCTTGACGGCATTTCTGACCTTTATGATGGGCATAGCTTCACTTTATTTAACGTTACCACTTTCTGAACTATTTTTCCGACGAGGACCCGGCGTAATACGAGGATTACTCTCTGCTGTAGACTGCGACCAGCTCGGCCTCCTCCAAGATGGCCCTGGGCAAATCCTCCCTGTGTTCCCCCCGGAGGCGTGAAGTCCCGGTCAAGCGCATATATTCTCAGGAAATAGCCCGCGTTCACCGCTCAGAAGGCACGAGGCTGCTGCTCAGGCCGGAAGCTGCTGTCTGGCAGAGTCGCGCCTGGCGGGACTGCAATACTTCATTCATGCTCGCCAGGTCCGGCGTCAATAGCAGACCTGTCAGGCCCGGCACTATCGGAGAGATATTAGCTCTTTCCGCGTGTAGAAGTCATAAAAACGGCGAACAAATAATTTCAAATTCGTTACAAATTCTGTATGGTCGGAACCTGGAGCCAGGACTCGCGTTGTACCTTCGCTGCTGCGGAACGGCGAAATGTGAGAAGTTTTTGATCTTTTGCAGATACTATTTTATGATTTGTTGACGCTACGGGCGCTAACATTAAACGTGCACATACAGGCGACCTGAGTGGAGCCGGTGCTCGACCTCGCACCCGGAAGGTGATAGATGCTCTTCCAGAGAATCAAGTCTGAAGGCCTCGCGCACAACTCCTATTTCATTGCCTCCAGAAGCGAAGCCGCCCTGGTAGACCCCCGGCGCGACTGCGATGTGTACGTGGACGTTGCTCAAAAGGAAGGAGTTAAGATCAAGTATATTTTCGAGACACATCGGAATGAGGACTATGTTATAGGCTCTGCAGAGTTGAGCAGGCTGACCGGGGCCGAGGTCCTTCATGGTCCCCGCAGCGACTGGGGCTACGGCACCAGGATCGAGAACGGCCGGGAATTTGAGATCGGGGGGCTCGAGCTCAGGGCTGTCCATACCCCCGGCCATACCGATGAGAGCATGTCTTACGTTCTCCGGGAGCCGTCTTCCGGGGAGGTCCCGGTACTGGTCTTCACGGGTGACGCCTTGTTCGTGGGGGATGTGGGGCGCACGGACCTTAATGGGGAGGCGGAGGTTCCCAGGATGGCGGGCGCCCTGTACGACAGCATCTTCGGCGCTATCCTACCTCTCGGAGATGGCACAATCCTGTGCCCGGCACACGGCGCAGGCTCGGTGTGCGGCTTGAGAATAGCCGACAGGGACGAAAGCACACTCGGCATTGAACGGCAGCAGAATCCCGCATTGCAGGTTGCAGACCGGGAGGAGTTCGTGAAGCGCAAGCTGGCCGAAAAACCGGAGACACCTCCCTACTTCACGCAGATGCACGAGTGGAACCTGCAGGGGCCGCCCCTGCTCAAGAATCTGCCCATACCTGTTCCTCTGACCGCGCGGGAGTTCAAGAGCGAAATCGAGAAAGGCGCTGTCGTCGTCGATACCAGCTCACCGACCTCTTTCGTCGCGGCCCACATCAAGGACTCGTTCAGTATATGGCTTGGGGGACTTGCCCTGTTCGCGGGTTGGTTCCTGCCTTACGACAGGCCGATACTGCTTATTCTTGAAGACCAGCACGAGCTTGAAACCGCTGTCCGCTACCTGGTGCGGGTCGGTTACGACCGGGTATCGGGCTACCTCAAAGGTGGCATAGAAGGCTGGTACAATATGGGCTTCCCCACCGAGTGCATGCAGGTGATCGATGTGCACGATTTGAAGGCGATGATTGACCGGGGTGAGGACATGATTGTGCTCGATGACAGGAAAGACGATGAATGGAATTCCGGTCACATAGAGGGCGCGATGCATGTCTACGTCGGGCATATACCTGAAAGGATGGCCGAGATTCCCAGGGAAAAACCGGTAGCCATGGTCTGCAGCACGGGGAGGCGCGCGGGCATGGGCGGTAGTATCCTCCTGCGGGAAGGTTTCCGGGAGGTCTACAATGTCCTGGGAAGCATGACGGCCTGGCGGGCGGCGGGCTATCCCGTGTCCATGGAGGATTAGGTGATGGAAGTGCGGAACGAGGTAGCCGAGCTCCTGGAAGCGGCGATGATGAAGGAGATCGCCTCCCAGGCGTTCTACGAAGCCGGGCAGAGCCAGACCGACGACCCCGGCGCAAAGACGCTGATGCGTGAGCTCGCGGAGGGCGAGCGCCGGCACTACGAGATGCTACAGGAGTTCATGGCGTCCGGCACCGGAACTCGCCAATCGGGCAGGGAAGAAGCAGGCACACTCAGGATAAGCGAGTACCTTGAGGGCGCGGATAAGCTGGAAGGTGCGGGCCTGCAGGATACCCTCATATTCGCCATGAAGCGGGAGCAGTCCGCGGTGGAGTTCTATTCGCGCATGATGCACCTTCTCCAGACAGGGGAGGCGAGAGAGCTGTGCGAGCGCATTGTCCGGGAAGAGCTCCGGCATAAGCGGCTGCTTGAGCTTTTCTATGATGAATACTTCTACGGCGAAATGTAGCTGAAGGTTCAGGAGGCCGAGGTGGAAGAAAGAAGAGGAGTGCTGACATTCAACGGAAAACCGGTAACGCTGGTCGGCGTCGAGTTGAAAACGGGGCAGAAGGCTCCGGAATTCAGGCTGGTGGACACGGACCTGAACGAGGTAAGGCTTTCGGACAGCAGGGGCAAGGTAAAGCTTCTCAGTATGGA
>JACUUS010000134.1 GCA_014859215.1 Dehalococcoidia bacterium | reverse complement strand
TGCTTCGCAGGCTCGCAAAGACATAATATACGCGCAGCGCCCAAGGCGGTCTTTCGCACGCAAACGCCTCTATCACGTCCTTTCGAATTTGGAATTTGTTTCGAGTTTCGCATTTCCTCTTCCCACCACACCGCTACCCCAGGCGGCCCAAGGCCCGCCGCTACACGCCCCGATCGCAGGCGGGTGCCGGATCAATCCTCGGCGCGCTTATCCTCCAGGTACCTGTCCAGCTCCTCTTCGCTTTCGGGGACGAAGGCCCTGTACTTCCGGGCGAACCTCTCCTTTACATCGCCGGGGGCGAGGAAGGACACGATCGGATACCCCACGACCTGGAAACATGACTCGTCGTCATCGGTGTCTCCGACGTAGGCGGCATGCCGGGGGTCCATGTTTCTGTCCTCCAGCAGCCGGGCGAGATGGATGTGTTTCTTCTTGTATATTTCGAGACCGAACTCCACCGCGTGCCCGTCATTGTGCTTGATATCCTCGGCCTGGCAAAAATCGAAATAATCGCGGTACCCGGCGAATCCCAGTGCCTTCTCGATACCGTGCCTGTAGCCCGCGGAGACGATACCCGTCATCATTCCCGATTCGCGCCATCTCCTGATCGGCCGGATGAGCCTCATCTCCAGCTTTGCCTGGGTATCAGGGGACCGGCAGAACCTGTCCATCGAATCGTGGATTACACGCATCGGCGTGCCTCTAATAATACGTTCGTTATAGACCCTGAACATATCCCTGATGACAGCCTGCCGGTCACGGTCCAGCTCGGCGTGCAGGTTACGGAGTATTCGCCTTGTGCGGAGAATTTCGGCCATCTTCAGCGGGCGGTACGGAACGCAAGACTTGAAGATGTCCGTTGCGATCCGCATAAGCATCGGGCTCTCATCCGGGTAAGCTATGAGCGTCCCGTTCCAATCAGAAACAACAGCTTTGAGCGGCATCTTTACCTCGATCGCAAAAAAGGCAACCCGAACGTCTATTATACCATCCCGGCACGCAAGCCGGGCGGGTCGGGCTCGCTTTTTTTGAGGGGTTTCCTGTAGAATAGCCGCAGGATTGGAACGATTATGACCTCGAGGCAAACAGCCACCCCGGTACGCGCCCAGTACCTGAAGATCAAGCGCAAGTACCCGCAGGCGATCGTGTTTTTCCGGCTGGGCGACTTCTACGAGACCTTCGACGATGATGCCAGGCTTGTTGCCGGCGAGCTCGAGATCACGCTCACCTCGCGCGAGATGGGCAAGGGGCAGCGCTTTGCCATGGCCGGCATCCCCTATCACGCCCTGGACTCTTATCTGGCCAGGCTCATCGGCAAGGGCTACAAGGTCGCAATCTGCGAGCAAATGGGAGAGCCGAAGCCGGGCAAAGGAATCGTCGACCGGGAAGTGGTGAGGGTGGTAACGCCGGGGACTGTCGTGGAGCCCGGCCTCCTGGAGACGAAGACGAATAACTATCTGGCGGCGGTGATCCTGGAGGGGGAGCAGGCCGGCATCGCCTATGTGGACATCACCACCAGCGAGTTCGCCGCCACCCAGCTTCCCTATGAGAGAGCGCCCCTGGAGTTGGAAAGGCTGCACCCTTCCGAGCTGCTCGCGCCGCGCGGGGGCGGTTTGCCGGCATCGTGGGCCTGCGGGGCCGTCACCGAGCTGGACGGCGAATGGTTCGAGGAGGATGTCGCCGCCCGGACGCTGCTCGATACCTTCGGGGCGGCGTCCCTTGAGGGCTATGGCTGCGCCCACCTGCCGCTGGCTGTGCGTGCTGCAGGGGCTATTCTGCACTACCTCGAGCAGACCCAGAAGAGCGCTATTCCGCAGATAAACGGGCTGGCCACTTACTCCGTCGAGTCTTACATGACGCTGGACGCGCAGACCCGGCGCAACCTGGAGCTTTTCCAGAGCAGCCGCCTGGGGCTCTCGTCCGGCTCGCTGCTTTCGGTTATCGACCTCACCCGGACGCCGATGGGCGGCAGGCTCCTCAAGAAGTGGCTGGGCCAGCCTCTCCTGGACCTGGACCGGCTGAAGCAGCGACAGCAGGCGGTCGCAAGCCTTCTTTCGCCCGCGCGCGGGCAGGTAACGTCGCTGCTCGGCAGGCTGAGCGACATCGAGCGGCTGATAAACAGGGCGAAGTCGGGAATATGCACGCCGAGGGAGCTGGTGTCGCTTCGCCGCAGCCTGGAGCAGGTACCGCGCCTGAAGGCCCTGCTGGAAGAGGTGGCCAGCTCTGAATCGCTGTGCTCCGGGCTGAGGCCGTGCGACGACATCGTCGCGCTTATCTCGCAGGCTGTTGTGGATGAACCTCCTCCCACCCTGGCGGCCGGCGACGCGATAAGGGAGGGTTTCTCGCCGGAGCTGGACGAGCTTCGTTCAGCGACGCGGAATGCGAAGCAATACATCGCCGACCTGGAGCAGGCCGAACGCGAGAGAACCGGCATCAAATCGCTCAAGGTGGGCTATAACAGGGTCTTCGGCTACTACATCGAGATCAACTCCGCGCACATTAATCGCGTCCCCGACGACTATATCCGCAAGCAGACGCTGGCGGGGGCGGAGCGGTACTTCACGCCACAGCTGAAGGAATACGAGTCGCTGATACTCAACGCCGAGTCGAGGATCGCGGACCTGGAGACGGCTGTGTTCCGCCAGGTATGCCGCCAGGCAGGGGATTCGAGCGAGCGCGTGCTGGAGGTCGCCGCCGCCATAGCCGCGATCGACGTCCTCTCGGCTTTCGCGGAGGCCGCCGAGCGCTACGTCTACACGCGCCCCGAGTTGACGGACGGGGACTCCATCACCATCACCGGCGGACGCCACCCGGTGGTTGAAAGGGCCCTGATAGAGGAGCAATTTGTGCCCAACGACCTCCACCTGGCAAACGAGGATGCCAGGCTCATCATCCTCACCGGCCCGAACATGTCCGGCAAGTCCACTTACCTGCGCCAGGCAGCCATAATCGTTCTCATGGCGCAGATCGGAAGCTTCGTGCCCGCCGCGTCGGCGACAATCGGGCTTGTCGACCGCATTTTCACCAGGGTCGGGCTCCAGGACGACCTGGTTACCGGCCAGTCCACCTTCATGATCGAGATGCTGGAGACGGCGAATATCCTGAACAACGCCACCTCCCGCTCGCTGATCATCCTGGATGAGATCGGCCGCGGGACTTCCACCTATGACGGGCTCTCGATCGCACAGGCCGTCGTGGAGTACATTCACAATCACCCCCGGCTGGGGACGAAGACCCTGTTCGCCACGCACTACCACGAGCTGGTGAGACTGGCCGAGTTCCTGCCCGGGGTGAAGAACTTCAGCGTAGCGGTATCCGAAGAAGGCGGGAAGGTGGTCTTCCTGCGCAAAATCATACCGGGCGGCGCGGACAGGAGCTACGGCATTCACGTGGCGCAGCTTGCGGGCCTGCCGCGGGCGGTGGTCCACCGGGCCGGCGAAATACTGAACGACCTTGAGAACCACACGGATAACAGTGAGTCCCGTCCGGCGCGCCGCCAAGGCGGAGTCCCGCACGAGCAGCTTCCCCTTTTCGCACAGAGGCCGGCCATTCTCGACAAGCTTCTGGGCCTCGATATATCCTCCATGACCCCGCTGGAAGCCATCACCATGCTTTACGAGCTCCAGCAAAAGGCCCGCGAAGCCTGACCCTGGCGCATGACTCCCCTGTACGAGCGGTACTATTTCTGGGAATGATGGGGATTGCGCGCGGGCCCCTATGCCACGCCGTGGTCTTCCGGCCGCATAACCACGTCTTTGCGACGAAGCGAAGCCTCTGTGAGCACGTCTTTGCGATTCCGGATTGCATCGGGACGCGGCAATCTGCCAATCATTACCATGCCAGCCTGAGTAGCGCCCGGTGTTTTCCCAGTATCAGCAAGATTACCTCGTTGCGCGCCTCCGGCGCACTCATATAAAGGAAGTCTCCTTGTCATGAGAGTTCGTTTCATCTACAATCACTTTGACGGCCCGACGTCAGAACGCCGGCAACAATCCAGGAAATCATCTTGCAGATCAAACTCAGTTTCCTCGGGGCGGCCCAGAATATAACGGGTTCCCGCCATCTCGTAGAAGCCAATGGCCTTCGCGTCCTTATCGATTGCGGGCTGTACCAGGAACGACAGTACAGGAAGAGGAACTGGGACCCGTTCCCGGTCCCGCCGGAAAGCATCGACGCAGTGCTTCTCACCCATGCCCACCTGGACCACAGCGGGTTCCTCCCCAGGTTTGTTCGCGAAGGTTTCCAGGGCCCGGCGTACTGCACGGCGGCGACAATGGACATCGTCCAGGTCATGTTGATGGATTCCGCTCGTATCCAGGAAGAAGATGCCGAGTTCAAGAAGAAGAGGCATGAACGGGAGAAGAGGACAGGCCCCTACCCTGAAGTCCCGCTCTACACAACAGAGGACGCCAGGGCGTGCTTCCCCCGGCTCTCCCCCATCGACTACAGGACGCCGCTCAGCCTGGGCAAGGGGATGAATGCGACTTTCCATGACGCCGGCCACGTATTGGGATCATCGATAGTCGAGCTCAGGATCAGCCAGAAAGGGGCTGCGAGGAAGATACTGTTCTCGGGAGACCTTGGCCGCTGGAACAAGCCGATACTCAAGGACCCCGTCCTCATGGAGGACGCGGACTACGTCGTGACCGAGTCCACCTACGGGGACCGGCTGCATGAAGGCTCGGACACCATCAAGAGTGAGCTTGAAGAGGTCATCAAGTCTACCGTGCGGGCGGGCGGAAACATAGTCATACCCAGCTTCGCTCTCGAACGTGCGCAGGAAATACTGTATTACTTTAACCAGCTCCTGGTAGCCGGCAGGGTCCCGAATCTCACGGTATTCCTCGACAGTCCGATGGCCATCAATATAACCGGTATATTCCGGCATCATCCCGATCTATTTGACAGGGAGATGGTGCGGCTTCTCCGCACCAACAGGTCCCCTTTTGATTTCCCCGGCCTGACGATGGTGACATCCTCCGAGGAGTCAAAAGCCATCAATCGAATACCGGGCAGTGTAATGATCATTGCTGGTTCCGGGATGTGCACCGGGGGCAGGATTAAACACCACCTGGTCACCAATATTTCGAGGTCCGAGAGCACAATACTCTTTATTGGCTACCAGGCAGTCGGCACGCTGGGAAGGCAGATAATCGACGGAGCGAAAGAAATCCGCATACTCGGACAAACGTACCCGGTGAAGGCCCGCATTACGCAGATACAGGGCTTCTCGGGGCATGCCGACCGGGACGGACTCTACCGCTGGCTTTCCGGCCTCCGTGTTCCGCCCCGGCACACGTTCGCGGTACACTCGGAGCCGGAAACGGCTTTCAGCTTTGCCGATTTTCTGAACGAGAACACCGGCTGGAAGATATCGGTCCCGGAGTACAGGGAGGAGGCGGTACTGGATTGAGCATCAAGGATGCAGGAGCCGGGCGAAAAATGTCTTGTGGCAGGGAAGAATACCTGATGCCCACCGGACTGTGCGATTTCGATCGCTGTCCCGATATCCGGGCGAGGGCTGAGGAGATCACCTCGGGTTGCCGCCGACCCGGTCAGAAATTCCAGCGGCTTTTCTTCGCGGTAAAAGAGCTGCCCTACGGGCTGGAGGACTGGGATGTTCGGGCATCCGAGACACTCCGCAAGGGTTGGGGGATGTGCTCCGGCAAAACCAACCTGCTGGTCGCCATGCTCAGGTCCATCGGCGTCCCGGCCAGATACCGCATTTCCCGCATTATCGCCGAAGCCGGCCTGTGGGGGCGGGTAACAATGGACAGAGAGCTGCTTGAACGGATGGGGCCGGCTCCCGTACAACAGGACCACGTCGATTGCGAGGTCTGGCTGGAAGACTGGAAGCAGTGCGATCCGAGCCGCGATACCCCTCTGGAACGAGGGCTGCTCGCACTGGGGATCCCGCTTGAGAGAGTAACCGTCCCCCACGCACCCTACCTGTACCTGGCTTCCTTCGATGAATGGGCAAGGGAAAGGCAGAACAGGCGGGCATTTCGCGAGAACCGCGAAACCACGTTTGCGCGGGCGAACCGGCAGCTGCGGGACATCAGGGCGCTGGCCCGGAAGCCGGACGGCTAGCAATCCTCTCTAAGGTCTCCCCACAGGGATGATATAGAGCGGGGCCTCC
>JACUUS010000133.1 GCA_014859215.1 Dehalococcoidia bacterium | reverse complement strand
TTCTGAGCCTGCTCCACCGTCCAGGCCACCGTATGTTCCTGGCGCGTAACCGGGGCGGAGCTGTTGCTGAGCCGGACCATGTCTTTGCCGACAACCCCGAAGTCACCGTCCTCCAGGTACATTACCCTGTCCGTATACTCCAGGACTGCCGGAACGTCCGAAGCGACCAGGTTCTCTTTGTCCCCTATTCCAATAATAAGGGGGCTGCCCTGCCTCGCGACGACAAGGTGCTCGCAATCAGCGTGAATCACGATCACAGCATAGCTCCCCGACAGATCATTGAGCGCCTGACAGGCGGCTCGTTCAAGGTCCCCGCTGTAGTATTTCTCGATGAGGTGAGGAATAACCTCCGTGTCGGTCTCGGAGCTGAAGATGTGTCCTTCATTGATCAAGGTTTCCCTGAGATGGAGATAATTGTTGATAACACCGTTGTGTACGACAGCGATCTTGCCTGAGCAATCACTGTGAGGGTGAGCATTTGCCTGTGAAGGCTTGCCGTGTGTCGCCCATCTGGTATGCCCGATCCCGGACGTGCTCGCGCAGGGTTTGAGGGTTTTCCCGAGGGCATCTATCCTCACCGCATCCTTGTGAACGCTCAGCTTACTTCCCGTAAGCGCGACCCCGCACGAATCGTAACCTCGGTACTCAAGCCTTTTCAGACAATCGATAAGGATCGGCTGAGCTTCCCTGCACCCCACATATCCTACGATCCCGCACATTTCAGATAACCAGGCTTTCGTCAGGGATGCATCCCTCAAGGAACTTCAACGGTCTTATTTTACTCCTGTTTCCAATGATTACCCCGGCGGCGGTAACGGCATTGCCTCCTATGGAACAGTGCTCTCCGATCATGGCCCCGATATGTACCCTGTGGTATTCGTCCTCCACCCTGATCTCAGTCTCCTCGCTTTGTGTTACCAGGTGACCCTTGATGCGCGTACCCCTGTCCACGATGGAGTCATGGAGGATCGAACCGGGGCCGATCTCTACTCCGTCGGCAATAATGCTGTTGGAAATGAGCGAGAATGGGGCCAGACACACATTGTCTCCGATGCTGGTCGACGGCAGGATGCAGATCCCCGGGCCAATCTCGCAGTTCTCTCCCACGGTAACCGGGCCGACTATATACGAGTTGGATCGGACTATCGAACCCTTTCCGATAGATACCAGCCCCTTGATACCAACGCCGCTCTCAATCGTTCCTCCGGTAGCGGGCGAGATACGGGAAAGGGCCATATCATTCAGTTTTAATATATCCCACGGGTAAACAACATCGAGCCAGGCGCCGGTAGCGAAGCAGGCCCCTACCTGGCGGCCCGCCGCGATCATATCTCGTAGGACCGTGGTCAGGTCGGTTTCCTGTCCGATCACGTCAAAAATATCGTCGTGGAAGGCGTAGATCCCTGTATTGACGAGAGGGCTGATAGCTTCTTTCGGTTTCTCGACAATGCTGGTGACCACCCCGTCCTGCGCTTTGATCACACCGTACTTGGATACATTGTCCTGTTCCTTGACAAGTATTGTGTTCGGGGTCGCCTTGACGATATCCGAGATTGTATTTGCTTCGATGATATTGTCCCCGGACAGTGCCAGGAATGTGCCGCTGACTGTCCCTTTGGCCTGCTTCAGAGCATGCGCGGTCCCGAGTTGCTGCCTCTGGTCGACGTACGTGATTTCCACATCATACTGCTCACCCGCCCCGAAACAATCTATAACCTGCTCTTTTCTATAGCCCACGACAATTGTGATTTTGCGAATCCCGTTTTGCGCGGCCGCTTCGATCACGTAACCCAGTATCGGTTTTCCCGCTATCGGAATCATTACCTTTGGCTTCGAGGCAGTGAACGGCCTTAGTCTCTGCCCTTCCCCTGCCGCAAGGATAACGGCCTGTTGAATCCTGTCCACTTCTGCTCCTTTGCGCCCCTGCCCCGAGGGTCTCTTGTTCTCCGGTAGGCTAAAAGATACGCGAGTTGGGGAGAACAATCCCGGCGACTGTAGCTCCGGGACCGATGAAAGTGTGGTTGCCTATCAGGCTTCCTACGTTGATGCTGGCGTTTATTCCGGTCTGCACGCCGTCACCGATAATAGCGCCCAGCTTCCGCCTCCTGGTCGCCACATTAGCCACCGTGATCTCTTGCTTGTCGAGCCTGAGGTTGGCGATCTTGGTGCCGGCTCCGAAATTGCACTCCTCGCCCAGGACGCTGTCGCCGATATAGTTGTGATGGGGGATCTTGGTCCCCTGCATGACTATAGAGTTCTTGATTTCAACGGCGCTTCCGATGTGGCACCTGTTCCCGATGGTCGTACCGGGGCGAATATAGCAGTTCGGCCCTATTTCGCAGTTCTCGCCGATCCGTATCGGCCCGACGAGATAGCAGTTGGATCGTACCAGGGTATCCGTGCCGATGGAGATATGTCCTTTTAGCACAACATTTTCTTCGACCGTGCCCAGATTCTCAGTTTCACCGTTGGCGAGCAACAGCTCGTTTGCCGTAAGGAGGTCCCACGGATAGCTTACGTCTATCCAGTTGCTGAGTTTCAGCCACGTGATCTCGGAATTTTCATCCAGCAGGATCTGGAGAGAATCAGTCAGCTCATACTCGCCCCTGGGGGACTCACTTGTTCTGTCAATAGCGGAAAAAATGTCTTCGTCTAAAAGGTACAGCCCGGCATTAACCAGGTTCGAAGGAGGAACAGCGACCTTCTCATGTATGCGCTTGACCCTGCTGCGCTCCACCTCCACAACCCCCAGGCCGCTGGTGTCGTCCTCTTCGATAAGGCAAAGTGAGGCATAGTCTCCTTCGAGGAGTCTCCTGATGTCTTCGGCCAGTATGAGGACGTCGCCGTTGGCGAGCAGGAACTTGTCCTTGACAAATCTCTGCGCCAGTTTGACTGCGTGCGCCGTACCAAGCTGTTTCCTCTGCATCACGTAGTCAATTTGAACGTCCCATTTCTCACCCTTGTCGAAATGCTCGCGAATTTTCTCGCCATGGTACCCGACTACAAAGACAAACTCTTGGATGCCGGCCTTCTTCATTTCCAGCATCAGGTGCTCCATGATGGGCCTGTTTGCTATGGGCAGCATGACCTTCGGCCTCGTGTACGTGAGAGGATGCATCCTCTTGCCCTCGCCTGCCGCCAGTATGACTGCTTTCATGTGCTTGCCCTCTTGCAGTCGTGGACGCTGTCCTTTACCAGCCTGATCCCTAAATCAAACAGTTCTCGCGCTCTGGATTCGGTTTTCGCTTCGGCTGTAATCCTGATCTTCGGCTCGGTCCCCGAAGGCCTTATCAGCAGCCAGCCATCGGTCAGGGCGAACCTGAGCCCGTCGAGCGTTTCCAGCTTCCCTGCGGATTCCTGCATTCTTCTCAGTCTGGCTTCGATAAACGCCATAGGCTCATCACCGGCCGCAACCGACCCCCTGATGACCGGATAGGAAGGAATCTCGCTCACCAGGGAGGAGACCTTGCGCTCGCCGGCCAGACGCGCAGCCAGCGCAGCTGCGTAGATAGCGTCCGGGCATAACGAGATGTGGGGGAAGATGAAGCATCCTGATGATTCGCCTCCGAACCGGGCCTCAAGCCGGGTATCCTTTCGCAGCTCATCTGACACGAAGGCATCCCCGACCTTTGTCCTCGTTACCTCCAGACCGATCTCATCTATTATCATCGATGCGTCAACAGTGGTGACAATTGTCTCAGCTTTCATCTCGATCGCGAACAGGGCCATCAGCTTGTCCGCGGGGACGAACTCGCCGTTTTCGTCAATTACCGCTATCCTGTCGGCGTCTCCGTCATGGGCGATGCCCAGATCGGCATTCTGGCTTCTTACAGTCTTCGCAAGGTCGACAAGATTCTCCGGTCGTGGTTCGATTTCCCTGGGGAAAAACCCGCTGTGCTCGCAGTTCATCCTGACCACGTCGCAACCGAGTCTGGTAAGCAGGACCGGCGTAGCCTCGCAGGCTGCTCCGCAACAGCAGTCGACGACCACTCTTGCCCTGAGTGGACCAGGGAAGTCTTTGGTTATGCGGTCTAAATGGTCAGAGATCGCACTCTCGCAGTTGACGCATTTTCCGAATTCTTCCCAGGCGACTGCAGATGCAGATTGGGCAGACAGCACTCCTTCGAGTGCAGTTCGCTGCTGTGCGTCGAAGGCGGAACCGTCCGGGTTGACCAGTTTAAGGCCGTTGTACTGGGGAGGGTTATGGGAGGCCGTGATCATCGTCCCGGCGTGGAAAAGCCTTGCGGCATAAGCCAGAGTCGGAGTAGGGGTAATGCCGGCATAGGATGCGGAAGCCCCACCCGCGAGGAGTCCTGATACGAAGGCATATCTCAGAGAATCGCTGGACGTTCTTGTGTCTGTCCCGACCACCACCGAGGAGTATGCGTTACCGGCAGCGAGCCCGGCCTGAAATGCAATCTCCAGGAGGGTCCTGTCTGCTAAGCGCCTTATTCCGGACGAGCCGAACAACTTCATTGCGGCACCCTGCTTTAATAAACATCGTTAAGCCGGATCACTCCCAAAGGATGCTCGTGGCCATACCGGACGGGGAACGCAATCCAAAAGCGGAGGGGGTGGGATTCGAACCCACGGTCCCGGTGACCCGGGACAGCGGTTTTCAAGACCGCCACCATAAACCGCTCGGACACCCCTCCACGTTCGGATTATACCCGATTTCCCGCCGGAAAAACAGACTTGCCAACATTAGCTAACAAGCCGGCGGGATTTGTATCTGGAACCTTAATTGCCAGGGTTCCTTACTACTCTTGCCCTGGCTTATGCCGTCGACGGTGAACCCGTGAGCCCGGATCCGGAGAGAGTAGGCGGGCCCACCGGTATCGTGCACCTGAATTTCGAATACCCTGTCCTATCTGCCAGGTAACCAGGCGGAGGAGAATGACTAGCCTCGAACCGGACCTGCGCCTGTACCTGTCTCCATTGATTTAGCTGCAGAGACGGCAGCAGTGTGTGGCGCAGGTTCTCTGCTGATGAGAGCCGGCATTTGCCGGGACTCGTCTCCCGCAAATGGATAAGGCGGGAACCATCGGTCCCCCGGAGGGGTTCCCGCCATACCTTTTCGGATATAGAGGCCCCGGACCCCAGATGCCTGGCCCCTGGAGTTCCCCGGACCGATGCAATACTTCGGTACTATCGCAGTCTAGCGGCGGCCCTACATCACTATAGCCGACTGCGCCGGAAATTACGGGTCGCAACAGGAGAAATCTAGGTGGAAAGACGTATACCGTCATGGCTGGATAGACTGTAAGGTTCAGGCAGGAACCTTGCCTGAACCTTGCCTGAAGCTTGCCTGAACTCAGGCTGTATTTGCTCGACGCCTCGGGCAAGCCGGGGCCTGAAGGATGTGCACGCGCTGGTGTCAGAGTCCCGAGAGGTACGAATCCAGGAGTATCTTCATTCGGAGGGGCGAGAATGAATGAGCCGCTTTCCAGGAAGATCCTGTCAACGGTCATGATCCTGACTCTGCTTGTCCCGATCTTGTCCTGTTCCGGACCGTCCGCGCTCCCGAATGAAACAGGTTCTGCGGGCGCGGTGGTGAATGGAAACCGATCTCAAGATCAGGGGGCTGTTCCAGGCTCAAACCAGACCCCCACCCCTGGCCCGGCTCAACCCCCTTCCCTTTCAATGGAGCAGTTCGGTCGTGATCGAGACACGACCGGCTACGTATGGCTCAACTACCGCGTATTCATGAACTCTCCTGAGGGATGGCCGCTGTCGGATTACATTCTCCTGCTTCAAGAGGTAGTGTATCCAGCCTTAAGCGATTACTCGCCGTACATCGGCCATTTTCATTTCTTCCGTTATGCGGGGCCATATTCGGAACTGAACGAAGAGGAGGTCGAGCAACCGCTGGACTTTCGCCCTGACCAATGGGCACATATAATCAAGTTCCGCGTCCTTGTAGAGACCGCTCAGGAAGACGCTTTTGACTCGTCGCTGACACGATACTGCGAGAGTTCGGCCTCCTGCGCGGGTGTTGAGACTGTAGTGGGGCGCTATGACATAGCTGCGGATCTGGGCAAGCGCTTTGGAGATACAAGGGCATGGCACGTTGCCGATCTTGTTCAGGCGGCGTCCGTTCTTGCACTCGCGTTTGCTGTTGACGGCGAAGCTCATGATCCGGACCCGCGAGGAAGAGGCGGGTCTTCCGGACTGGTCCATCTTGTATCGAATAC
>JACUUS010000132.1 GCA_014859215.1 Dehalococcoidia bacterium | reverse complement strand
GGTTTTCAAGCGCGTACCGGTCCGCGATATTCACATATTCGGAAGCCACCCGCAGGGCCGCTTCCCGTTCAGACCTGCGGAGATCTCCGGTTCGGGATACCGGCATATCCCCGTTCACCACAGCGACTATTCTCACCCGGCCGAAACCCAGTTCGAGCATCTCTTCGACCGGGCTGGAAGGAAAGCGAAGGCGGTGGTCCCTGAGCCAGTCCCTGCCGGTCACGGCCATGTCGAAGTTGCCGTTCGCTACCTGTTGCGGCATGTCCTGCGGCCTTATGACCTTCACGGCTATCCCGTCCAGCGCTATTCTTGGCCTCGATATGGTGGAGTCCAATTCATATCCGTCTATGCCGATACCGGCTTTCTTCAGGAACTGAAGCATATGCCTCTGCTGGTGCCCGTCTGGAAGCGCCAGCGAGACAGCGCCCTGCCCGTAATCACGCGCATTCGCTGCCGGCTCTACGCCGTTTCCATTAACATCTTCCAGGCCCAGCCCTTGAGGGTCCACTGAGCACAGTGCCTCCAGTACTCTCCTGAGGTCCTTCCTTGCGAGACTGTTCCTGTTGGCTACCAGGCAGGCGCTGCTTTCGAGCAGCGTCGCGACCGGGCTCAAGCCCTGTTCCAGCAGCCTCTCGGGCGAACGTGCCGCCACCACCGCCAGCTCAGCATGCTCCGGCAGATAAGCGCCCGTGGCACCCCAGACCGGGAAAATCTGAAAATGCTTCAGCCGCCGTTCCAGCGCGAATGATTCGGCAAGGTTCGGGTACTCAGTGACGATGCGGAGGCTGCCTGAACGCTGCCGCAGCGCTTCGAGCGAGCCACAGCCCGCTTCACAGGCGGTCGCCGCGTACACTCCGCGCATCCCGTACCCGAATTCCCGGATCCTGGTCACTGCATCGCCGTGGTACTTTGTGAGCAGTTCCTCTACCCAATCGAGCCGGCAGATGCCCAGATCGTAGTTGCCGATCGCCACCTGTATGGCGATATCCTTCTCGTGGAGGACCTTCACGAATAATCCAGGTCGCTCGGCGCAGTTCGGCCTATAGGAACCGGAACCCTCGTGGTACTGATCGAACTCAAGCGCGGCCCGCTCAAGCAGTCCGGCCGTGCCCGCCTGCAGTTGACCCTTGGGGAGGGCCAGCTTCACCTTCACGCGGGACCTCCCAGGAAGTCCAGCAGCCGGGCTGTATCCGGGCCCAGTTTCTCTTTGCTGCCCGAAGCATGCCTGACTTCGAAGCCGCCGTCCGGATTGACTTTGACGGTCCAATCAAACGCATCCTGCCCGTGCCCGAGGTCGAACTCCGCGATGAAACCGTTCTTCCGCAGCAGCCGGGCCGTTTCGACGCAGGCGCGCAGAGTCTCGTCAGCGCCGGTCCGCAAGAGGACTCTCCGCCTGCGACGAGGCTCTTTGACCAGGTCTATTATCCTGTCCATGTAGAGAGCAAAACCGGAAGCGCAGGCGCGTTGGCCGCCCACCAGAGGTACCAGTTCGTCGTATCTGCCCCCTCCACCCAGCCTTTGCCCACCGGCATAGAACTCGAAGATAATGCCCGTATAATACTCGAATCCCCTCCCGGAGGTCAGGTCTATTCGGTACTCGAAACCGGCGTCTGTCAGCATGCCGGCGATACATTCCAATTCGTCCAGGCCGGGACCAAGAGCGGGAAAGGACGGAACGCAGGCGCTCCTGAGATTTTCGACGAAGCCGGCGGACTCGCCTTTCAACCCGAAAAGGAGATGAGCATACCTGTCCACTTCGCTCCCGCCGGCCGCTCTGCCTACCGCGCCGGTATCCCCGGAGAACACCTGCTCCATCACCGCCGCTTCATCCTCGCCCCTCAAACCAAGGCCCTCCAGGAAGGCCTTCAGCACGCCCGCATGCGCCAGGCGAATCTCCACCGGTCCGGCCACCCCGTTCAGGCATTCGAGGGCAAGGCAGATAAGCTCCACGTCCCCCTGGGGCCTCGTCCCGCCGATAAGCTCCGCCCCGCACTGCCAGCGTTCCCTGGACTCAGCGCCGCTGCTTTCGAAGGCGAACGTATTGGCTATATAGAACATCTTGACGACGGGGCGGTCCCGGAAATTCTCGACGTAAAGTCGGGCTGCCGGGATTGTGCCGTCCGGCCGCAGCGCCACTCTCTCGCCGCTCCAGCCGTCCCAATCGAGGAAGGAGTAGACCCGACCCAGCATATCCGGAGACAGCGTGCCCGCCGAGGTGAACAGGTGCAGGTACTCGAGCGTGGGCGTCCTGATCTCCTCATAGCCCCATCCCAGGCAGGATTCCCTGAATCTTGTCTCGATCTCGCGGAACCTGGCCATGTCGCGGGGCAGGAGGTCCCGCATCCCCTTGCAGCGTTGCACTCTCATTGAATCCCCGGAGCACTCATTTGCGCTATTGTACACTGAATGGGCGCAGCGTTCAACGTTCGTGCGGCGGACATCACGCAGCACTCTCGAGCTCTTCTTCCCGGAGGGTCTGGATAATGTACTGTATTTCCTGCCCCGTTAAGCCGAACCTGTGCAGGGTATGGCGGATTATCTCAAGGCCGGCTTCGACTTCGGGATGCACCATCTCCGCCACTCCCTTCTCCCTGAGCAGGTCTCTGTCCTCTACACGATGGACCCGGGCGACTATGTCGATCCTGGGATTTATGCTGCGGGCCTGTTCTATTGCCAGCCGCGCCGCGATGGGGTCGGGGAAAGCTATGACAAGCACCCTGGCCCGCTCGAGGCCGGCCCTGGCCAGGATATCGCGATTACTTGCATCCCCGTAGATACTGGGGATCTCTCGCCTGTGGGTTAGATCGATGACGCGGGGGTCAATATCCACGACCAGACAGGAGAAGCTCCTCCTCTGCAGGACCTGCACCAGGTGGCGGGCCATGCGGCCGTACCCGCATATTACTACATGATTACTGAGCTGTTTTCCCTCCTCGATGACACCCGGGTCCACGCCCATGGTCAGCATCTTTGAAAGGCCGGGTACCTGGACGAGACGATGATAAGCCCACGACACGAAGCCGAGCGAGAAGGGCGTCATAACTATGGTGATTACGGCTGCGGTTATCGTGAGTACATAGGTGCTGCCTGCGATAAGGCCCAGCTGGAGCGCCAGCGCCGCCAGAACGAAGCTGAACTCCCCGATCTGGAAGAGTCCGCTGCCTGTAAACAGCGTGGTCTTCGAGCTGTACCCGAAAACGCGCGTTATCGCTGCTATGATAAGGCCTTTGCCGAGCACAATCGCTCCCACGACCATTGCGACCAGCCCCGGATTCTCGACAATGAACCGTGGATCGGCAAGCATCCCCAGCGATACGAAGAAGAGGACCGCGAAAATATCCCGGAGGGGCCTGACATCGGCAAGCGCCTGCTGAGCGTACTCAGACTCGCTCGCGATAAGTCCGGCCAGGAAAGCTCCGAGGGCCATGGACAGCCCGACATAGTTCGCGGCGAACGCCGCTCCCAGGCTGAGCACTACTACCGCGAGCAGGAAAGTTTCCCGCGAACGCGCACTGGCCACTCTGCGCATCAGTTTCGGAAGAGCCCAGAAGCCGAGCCCGAGCACCACGGCCAGGAAGATCGCCGCCTTCGTCAGCACCCAGGCCGGTATTCCCGCGCCTCCGTCGGGCGCCCCCAGCCAGGTGAGAATCAGCATCATGGGGACTACGCTCAGGTCCTGGATGAGCAGGATGCCGATCATCACCCGCCCGTGCGCGCTGCCAAGTTCGCCACGGGCCATCAGCAGTTTCAGGACAACTATCGTGCTGCTGAGGGCGATAAAGAAGCCGAAAAGCATTGCCTCGGCAAAATCGAAGTCCAGAGCCCAGCCCACAAGCAACCCCAGCCCGATTGTGACCAGTATCTGGCTTATCCCGCCGAAAACGGCTATCTTCCCTATGCGCCGCAGGGTCTTTCTGGAGAACTCGAGCCCCAGGGTGAACATCAAGAGAATAACCCCGATCGTGGCCAGGGTCTCAACCTGTTCGACATTCCCGACCAGGCGGAAACCAAAAGGGCCGATGATCATGCCCCCGGCGAGATAGCCGACTATTAGCGGCAGCTTCAAACGCCCGGCGATCATGGCGCCCACGAGGGCGATACCGAGGACAATCGCCATCGTAATAAGCAGCCCGACATCTTCCATTCTAGCTTTCTCTCAAGAGCATAAGTCCGCTACCCTCTCCCAACTACAATCCAGACTATAAAGGCTGGGCCCGAAGCTGTGCAAATTGACCGGACCTCCTCCCCGCTCTGGTCGTGCACATACAGACGGGTTTCGGCAAGCGGCAATGTGGGGAAGGGCCTTGCAGTGGAACTGAAGCGAGAACGCCGGAACCAAAGGCAATGCAGTCTCGATTATCAGCTTCCCCGGCCCTTTAATTCGACGGAAGGATGTCCTCAACATTCAATCGAAGGAACTCCCGGCCCGACCAGCTTTCAACCGCGAGAGTATAGACCAGGTCAAGATACCGGCACAGCTCCCGGTCGCCGAGGTCGAAAGCCACCGCGTCCCAGACCAGCCTGCCATCCCGCAGTTTGAGCTTGAGGTGGTCGCCATTCACGCCCATCTTTCGGGACTCGACCAGTTCCACGCGCCTGCTGAGGAAGGTAGGAACCTGATTGCCCTTTCCAAAAGGCGCCAGCCTGGCTATAGTCCTGAAGGTATCCCCGTCCAGGCCGGCCAGCGGTATCTCCCTGTCTATGCGTATGACAGGCCGCAGGTCGACGCCGGATAGCTGCCTGCACGCAATATGGAGAAGCCGTCGGTTAAGCTCTTCCAGGTTATCCTTTGAGACTACGAATCCGGCCGCCTGCGGGTGACCTCCGAAACGGGTGAGAAGCTCACCGCATTCGGCCAGCGCCGAGAAGATATCGAACTCGGGGATGCTGCGGCAGCTTCCTTTGGCGCTGTCCCCGTCAAGCTGGAGGACTATAGCAGGCCTGTAGAAGAAATCGCTGATTCTTCCCGCTACCACGCCGATTATGCCAAGAGGGAAATCCTGGTCCCCCACCATGAGAAGGGGCTGCTCACAGCCTTCAGCCAGAAGTATTTCCTTCGCCCTGCCCAGCACCTCCACGGTACACCTCTGCCGCTCGCAGTTGTTGTACTCAAGCTCGCTCGCCAAACGGCGTGCCTCTTCCCGCGAGGAAGTAACCAGCAGGTCATAGCTGGCCACGGCATGAGCCATTCTTCCGCTGGCGTTCAGTCTTGGTCCGAGAGCAAAGGCTATACTCTCCTCGTCCAGGCGGCCGGCTTCGAGTCCGGCTATCGCTATGAGCTCTTGCAAACCTATCCTCGCCGTGCTGTTGAGGACTTCGAGGCCCCGCCGAACAAGGTAACGGTTCTCGCCCTTGAGAGGAACCATGTCAGTGATTGTCCCCAGCGCGACAAGGTCGAGGAACTCGGTCACTCCGTGCCTGCCCGTCTTATGAAAAAGGGCCTCCAGGAGCTTGTACGCGACCCCGACCCCGGCCAGGTCCGGGAAAGGGTAGATAGAGTCGGGACGGCGCGGATCAATCACCGCCACAGCCCCTGCCGGCACACCCGGGGTGACATGGTGGTCTGTGATGATAATATCCAGTCCCAGCTCGCGGCCCTGCATGATCTCGGGCCCTCCGCTGACGCCGCAATCGACGGTTATGACCAGGCTGACGCCGTCATCCCTGAGGGCTTTCAGGGCCGGAGAGTTCAGGCCGTGCCCTTCATCCTGGCGGTGCGGTATGTACTGGACGACCCTGCCCCCCAGCCTGGAGATACCCTCTACCATCAACGCGGTCGCCGTTATGCCGTCCGCATCAAAGTCCCCGTAAATTGCTATGAGCTCATCCCCCAGCAGCGCGCGCAGAATCCTGGTTACGGCTTTCTCGATATCGGGGAGCAGGAAGGGATCATGCAGCAGCCTTTCATCGGCCGTGAGGAAGATCTCGAACTCGGCAGGGTCTTCGACTCCGCGATTGTGGAGCAGCTGGACGAGCAGGGGATTAATAACGGACTTACCTTGCGAAGATAGCGAAACAGAGTTGAGTCGCCGCCCGATTTCTTCCATGGGGAGAGTCGGGCATACTTGCCATTTTTGCCGGGTCAAGGCTTTCTCCTGGAACCAGAATAGCCGGGGCGGATTTCCGCGCTCCCTGTCCCCGGGTACTGGGGAGGCAGCCGCCGGACTGGCTAACCGGCGCGTAGCATTGTATAAGTTTACCCTTCTTTGCGCCGCCGGTCAACCTTTGCGACTGTTCG
>JACUUS010000131.1 GCA_014859215.1 Dehalococcoidia bacterium | reverse complement strand
GCCAAGGTTTTCAATTATATCACGCGAGAAAGCTAACGGCAAGTCACTGTCAGTTAACCCCCGGCGGCGGGAACCTTTGACAGATTTGATTTACTTCGTTCCTGACCTCGGTACGGACCTTCTCGTCAGCGACATTGGAAAGGACTTTGACAATGAGCCGTCCTACCTGTCTCGTTTCATGCAAACCCAGACCCCTGGTGGTAATAGCCGGGGTCCCCAGCCGGATACCGCTTGCTATCTGGGGAGCGCGGGGATCAAAGGGAATGACATTCTTGTTGACGGTTATCCCAGCTGAATCGAGCGCTTTCTCCGCGGCATTACCCGTTATGCCGGTGCGGGTAAGGTCCAGCAGGACGATATGATTATCCGTTCCGCCGCTGACGAGGCGCAAGCCTGATTGGCCGAGTTCGTCGGCAAGGGCTTTGGCATTGCGAATAATGGCTTCCTGATAGGCCTTGAACTCGGGTAGCATTGCCTCGTGAAATGCCACGGCCTTGGCCGCGATCACGTGCACAAGAGGCCCGCCCTGGGTTCCTGGAAAAACTCCCGAGTCGATCTTCGAAGATAAGGCTGAACGTGAAAGGATGAATCCGCCTCTGGGCCCGCGGAGTGTCTTATGGGTTGTGGATGTGATGACATCGGCAAAAGGCACGGGGGACGGATGCACCCCCCCGGCGACGAGACCGGCCAGATGCGCCATATCCACCATTAGCCTGGAGCCCACCCTATCAGCGATTTGCCGGAAGCGTGCGAAATCGAGCTGCCTGGTATAGGAGCTTGCTCCGGCGACGATAAGCCTGGGCCTGCATGCAAGGGCAAGCTTCTCAAGGTTATCGTAATCCAGAGTCTCTGTCTGCCTGTCGACTTCGTAGGTAACGAAGCTGTACAATCTGCCCGAGAAATTGAAGTTGCCGCCGTGAGTGAGATGGCCGCCATGGGCAAGGCTCATGGCCATTATTGTGTCGCCGGGCTGCAGTAGGGCGAAATATGCCGCCATATTCGCCTGCGCGCCGCTGTGCGGCTGGACGTTTGCGTGTTCTGCGCCGTAAAGCTCTCTTGCCCGCTGTATCGCTGTCTGTTCAATCCGGTCGGTGTTGTCACACCCGCCGTAGTACCTGTGGCCGGGATAGCCTTCGGCATATTTATTCGTGAGCAAACAGCCCTGGGCTTCAAGGACTGCCGGCGAAGCGTAGTTCTCAGCCGCTATGAGGTTGATATTGAAGAACTGCCGCTGATGTTCTTCGGCAATTGCAGCCGCGATAACGGGGTCCATCTTGTCCAGCGAATTATGATGCATGTTGTTCCGATATTTGCCTGAACCCTGAATCAAAAAAGCCACGTTTGCGCCCACGTGGCCTCGAGTTGGGTCCTCTGTGGCAGCATATGAATAGCAATGGCAGGTAAAGTTTACCTCACGGCTCGAACGCTGTCAACTGCGATCACTGGCGGCAGAAAAGCCTTCTGCCTTCAGTCACAGCGGGGGTTCACCAGGAATGGCTTATCGCCTCACCTGGACAAGCAGCCTGGCATTTTAGGTCATGTGCGCCGCTGACGGGTTTGCAGACAGCGCACGCATACTTGAGGTTCTTGCTGTGCTCCTTCTTGACCTGCACAACAAGGTCGTCATAATCGTCCGTGAAAACCTCGAGCACGCCCTGGGGGCAGGCTTCCACGCATTTGCCGCAGCCGTCACACTTGTCCGTGTCCACTATGATGTAATAGTCCCCCGAGCCGTCTGTATAGCCATAATTGGCAATGTACCCGAACTTTGCGGCGAGCCTTCTGAGCACCCATGATAACATAAGCGACTACGCTCCTGACTTCTGGGATTTCAGCAGCAGGTCCCGGGCGAAGAGAGCAGCCCCCAGCGCGCCGGCTATCTGCGCATCGGGTTTGAGAGGCTGGGTCTCTATCTTGAGCTCTTTGAGGATTCGGCTCGTTACCCCGATGTTCTTGGATATTCCGCCTGTAATAACAAAATCCTTCTCGATTCCGATCCGTTCGAGCAGGCCGACGACTCGATGAGCCATTGCGGAGCAATAGGCGGCGAGCACCATGTTCTTTGTCCAGCCGGTGCGCAGCAGACCTATAGCTTCGGACTTGGCGAAGATGACGCAGGTGCTGCTTACCGGGGGTGGCTCCTCGTCGACCTCCAGTGACATCCTGCCGACATCGACAATGGGCACCTGGAGGAGTTCAGCCATGACTTCCATGCCGCGGCCGGTGCCGGCTGCGCATTTGTCGTTCATCAGGAACTGCGTGACTTTTCCTCTTTCATCGCAATGGATGCCTTTAAGGTCCTGACCGCCCATATCGAGTATGGTCCTCACTGTCGGTCCACCCATGTAGTTCGCGCCGCGAGCATGGCAGGCTATCTCGGTAATGGCCTTTTTTGCCATGGGGATATTGACCCTGCCGTAACCCGTACCGACGGTGAATTTAATATCATCCGGCTTGATATCGGTCTCCTGAAGGGCCATGGCCAGTGCTCTCTGGGCGCTTTCAGGGCTATTGGAACCGGTGCGCGTGTTGCAGTAACAATAGATGTCGTTATCCGCAAGAACGACGGCTTGTGAGCTCACGGACCCAACATCAATGCCCGCCGTAATTGTCTCCGCTTTGCGCCAGTCTTTATCAGGATTCTTCCAGGTGCTTTCTGTCCATCTATAGAATTCCGTCGTCATCTTACTCCCTTTCTGACCTAGGCTGCCGCCGACAGCGCGGCTCCGAGCGCGCTTACATAATCGGGGTGTTCGGGCACGATGATATCCACACCGAGGTGTTTCTTCATTACATCCACTACAGCAGCATTGTTGGCGACGCCTCCGATTAAGGCGACGTCTTTCTCCACAGGAATTCTGCGCACCATGGACGAGACCCGCGATGCTATGGCATCGTGGACCGCGTGAGCGATATCGGCTTTCTCAATCTTTGAATGGATAAGGGATACCACTTCGGACTCGGCGAAGACCGCGCAGGTGGCATTTATCGGAGCATCCTGTGTAGACTTGAGAGAAATGGCAATCATTTCCGGAATCTTAATGTCCAGGGCACGTGCCATACTTTCGACAAATGCTCCCGCTCCAGCGGCGCATTTGTCATTCTTGGCGAAATCAAGGACCTTTCCCTCGGCATCGCAGCTTATGCCCCGTGCTTCCTCCGCGCCGATGTCGATAACGGTCCTCACGGAGGGGAGGAGGCTTACGACGCCTCTGGCGTCCGCGGTAACCTCGGTAACGGTCCTGGTTGCGAAATCGACCGCTTTTCGACCGGCGCCTGTAGCTATGACGCTCTTAATATCTTCCCTGGGAATGCCGGCCTTATTTGCGGCGTCGTCGAGGGCCTTTTTGGCGGACTCCAGAGGTTCGAAGCCCGTGTGGGTCATGCTGCGGGCAACGACCTTGCCGTCATTTACGATAACCACTTTTACTGCCTGGGCTCCCATATCTATACCGGCGGAAATCATTGGTCTCACCTCATTGCTGTCTTCATCATTCTGTGATCAGGGACCTATGCAAGTCTGTAGATGCCCTGTCCCTCCAGGAATGCCTCGAGCCTGTCGAGGACACCGGTCTCGTCTATGTCGCGGCAATCTGCGAAGTTGCCTTCGAACATCGAGACCGCAATGCCGTTTGCCTGAAGGTGACGCTGGAAATCGTACATGTTTGTCGTCATGGGCACACATCCGCGATTGAGGAGCAGAAGATACGCGTTGGCCTTCCAGTGGTTGAGAATAATCAGGTATTCCTTCTTCCGGGTATCCAGCGTGGATTGGAACGGATGCTCAGCGCGCCACCGCGCTATGGTCCGGCAGAGGTCCTCACGGTTCTTCATCTCGGGCCAGCCGGGCCGTTTTTCCGGGACGGTTGCCGGCACAACCGTGCCCTCATCCAGCAGGAATTTGACCTCTCCGGAGTTTATGAGGTACACATACGTACCGACGAAAACGACCCCGAAATTCTCAAGATATCTGAATACCTTGAGAAAACTCCAGGGTGGAGGAGTCAGCATACACATCCGGTATCTCTCGGTCGGAACTGCGGCTATATGCTTTGATATGCGGTCCTTCAACTCGTCTCTGAGGGTCTCCAGGAACGTGGTTGCGATTTTCTCGTGCCTCCTCAGCATCGCTATGGGCATGAGAGCGAACATGCTCTTGATATCGAGTGGCGCTGGTACGGCGCCGTTCAGAAGGCAGATTTCTCCCCAGAGGGACTCGTTAAGAAAATAGGAGCGCATCGCCTGGATAGCCTTCTCGTCATCAAAGGTTCTGCCCGTAACCTTCTCCATCCACGCGATCGAATCGAGGTACTGGCCGGCAACGTAGTCAATCCGGTGCTCCTGGTCGCCGTGGGTGGCGAGCATCGTCTCGTCGTCTACGTAGTTCATGGGTATACCCTGGAACTCCGAGACAATTTCGTGCCATTTTGGATGCCCCGCGGGACAATGACGCACGCTCCAGGCGAAGTCGAATTTCGGAAATCGGCCGCCTGTGAAGTAATACTTGTCCAGATACATCGACCCAAGGAAATTGCGCATGTACCCGCACATATCGCGGGCATATCCCTTGGCCTCATATGCCTCCATGCAGGGAATCGAGAAGGGCGGGTCAGCTGCTACGCTTGCTCCGTACGGCTCTCCCGCGAGGAAGACGAAGTCACCGAATCCTGCCAGGAGTCCGTAGGGGGTTGCCGCGCAACCCAGGACCATCAACTTGCCCTGCTCATGGCCGGATACCAGCTCCTGGTATGCTTCGAGCCTGAGTTCCTTTCCCCATTGCCAGCACTCGAGCGGCTTTGTTTCGTACTTCAAATGGGTGGTCATCTTTTGTACGCCTCCGTTCTTGTTATCTGGGGTGGTCGTACCTGCTACAGGACTTCGAGTTCGACCATTTCGAGGAAGGCCTCAACCCTTGTCCGGAACTGCCCGAATGGGATGGTGACATCGAATTCGAGTACCAGCGTGGGAATATCGTTTTCGCGGAACATTCGCTGGAGCACTGGAATGTCGAATTCGTGCGGATCACAGAATTTCTGCTGATACAAGAGGGCTCCCTGCACCGACCAGTCCCTGGCGTGGCTGAGCACCCGCCTGAATCGGTCCCCGATCTCTCCTCCGATAGCCGGGCAAGGCCAGCGATCAACATAGCGTGCGGAAATAGCCGCCAGCCTATCTTCCTCCGGCGCGACCTCATCCCAAAAATACCGGCTGCCAGTGCAGTGCTCATCCGCGACAAAGGTGCAGCCGAGAGTTTCAAGAAGCCGGATAAACTGGATATCATCCATTTCGCTGCCGATCAACATGAGGCGCATACCAGGGTCGCGGTCCAATTTGCGGTCCGGCAGCTCCTGGAGCAACTCCTCGAGGAGTTCGTTATGCTCCCGGACATCCATTAGCTGACTCGCGACCACCATTTCCATCGCCTCAGAGCCGGTTATCGGAGGATTGTCCTGCTTCCTGAATTCATAGACCTGCTTCATCATGCTGCGGTTCTTATTATAAAGCTCAATTGCATTGTCCAGGTCATCCCGGGAGATCTTCTTTCTGAGGAATTCTTCCAGAGCGCTTTGGAAGCCTGCAAGCTCGCCGGTAAGGCAGGGCTTTGCTCTGGGGCTCTGAACATGGCAGGGGAACCAGACGTAGAATATGAAGGGAGTGGGTACATAGTTCTTCCAGTTGTCAAATGTGCCCTGTACATGGGAACATGTCCGGGCCATGATCATGCCGTCAAGGTATTCGTAGCGGCCCTTCAGTCCCTGGGCGAGGGCGTCGCGGGAGAAAGGACATACGGTAGGGAAAAGATACCTGTCTGTTACATCCTGGACTTCATGAGTCCCGAGAATGCGGACAGGAAGCATCCCGGCTGCATACATCAGCTCGACTGGTGAATATGAGCACAGCCAGCCGATTGCTTTGCCTCCGGTCCGCTCTTTCCATTCCCTGGCATACTGGTGTCGATTGGCCAGCACTTCGCGGAACTTCTCGATAGCTCCCACTGTTCTCTTGCTCCTCCCTTTTAGCTGCTACATGATTAGAGGCTATGCCGGGTCCCGTCTTGCGGGTCGACAAGCCTCTATTTTGCAGGTGTTACTCTGACAAATGGCAGCATCGTTGCTATCAGGCAAGATATTCTAACACCGTAACGTATGCTCGCTGGTGATGGTGGGGTCTCGCGAGAGAATTGTCAGTAGAAGTTTAGCAGGGGGCGAGAGTCCTGTCAAGCAACAGCTTCCGCCGGGCGTTTCCGCTCCTTCCTGCTGCGTTCAGGGCGGAGA
>JACUUS010000130.1 GCA_014859215.1 Dehalococcoidia bacterium | reverse complement strand
CATCAAGGAACTGCGATTGCTGTGCCGGGCGATCTTCATAATCGACGGCCAAGACGTGGTGCGCTATGCGGAATATGTGCCCGAGGTGAACCGGCACCCCGATTACAGCCGGGCGCTGCGGGCAGTGGGGGAAGTCGCCGCAGGCGCAGCAGCCGGTAGCAAGGGCGCCTGATCCTTGGGCGCCTTTTCCCACGAATGTGATTATTTTTCAACCTTTTTGGGCGGCATTTTATAACTTTTAGACCCGCACCTTGATATACTCTGCCAACAGGGATCTGCCGGCGCTTGAGGCTGCACAGTCATGAGGCGCAGTCCTTCTCCGGCAAATGTGCCTGGTATTCTCTTGACGGGAGGATGATCATGGAGGCGAGCGGAAGACGTATCGCGATCCTTGTAGAAGATGATTTCGAGGATGTTGAGCTTACAGAGCCAATGGAGGCGCTCAAGAAGGCAGGGGTGGAGATGACGATTGTGGGAAGCGGCTCCAAGAAGACTTACAGGGGGAAGAGGGGCCGCGCGACCATCGATGCCGAGACTACGGCGGATAAGGTCGACCTGGATGAGTTCGACGCTGTATTGATTCCCGGCGGGTACGCACCCGACAAGATGCGCCTGTATCAGCCGATGATCGACCTGGTATCCAGAGCATTCAGGATGGGCAAGATCGTGGCGGCAGTCTGCCACGGTCCCCAGCTGCTTATCTCCGCCGACGTTGTGCGTGGGCGGCGGGTTACCTCCTGGCCCTCGGTGGCAATCGACCTCAAGAATGCGGGGGCTGAGTTCGTTGACCGGCCGGTTGTGAAGGATGATAACCTCATTACATCCAGGATGCCCGGCGACCTGCCTGAGTTCAGCGCGGCGATTATAGAGGAACTGAAGAAAGTGAAGGAGAAGGCTCGATCGTAGGCTTTCGACAGCACAGGAGACTCAGTTGCCTCCCGGAACGTTCATGGGACGGTGGGAGAGGGAGGGATGATGGACCCACTCAAAGCGGTGCAGCAGCACGGCCAGTCTATATGGCTCGACTATATCAGGAGGGAGCTCATCACGAGCGGCAGGCTTGCCGGCCTGCTTGATGAAGGGCTTCGAGGTCTCACCAGCAACCCGACCATCTTTCACAAAGCGGTCGCGGAGAGCACGGATTATGACGCGCAGGTACGAGAGATAGTCCAGTCCAATCCTGACGCGAGGGCGGCCGCGATCTATGAACGGCTCGCCATAGAGGACATCCGCAAGGCTGCCGACATATTCCGCCAGGTATATGAAGAAAGCTACGGAGCGGACGGCTATGTCAGCCTTGAGCCGTCGGCGCATCTGGCCTATGATACCCAGGCTACGATCGCCGAGGTGAGACGGCTCTGGCAGCTTGTCGACCGGCCTAATGTGATGATCAAGGTGCCCGCAACACGCCAGGGTGTGCCCGCGATCGAGACGTTGATAGCGCAGGAGATTAACGTCAACGTTACTCTGATGTTCTCTTTGAAACACTATAACCTGGTCTCACGAGCCTGGCTCCGGGGTATTGAACGCTGCGACAACCCGCAGCGGGTGGCCTCCGTGGCCTCCTTCTTCGTGAGCCGGATAGACACTTACGTTGACAGGGAGCTGGAGAGGATAGGCGGCGGGGAAGCGCTGGCGCTTCGCGGCAGGGCGGCTGTTGCCAACTCCAGGCTGGCTTACAGGCGATTCCGGCAGATTCTCGGCGGGGAGGAGTTTTCCAGCCTCGGCAAGCGCGGGGCCCGCATACAGCGTTTACTCTGGGGGAGTACGAGCACAAAGAATCCCGCATACTCCGACGTCAAGTATGTGGAGGAGCTAATCGGCCCCGATACTGTGAATACCGTTCCCCTGGAGACCCTTGAGGCCTTCCGTGAACACGGACGGGTGGAGCCGGGGCTGCCTGGCGACATCGAGGAAGCCGAAGAGGTGATCAACGGCCTGGAAAGCCTCGGCATAAGAATGGATTCCGTCTGCGAACAGCTTCAGGTCGACGGCGTGAGGGCATTCGCGGATTCGCTGGATGCGCTGCTGGCTTCGCTTGAGCAGAAGCGAAGGCAATTTGTTCCGGCAAGGCGGTGATAGCCGGTCAATGCCGGGAGGTCCTCCCGGCGGGTCTGGAGGTGGAATGGAGTGGCGGGACCTCGTGCTGGACGCGTACAGCAGGGTCATGGAGGCCCTGGACGAGGCGTTGAACGGTCTGGACCGGGACGACCTGGACAGGCTGCCGGGGCCGGAGTCCAACAGCATGGGCTGGCTGGCCTGGCACCTGAGCAGGATCCAGGATGCCGAGATAGCCTCGCTGATGGGAGAGGACCAGCTCTGGACCTCTGACGGTTGGCATGCCAGGTTCAATCGTCCCCTCGACCCTGAAGACACCGGCACCGGGCATACACCGGAACAGGTTTCGGCATTCAGGTCCCCCGGGATAGAGGCCCTCCTGGACTACCACCGCGCCGTCCTCGATCGTTCGAGGAGCTATATCGCCTCTCTCTCCACGTCCGACCTCCGCCGCGAGCTCGACGAGCCCTGGTACCATCCCAGGCCCACCGTTGGTGTCCGGGTGATCAGCGTTGCCAGTGACTGCCTCCAGCACGTGGGCCAGGTGGCGTACGCTCGCGGCCTGCTCAAAGGCCGCGGCTGGCTGCCATACTGACGACGCACCGGCGAAGCCGGTAGAAAATCAGGCCCCGGTACCGCGAAGGCGGGACAAGAGGATATGTGGACACGGGACTGTCTACGGGTTCGAAAAAGGGGCGTCGGGTCCTGCTGGCGACCATTCTTGCAAGCAGTACCGCTTTTCTTATCGGCAGCGCGGTCCCGGTAGCGCTGCCGGCGATACAGGCCCACTTCGACACCAGCCTTGCGGGCATCCAGTGGGTGATCAACGGTTTCCTCGTTTCCCTGGCTTCCCTCCTGCTCATCGGTGGTTCGCTCGGCGATCACTTCGGGCGCAAGCGCATCTTCTCCTGGGGAATCATCATATTCGCCGCGGGCGCCTCGCTATCGGGTTTTGCCTGGTCAATTAGCTGGCTGATAGCCTTCCAGGCCTTACAGGGAGCCGGCGCGGCGCTGATGGTCCCCCAGAGCCTTGCCCTTATCAGCGGCAGCTTCAGGGAAAGTCAGCGGGGACAGGCGATAGGCCTGTGGGCCGGGCTTTCCGGCGGGGTGGTGGCCCTGGCGCCCCTGCTGAGCGGGTGGCTGGTAGATACATTCTCCTGGCGGGCTGTTTTCTTTCTGGTCGTGCCGTTGAGCCTGCTTGCGCTTGCGGTCGCCATACGCTCTGTGTCCGAACACTGTGCAGCACGGCCGCGCAAACTGGACTGGGCAGGCACGCTGTTCATCTTCCTCGGGCTCGTCGGTATCGCGTACGGGCTGGTGAGCGGGCCGGCGGCGGGCTGGCAGAGCCTTCGGGTCATCATCTCGCTGGCGGGCGGAATTGCCGCTCTCGCGTTCTTCGTCGTTGCGGAGCGTTACCAGCGCGAGCCTCTTGTCCCCCTTCAAGTGTTCAGTAACCCGCTTGTCAAAGGAGCCAACCTGGTCACCCTGGGACTCTACTTCGCGTTGAACGGGGTAATCGTCTATTTCGTGCTCAACCTTCAGCAGGTCCAGGGATTCTCGCCGACCCTGGCCGGGCTCGCCTTGCTGCCGACTATAATTCTTATCACGGTACTCTCCGCCCCGGCGGGAGCGCTGTCGGACCGCATTGGGCCGAGAAAGCAGATGATAGCGGGGCCGTTGCTGGTCGCGGCAGGGTCGGCCCTGCTCATCACGGGAAACGCCGATGCCCGATACCTGCTCGAGTTCATGCCGGGTCTGGTCTTGCTTGGCATAGGGATGGCGCTGGTCATCGCGCCGTTGACCAGGTCGGCGCTTGCCGTCGAGCCGGAGTTCACCGGCGCGGCGTCCGGGGTGAATAACGCGGTATCGCGGGTTGCCGCCCTGCTGGCTGTCGCCGTGCTCGGTGTGGTAATGGTCTCGTTCTTTGCCTCGAACCTGGCGGGCCGGCTGGAAAACTCCCCGCTTGATGAGGAGGAGCGGGCAGTAATCCTTGATCAGGCGGACAGGCTGGGCGGCATAGATATACCCGCCGGCTTCACGGAGGAAGCGCGCGCAGCTGCGGAGCGTATTATCCGGGAATCGTTCGTATACGCCTTCCGCTGGTCGATGGCGGTCACCGCCGCTGTGGCTCTCTCGGCGGCCGCGGTTTCCTTCAGCCTGATACGGGACCCGCCGCGCAAGCTGCCTCCCTAGCTTCCCGCTAGAAGGCCCCTCTTATGGAGGTCGCTTGCCACTGCGCCAAGGCCCAGCTCATTCAGCTTCGTCCGCGTTTGCAGACCGGTGGAGACATCCCATCCCCTCAGGGCGTAGTACTCGTCCTTAAGCGCCTCGAACCTGTCCCTGTCCAGTACCGCGCCCTGCTTGCAGATGACCTCGTCGCCCGGTCCGGGCGACAGCAGGCCGGGGTTGTGAAGATCGAACTTGAGAGGCTTCGTGAAATTGTGTTCGGAGATCCTGTCCGCTTCTCTGCCGCGATGGCCCTCTCTCGCGAGGATCGCCCGCTGGAGATTGAAGATGCGTTCGCCGATCCGGTACAGTCCCTGCTCGTCTATGTCACGTCCGGTTACCGCCGAGAGGAGCTTGCTCTCCACGGACGGGTCGCCCAGGTGGTCCGAGGTATTCCGGGAGAACATGATGGGGAAAAGGTAGCCGCACAGGATCAGGCTGTCCTTGGCGCACTCGCGGTCCTGGATCATGCGCGCGGCCAGCGCCTTGCCCTGGTACGCCGTAAAATCGACGGCCTCTTTGCTGCCCATCATCCTCTCGCCGATGGCGCGGAAGACGTCGCTGGAAACGAACGCTCCCGGCTGCTTGTATACCCACATCAGCCACATGTTGAGCGAGCCCATCTCGTTGAGCTGCGCCATCGGCTGCCGGGGTTCCATCGCGTAGAGCAGGCCCGTGCTGATGTACATGCGCGGCCCCTCAATGAGCGCGAAATGCCCGCTGTCCGTAATGTAGTCGGTGAGCAGATCCATCGCGTCCGGCCCCACAGCTTCCGCGGCCCGCCAGGTCCCTTCCGCAAGGATCTCTCCGATACCCTCCCTGAGAGCTATCTTCCTGACCAGTGTCTCTATGAACTCAAGGCTGCCCTGCTTCGAGAACGGTAGGCCGGTCTTCTCCTCGGTCAGAATTCCGGCCTGGCTGCATTTCGACAGCCACTGCAACATGACATCCATCTGGTGAGTGTCGACCCCGTACTCGTTGCAGGCCATGCTCGCGTAAAAGGGGACCTCGTTCCGCACGCCGTAGTACTTGAGGGCGCGCAGCACGTAGAAGGTCGCGGACCCGCACATGTACTTCCCGATCTTGCCGTTGGAGGCCCTGTACGTCGACCTGAAACAGAAACCGCCGGTGCAGCCCCAGCAGAAGTCTTTCTTCAGCTTCATACCCGCGTCGGTACCGGGCGTTATGCCCATGCCGAACCCTTTGCGGAGGTCACGGGCGTACGCGGCAAGCTCCCTGTACCGCTCGGGGTCGGCCACCTCCACCTTGCCATTGCCGGAAACGGCCACCGCCTTGAGGTGCTTGGAGCCCATAACTGCGCCCAGGCCGCTGGAGCCGCTCGCGTCGCTGTCCGCCAGCACGGAAGCGAAAGTGACCAGGTTCTCCCCCGCCGGCCCGATCGCGGCCACCTTCATGCTCCGGCCCGGCTCCCGCTGGAGAACCTCTCTTGTCTCGATGGTGCTCTTCCCCCACAGGTGGGAGGCATCCCGGACCCGTACGCCCTCGCCGTCCACCTCGATATAGACCGGCCCTCCGGCCCTGCCGTGCACGACAAGCGCGTCGTAGCCGGCCCGCTTGAGGTTCGCACCCCAGTCGCCGCCCAGGTTGGCGTAGTTGAAATGCTCGGGACGGGTAAGCGCCGTCTTCGCGCACATCTGCCACCTCGTCCCGCTCACACCGGTCAGGCCTCCCATCGGCCCGGTGGCGAATATGAGCCGGTTTTCGGGATCGAAGGCCTTGACCTCGGGCGGGACCTCCTCCCAATAGATGCGGGCGGCGATTCCCCTGCCGCCGAGGAAGTCCTCCGCGTAGTCCGCGGTGGGCGTGGTGGAGACTTCCGCGGATGAGAGGTCTACCCTGAGTATCTTCCCGGCGTACCCGTACTCGCTCATGCTCCCTCCAGGCGGATATGATATCCCATCGGCCGGACGGAGGCAAAGCCCGATCTTGTCTTTGCTATGAAAGTATACTGTCCGTGTTGCCGACCCACCGTTCGTCTCGGCT
>JACUUS010000286.1 GCA_014859215.1 Dehalococcoidia bacterium | reverse complement strand
AGTTTCTCAGCCCCGAGGGCAAGAACTACATCGTACATGCCGCTGGCTATGCCGAAGGCAGCATTTCTGATGGCCTCGTGACCCGAGGCGCACGCGTTCTCAACCCTGGTAACAGGTATGTTGCGCAGTTTAAGCGGACTGGAAAGCATATTACCGCCCGGGCTGAGTACCTCCTTAGAGTGATCGGTAGAAAACCAGGCCGCCTCGACATCCTCAGGGCCTATTCCCGCATCCTCATAAGCTTCATACGCAGCCTCAATGATGAGATCATAGATGCTGCTGTCCCAGCGTTCGCCAAACTTTGTGCAGCCCATGCCTATTATGGCGACTTTGTCCTTAATGGTGCCCATTTCTACTCGACTCCCTTGCGAAGCGGTCTGAGCTTCCAGTAATAGTTGTAGAAACCCCTGGCTTCGCGTATCCTCCTGAAGGTCATCTCCACTTGCATACCCACATTTACCTCTTCAGGATCGCAATCGGTCATTATGGCATACATTCTCGCCGCTCCCTCTTCTGACTCAGCAACCGTCTGGACTATAGACGGCTCGGCAGAGCTTCCCCCCAGTCGATCTCTGGAAAAGGTGAATACCCTGGCATTCTTATCTGTCAGCCGGACTTCATCGAAGTCATCCCTGGTCCGACATTTGTAGCAAACCCTTTCGATTGGGAAAGCAAGTGTCCCGCACTTCCTGCACTTGCTCCCGTGCCCTCGCAAGACCCATCTTCGATCTCGCCATAGAATAGTTGACGCGCTATCAATATTAAAGATCTCTTCGGGCTGGGCCACGAGCTCCCGGTACAGAAGGTATTTCTCATAATTGGGAAGGGATCGCCTGGACTCCATAAAGCCGCGCAGTCCCCTGCTGTCCTGTATCCCTGCTATCTTGTCCGTGACTCTAAGGATGAAAGCGTCAGCGCCGTCACCGTAACCTGCGAACAGAATCCTGTCGTTTGGCCTCGCGGTTTCGAGTGTAGCGACAAGGGACATTAAAGCGCCACCGGCTCCTGTATTACCCACTTCCTCGAGCAGCCTATCCCGCATTTGGCTCCCGGGATCGAAATGCAGGGACCTGGCCAGACTCTGGCAAGTCTTGCTGTCCGGGCCATACAGGGCAAGACTTGCG
>JACUUS010000004.1 GCA_014859215.1 Dehalococcoidia bacterium | reverse complement strand
TGACGACGGACTTGGGACAGTGAGCAGTAAGGAAATCGCGGGCCGATTTGCGCAGCATTTCCTGCTCTTCGCTGAGGGCGAAATCCATGTCATGCCACCTTTCTGAACCTGGGGAGAGTAAGGTCTCCGGCAATATCTTCAAACGTTATCTCCACCGGCATTCCGATTGAAATTTCATCCGGGTGCGCGTCGACAATATTGCTGACGAGCCTGACGCCCTCTTCAAGGTCAACCAGCACTACGGAGTAGGGGGCTCTGAATGCCGGATGAGGGGATTCACGATATGTTACCCAACTGTGCACTTTGCCCCTGCCCGCTGAAAGGGCCCATTCCTTTTCAAGAGACCGGCAGGATGGGCAGGACGGGCGCGGCGGGTGGAGCCATTTGCCGCAGTTCTTGCATCTTTGAAAGACTAATTGATGCAGCTTAACGGCCTCCCAGAAACCCGTGTTTTCCCAGATCAAGGGGGGAGCCGGAACGGAAGGCGCAGGACTCGATTCCATGGTCATCTCGCACCTCCTAGAATAAGGCCGCTCGCCGGTCCACCCGCTCCTGTGGCGACCAGGACCGGTCCGGTATTATTCACCTGAGTCGCAGCGGTGCCTCTTACCTGCCTGACCGCCTCGATTACATGGTTCATTCCGTAAAGGTGGCCTTCGCCCAGAGACCCTCCCGATGTATTCAGTGGCAACGACCCGCTGCTCCTGATACGGTCCCCGCCTTTGCAGAAGGCCACACCCCCTCCCGGATCGCACAGGCACAGCTCTTCTAGCTGCATTGGCACAAGGGGGGAATAGGCATCGTCAAGCTCCGCAACCCTGATGTCTCCGGGCTGGAGACCTGCTGTCGCGAACAAACGCTTTCCCACCGAGCGGACTTCGGGAAGGCCGGCGATACTCTGACCGTAAAAGCTGTTCTTTTCTTCTGTCTCAGGAACGGTACTCTGTGCGGCCCCGAGAACATACACCGGTTTTTGTCTGAGGTCTCCGGCCCTTTCCGCCGTCGTCACTATCAAGGCTGCGGCCGCATCCGCAGGTTCATAGCAGTCCAGGACGCGAAGCGGTTCGACAATACTGCGGGACGACAGGTAGTCCTGGTAGGTCAGCGGGCTGTTAAAATACATTCCCTTTGGATTCCTGGAACCATTTTCCCTGCAGACTACGGGTATCCATCCGAAATCATCCCGGTCTATACCGAACTCATGCATATACCGGCGGACAATCATGGCGACGCGGCCGCTTTCGGTGAGGAGACCAAAGGGAGCGTGGAAGGTCCACTGAATGAGGTCCCCGGTTGCCATTTGCGCCATGTTCCGAGAGCTCGTTCTCATTCGCCTCTGTGACGAGCTGTTCACAGCCCGATAGACGACGACATAGTTGGCCGCGCCGGCGGCAACGCCGATGGCAGCGCGAAGCAACATCGAACAAGGCGCGCCATCCCAACGGCTTTCGCCGAAATAGGTTAGATTTCCCATTCCCATGGCGCTGGTCACGCTGTGCTCGTCTGTGGCGTCATCGGTATGCTTGACTATGCCGTCGATATCCGGCGGCACCAGGCCTGCTTCATCCAGGGCGGCCCTTATGCATTCACACGTCATGCGGAGTTCCGTCATGCCGGAGTCTCTGGAGAAGCCGGTCGTTCCGATACCGACGATGGCCGCTTTACCGCTTAAGTTTTTCATTGCTCATACCCTCGCCTGAGCTATGCTATCCTTCTCTTAAACTTGGGAAGGGTCAGGTCATCGGCGATACGTTCGAAAACCACCTCCACCGGCATCCCGACCTTCACCTCGTCCGGTGTCACGTCGTACAGGTTTCCGATGATGCGTACGCCCTCGACCATTTCTACGACTACGACGGAATAAGGGACCTTGATCCCGGGATAGGCCGCGTTGGCATAGACGAAGTTTACCCAGCTATATATGACGCCTTTGCCCTCCGAGCGCACCCATTCCCTGTCCGTTGACAGGCACCTGGGGCACATAGGTCGCGGACGGTGAACGAGGAGGCCGCATTCGGTGCATCTCTGGAAAACCAGCTCCTGCCTGTTCACACCCTGCCAGAAGCCTTCGTTGTCCTGGTTTATGTATGGACGCAGCAGTGGGACACCGGGAGCATACTCCATGACCATCTGCTGTTACCTCCTGAGAAGAATCGCGCTTGTAGGGACCCCGAGTCCGCCTGTGACAAGGCTCAGCTCTACTTTCTTCACCTGTGCGGTTGATGTGCCTCTTATCTGGCGCACCGCTTCGGCTATCAAGTTCATTCCGTGTATATAGGCTTCTGAGAGATGGCCGCCTGATGTATTGCACGGGATTTCACCGTCGAGCCTTATGCGGTTACCTCCTTCACAGAAGGCGGCCCCCTCGCCCACCCCGCAGAAACCGTATTCTTCCAGTTGTAACGGAATAAGCGGTGTGAAGGCATCGTAGAACTGTGCAACGTCGACATCCCCGGGGCTGCAGCCTGTTATCCGCCATAGCTCCTGCCCGGCATACCATGATTCGGGCAGTCCGGAAATTCTGGGTCGATAGTAACTGGTCATCATCTCGCCCTGTGTGGCGATGCCCTGCGTGGCGCCGAGGATGTAGGCGGGCTTCTGTTTCAGGTCTCTGGCCTTCTCCGCGCTGGTCACAACTACAGCCACTGCCCCGTCTGAATCGACGCAGCAGTCATAGAGTCTCAAGGGCTCGACGATCATGCGAGCTTGAAGGTAGTCCTGCATTGTAATCGGCCGGCCATAGAACATGGCCTTCGGATTCATGCAGGCATGCTCACGGCAGACAATGGACACCCAGCCGAATTGCTCGGCGGTGGCGCCGAACTCGTGGATATACCTGGTGGCGAACATGGCGACCCAGGATGGCGGGGTGGCAAAACCGAAAGGCATGAGGGAGCCAAAGTGGTCATTCGGGGATATCATCACCTGTTCGGCGCCCGGTACGCGGCCGTACCTCCTGCCCGAACGCTCGTTCATGCCGCGGTAACATACCACGCAGTTTGCCACTCCGGCTGCTACAGCAGCAGCGGCGTGAGCGACGGTGGCGCAACTCGCGCCGCCGCCCCAACCGCATTCGCCGAAATACGCGAGTTCCGGAATACCAAGCGAACTGACCAGGTGCATTTCATCAGTGTAATCCATTACGAACCTGACCAACCCGTCAATGTCTTCCATCCGGAGACCTGCGTCGTCGACGGCTTCTTTGATGGCCTCGCACACCATCTGAATCTCGCTTCGTCCAGAGTCCTTCGAGAATTCTGTAGCTCCGATCCCGACTATTGCAACATTATCCTTGACCAGGTAGTCTTCTTTCCTGGGCCGGACGGTGGTCCGGTACCTTCTGGCCAGATACTCATCGAACATGAGGTAAGCCTCCTTAGACCTTAACCGGCAGCGCCATCGTGGCGGTCCCCCAGGCATGGGGGCCCATCGCTACGACTAGGTTGAAGTCAACGTCTATCAGGTGGGCATTGTTCTCGGAATATTTCCTGGTTATCTTGCCCGAAGACGTAAGGGTATCACCCGGAAAGACGGTGGCCCCCAGGCGGATGGTAATCTTCTTCAGCTCTCCCTCGGCCCCGCTCCAGTTAGTCAGGTATCTGCCGATAAGGCCGCCTGTGCTCAGAATATTGAGGAAAATATCCCTGGCGCCTTCTCTTTGCGCGGCCTCATGGTCGTGGTGAACGGGGGTGAAATCACGTGTGGCAATGGCCGTAGCGACGATTGTTGTGCGCGTAATGTTCCGTGATTCGGAGGGAAGCTCGTCACCTTCCTTCACCTCATCCCAGTAGATGGAGTTCGTTTTCATATAATCCCTTTCTAAATCGCGGGAACGAATTTCAGGACCGTGAAGGGCTGTACGCAGACCACTTCTCCTTTCTGGTTCCTGTAAGTATATTCCGAGGTCAGAAAGTGCCCGCGGCCCAGCCTCGTAGTCTTCTCCGGCGAAACGTTGACCAGTTTTATCGTGTAGCTCAGCCTGTCACCCAGCCGCATGGGCTGGAAATACTCCTGTGAGGTTGTCGTTGCCACGACGCCCTTGTATCCTGCGTCGTCCATCATCTGGACTGCCTTTGCCTGTGGGTCCGAGATAGCTCTTTTTGGCCACAGCGGAGGCATGCAGTAGGCTTGCACCATCTGTGGAGGAGCTATGATGCCGCCGTACTTGCTTCCCGCCGCATATTCTTCATCAGAATAAAGCGGATTGCCGTCTTCCATGGCCTCGCACCAGTGCCGGATCATGGCTTCATTGACAGCGTTCGGGGCCAGAAATGGTCCGGCTTCCTGTCCTACCATTGCCTGGAGCTCTTCGTAGATGTTCCGGGTCACGGATTTCACCTCCCGGGAGACAGCTTCTTTCTGAAGGGCTCTACGTGGAACGCGGCATCCCCAGCCCCGCCATGGCGATAATATTTCGCTGGATTTCGCTTGCTCCGCCGCCGAAAGTCAGGATGACATCGCTTCTCAGATCCTGCTCTATCCGGCCTTTCAGGGGCGCCCACTTCGAACCCGACTGAAGCTGCCCGAATTCACCCATGATCTCGATCAAGGAATGATTGACTCGCTGGTAGAGTTCAGCGCCGAAAACCTTTACCATGGATGCCTCGGCATAGGGCACGATGCCTGCGGTTATCAGCCATGCCACGTAGTAATTGAGCATTTTCAGGACTTCGACATTCATTATGAGTTCCGCTAACCTTGTCCTGACCCATGGACGGTTAAGGACGGGCGAACCGTCCACGCTGGTCTCCCTGGCCCATCCGATCGTATCGTCGATATTCCGCCTCATGGGTGAGGAAGGATTGAGCGCTATTCGTTCAAAGTCGAGCTGGGTAGTTATGTACTTCCAGCCCTTGTTTTCTTCGCCCACAAGGCAACTTGTCGGCACCCTGACATTGTCATAGAAGGTGGAATTGTTTCTCTCCCCGCCGAGCAGCCACATTGGTTCAATTGTTATCCCCGCAGTATTCATTGGGAAGAAGAATACTGAAATGCCGTGGTGCTTCTTGGCGGCATGAGGGTCTGTTCGGGCCGCTATCCATAGATAGTCCGCATACTCCGCGCAACTCGTAAAGACCTTCTGCCCGTTAATGACATAGTGGCCGCCGTCTCTCACGGCAGTCGTCTTGAGGGAAGCGAGATCGGTGCCTGCTTCGGGTTCCGTGTATCCTATAGCGACCTCGAGTTCTCCACGGAGGATTCGCGGAAGTATTTCGGCTTTCATCTCATCCGAGCCGTAGCGCATGAGCGCCGGTCCGACAGCGTTCAGGGCCATCAGGGGCAGCATGATTCTCTCGTAGGCAACGATTTCATAGAAGATGTGCTGCTCCATGGGGGCGCGCCCCTGGCCGCCGTACTCTCTCGGCCAGCCTATTCCAAGCCACCCATCGCGCCCCATCTGACGGATGAACTCTTTGTGAAGAGGAGACTTGCCCATTTCACCCTTATGCTCCATCTCCGCTCTCAAGGCGGGAGTCAGATGCGCCTTGAGGTAGCTGCGGAATTCCTCAGCGAACTGCTCCTGCTCAGGGGTTAGCGCGAACTCCATTTAACGCTCCTCTGTATATTAGAAGGGCAGAATGCCTGATGTATCAATCCAGCGGTCTGAAATACTTAATGTCAAGCAGGCTTGCCGTACGGTCCTGCTTGAAGACCGCCTGCAGCCTCATGCCGATTTTCAGGTCCTCGAGAGCTACCTCGCCCAGGAAGTGGACGAGGCCGGTGCTTGCGCCGTCGAGCTGGACTATCCCGTATACTATGGGCGGCGCCTGAGGCAGGACCGGCGTTGGTTGGTGCGCAATAGCGTAAGTGAGCAATGAACCGCGGTCGCTGACCTCAGTCCATTCGCTCATCTTCTGAAAGCAGTACTTGCAGGTTAATCTGGGAGGCACATACACGTAGTTACAGCTCCGGCATCTTGTTCCTGTGATCTTCTTGCGGTCTCGAAGCTCGGTAAGAAACTTGCTCCCCGTAGCGCCAGCCGAGTACGTATTGGGAATATTGATTTGCCCGTTGTATATCCAGACATCCAGACCCTCGAGCTTTCTGGTTATGGTCATCAGCGTGCCCCCTGTTCTTCGATAGTCCTGAAGTACAGGATGTCTCCCATGCCTTCACCCAGCTCTTCCTCGTTTTCTTTCCACACTGCCTGGACCCTCATGCCTACCTTGAGTTTCTCCTTGTCGGTTTCCTCCAGCCAGTAGCGGTGGTAGACCCCGCAGCCGTCAAGCTCGATAATGGCGGAGGGGTACGGATTAGCCCATCTTTCCCCGCGATGCGGGTCCCACATGGGAAAGACCAGATAGGTGTACTGGATGACGGTGCCGGTTTGCGGCAACTCCACCCAGTCTTCGCCGGCTTCGACCTTGCATCTCCCGCACACGGGAAGGGGCGGCCAGAGTATCTGTTTGCACTTTGGGCATCTGTTGCCGACCATTTTCCTGTTCTCTTTGGCCTCTTTATAGACCTTGCCGAGGTATTTGCCAGTTGACCATCGATAAGGACGCGGCCTGTCGAACTTCACCTGGATGTACTCCGGCGAGGTGTCCGCTTTTCTCCTGGAGGGTTGTGCAGGCATCATCACCTCCTACAATGACCTTTTCAGCAGCGTCATTACGGTCCAGTTCGGCCCGCCGAGAGCCGTAGCAATAGCTGTCTTAACGTCTCTTGTTACCTGGTGCTCACCGGCGTCCCCCCTTATCTGGAGGGCAGCTTCAGCGACGCGGATTGTGGGAGTGGCGCCAATAGGATTCGTGGCAATAACGCCGCCCGAAGGGTTTACGGGGAATTCGCCCTCTATTTCGGTGACGCCTTTCTCGATCAGCTTCCAGGCTTCATTCTTACCGCAGAAGTGGAAATGTTCATAGAGATTCATCTCCTCCCAGTTTGAAGGCTCGTAAATCTCCGCCATATCGATGTCCGTGCGAGGATTCGTGATCCCGTTTCTCTTATACAGCCGCTCACACGCTACATGCTGGGTGTATGTCTCTTTTCCGGTAGGATCGCCGAAGGAGCCTGCCCGGAACGGTTCCTGGTGCACAGTCTCGACGTCCGCAATCCAGACAGGCCGCTTGTGAATTCTCTTCGCCGCCTTCTCCGAGGCAAAAATGAGAGCGCAGGCGCCGCATGACTGCGGACAGAAATCCAGGATTCGCAGCGGCCAGACCAGGTATGGCGATTTGAGGACTTCGTCAATGCTTTTCAGACCGAGCTTAAGGTGTGCGTACTGGTTCCGGCACGCGTTCCGGTCTGCCTTTAACCGGACTTGGGCGGCGTGCTCCTCCGTAGCCCCGGATTCCTGCATATAAGTGAGCGCCTGCTTGGCGAATTCGCCTATGGCGCCGGTGGTCGCGCCCTTACCCCACATGGGAGTGGCAGCAGCGGAAATCGCCGCGGTGGTATCGCCGGAGTCCTGCTTTTCGAAGCCGATTATCATGGCGATGTCGTAGAGCCCTGATGCCACAAAGTAGAAGCCTTCACAAACTACGGAAGCACCGCTCGTGCCCCCGGTACACACCTTGAGTCCGGGTTTCATGAATGCCCCGCCTTCATCGGCCATCCAGTGATCGGGAAGGTAGATGCCTTCGAAGGTCTCCATATTGCTCCAGAAAACAGCCTCAATGTCCTTTATTCGCAGCTGGGCGTCGGCGAGGGTGGCGCGTACTGCCTCGTTGACCATTTCCGCCTGGTTGACGTCCGGACGCTTGCTCGTGTGATAGGTTTGACCGATTCCGACTATCGCTACCCTGTTCGGCATTTCGTACCTCCAACTACCTGTTGCCCAGGATCATGACGCCCTGATGCTGCCCGCACGCTCCTGTCACACCGTGTGCAAGAGCCACCATGGCTCCGTCAACCTGCCTGCCTTGGGCTTCGCCGCGGAGTTGCAGCACTGCTTCGGCGACCCTGGCCGTTCCGGCCACACATACAGGATTACCGGGCAGCATGCCGCCTGACGGGTTCACCGGAAGCTTACCCGTCATCCTGGTGGCTCCTGAATCTATGAGCTTACCTGCCTCTCCGCGGCCACAAAAGCCGAGCCCCTCCAGCCATAGAAGCTCCTGGTACGAATACTCCTCGGAGATTTCGGCCACGTCGATTTGCCTGATGGGGTTCTTGATGCCGGCCATGGAATAAGCCTTCCTGGCGGCTGTCGTCAGAGCATCACACTCGGCCAAATCTCTATCGCCTAGGTAGTGCGTTTCATAGCAGTTTGACACACCAAGGATCCAGACAGGTTTCGAGGTCAATTTTCTGGCCTTGGACTCTTTGGCCAGGATCATGGCGCAAGCGCCGTCAGATACGGGTCTGGTATCCAGAAGCCTGATGGGTGAAACCAGCATGCGGGACCCGAGTACATCTTCGACGCTGATATCCATAGGTTCCTGTGCATAAGGGTTATTCCGGGCGTTGCCGCGGTTCTTGACTGCGACTTTGGCGCATTGCTCGGGCGTGATCCCGTACCTGAACATATAGCGTTTGGCCTGCATGGCCGCGCCGATAAGGAAATCGAGACCCAGTACACGCAGGAAGGCGGGATCAAAGGCAGCGTTCTCTACCAGGCTCCTGTCCGTCTGCGATTCCTTGCAGTGTGCGACCACCAATACTATGTCCTGGTGGCCTGACAGAATCTGGGAGAGGGCCGTATAAACAGCCGTAAGGCCGTCCTCGGCGACTTTGTCTTCATGCGAAAGGTGGGCCCCGACGAAGGGCTGCACATTCATATTCGAGATTGTGCGGCCGTCCCAGAAGTCCTGGGAACATGTGACCGCGGAGTCTATCCCCGTACCATCCCGTTCGAAACCGAGTCCGGTCTCGTCAAGGACCTGCTTGATGGCTTCGTAAGCCAGTTCGCCTTCATTCACATCTGATCTGTCGGGGCTGTACCTGGTCTGGGCTACCGACACTATGGCTACACGTTCAGCCATATCTGCCTCCTTCTGGCATCTTCCCCGGCGCTATCGGCTAATCCTCAGCAACCTTTGAATTTGGGTTTCCTCTTCTCGAAGAAAGCCAGGGGGCCTTCCTTCGCATCCTCGCTCTTAAACGCGGCTGCCCCAAGCTCCATCTCCGTAACGAATCCAAGTTCCCTGGGCTGGCTGATGGACTTGAGTACGATCTCTTTAACCAGTCTCACGGCCAGGGGGCCGTTTTCGCAGATGCGCTCCGCGACTTTCATGGCGGTTGGCATCAGTTCTTCCTTGGGGACCACCATGTTTATCAGGCCGATGTCCAGGGCTTGCTGCGCGGTGAGCCGGTCCCCGATGAGAAGAATCTCCATTGCCTTGCACCATGAGACCTGGCGTGGAAGGTTCACGCAGGAGCCGCCCAGGGGCACGAGGCCCCAGCGTACTTCCTGGATTCCCAGCATGGCATGCTCGGCGGCGATGCGGATGTCTGTCAGCAGGATGAACTCGGTGCCGCCAGCTACCGCGTAGCCGTTTATTGCGGAGATCAGGGGTTTGTAACAGTGACTGAACCAGCGTTTGGCCCTCGGTTCGAGCTTGATTCCCGCGCTGGTGGCTTTGCCGATCGCTTCCTCCAGATCCGCGCCGGCGGAAAAGGACCTGTCGCCCGCGCCTGTCATTATGAGCACCCACGCGTCTGGATCAGCCTGAAACTCCTCATCTATCCTGTCCATTTCCAGGAAGTCAGCCGTGGTCAGAGCATTTCTGCGTTCGGGATTATTGAAGGTCATAATTCGAATATGACCCTTCTTCTCGTAATCTATGGCCATATGGACCTCCTCAGAAGTTCTGCCTGCTCTATCTGGCTCCCTTCGCCGAGGGCACACCCTGGAGCGGGGATACACGCATGCCGGTGTGGAGGCGGTGGTACCTGAGCGCCATGTTCGCGACATTGATGCCTGAGTCGGTCGCCTGATGGATTCCCACGCCGTAACCGCCGGCGTCGCAACCAACGTAGAACAGCCCTTGCAGGGGCGCTTTGGCTGCCGGCTTGTACCTGGCACACTGGCCCACGATCTGGCCGAGGCCTATGCATTCGCCGCCCTGACCAGGCAGGACCTGGTCTCGCGTCAATACGCACACATCACGCGTGGAGTAGCCTTCCTTCGACTCGATCCGCCCGGGGAGATCGGGAAAAGCCTTGAATACGATGTCTTCACCGCGCTGCGACCACTCCTTCTTCTCCTTCTCGGTGAGCTGCGGATCGGGGGGACACCAGAAGCCGGTGAGAAGCACGTGCTTACCAGTGGGCGCAGCAGACGGATCGTAATTTGAAGGGGCCTCGAAGTAAACGACCCCTTCCTTGGGTCCGAGTCCCGCCCGGGCCTTGATGTAGCGTTCAAGGCTCCAGGGGGTGTCAGGTGAGAATATGACCCCGTACGGCGCGTCTGTGACCTTACCGTTAAGGAAATAACGCATACCCATCATGCCCCAGGAAGGGACGAGGTCCTTAACATAGTTGACATAACTGGGATCGAAATGCTCTTCGCCTACCAGTTTGAGTACGGTAGGTTGTATTCCCGCATTGCTGATAACGATAGGGGCTTCAAAGACGCCTTTGTTTGTTACAACGCCTGTCACTCTGCCGTGCGAGGCGTTGATTCGCTCGACCCTTGTGCGCATTAACACCCTGCTACCGTCTTCTTCGACCGATTGTGCGAATACCTCGGGAACCCGACCCCAGCCACCCTGACAGAAGAGTCCGCCGCTTCGCAGCAGAACGTCCTGGAGAGTACGGATTCCTTCCGAAGCAGCTAGGGCATCGACGGGGACCATGAACATGCCGTCGCAGCATAAGCTGACCAGGAAGCCGTAGAGCCCCTTCGGCACTGTATAACGGCTGAACCATTCGTTAAGACTGACATCGTGCAGCCTGTCGATGTCCTGGGGAGTCATCGTTGTCAGGTCCACGAAAAGGCGCAGGGCCTCGGCGCGCTCATCCTCCTCGACTTCAAGCCAGTCGAAAACCTTGTTGGGGTCCATTTCGCCCGGCGCCATCTGGGGCATGGAAACATAATTGCCGCTTGAGTTCAGATATATGCTGTCAGGGTTAGGCGGCGCTACCACCTTGACCCTGTCCTGCAAACCCAGTTCCTGCAGAAGGTTTTCAATGAGGTTGCCTATTACGGGCGCGGCGATTACCACCCAGGCTGTATAGGTGAACCCGCTCTTGGAGAGACTCATCGCCTTGCCGCCCGCGCGGGAATTCTTCTCCAGCAGCAATACGTTTAGCCCGCGCCTGGCGAGTATGGCCGCGCAGCTGCTGCCGCCGAACCCGGCCCCAACGACAATTGCGTCATAATTTGCCTTAGCCATGATTGGCCCCCTCTCTTATTTCAGGCCTGGAGCAGCTCATTTCCTTCACAAACCGGGGGAGGACACCGGAGCGAACAATCCTAGAAGTCTCCTGGATGCTCGGGCGACCTATTTCGCCATTGCCTCGGAGACAATATGAAACGCATAATTGAGCCCTTGACGCAGCAACCCATTACCCTTGCCAGGTCCTTGAAACTCATCGATGCCCGAATCCGCCACTTCACAGGCTCAATCACATCCACGTACATGATCAGGTAATCTCCCTGCCTCTTCATCGTATCAACTTTGCCCACCAGCTCTGTCTTTCCCAGGCCTGTCGATCTGAATAGCATTAGCAAGCTCCTTTCAGGTCCTAGTCGATAAGCCCCTTCTCGCGCGCAGCCGTTACTATCGACGGCTCTGACCACCACTTCTCTATGCCCAGATCCTCGGCAATGCTGTTGGCGCAGTTATAGCCAGGTCCCCAGATCACGCACCCGCCTGGATAGACGCTGCATCCGCCCAGATAGAGGTTCTTTACCGGGGTCCGGTTCAGAGAACAGTCCTGGTTGGGCCTCAAGTACCCCATCTGCAAAGGATGATAGGCCCCCTGTTTGTAGGATCCCTGGACCATGTTAGCGAATTTGTTTTCGATATCCGCCGGCGTGGTAAGGTAAGTCCAGAGGATGTTGTCCTTTGTCATGTTGGGAGCGTAACGCTCGAGGATTGCCGCCATGCGCTCAGCGCATTCTTGCCTGAAGCTGTTCTTGAGCCACTTGTTCGGCCCGCTACCATCCAGTGTGAACGGCGCCATTTGTGACAGGAGGCCTGAAGCTTTCCCCGGAGGCGCCTGGTATGGGTCGTGAATGCTCGGGAAACAGCAGTTGAAGCCCGCGCCGGCCGGGAGCCCGCCTGTGCGCATCGACTCCCAGTGATCGAGGAGGTCGGACAGCCTCTCGTATCCCAGCAGGTAGACGAACGCCCTATTGACGTCAGGATTCGTTTCAGCAGCTCTAAACCTGGGTGGCTCATTCAGTGCGAGATGCAAGTCACAGAGACTCCACTTCTCCCAGTGCCAGATCTTGATCATATCGACGAAATCTCTGTCCAGCTTGTCCTCGCCCACATATTTCAAGAAAGTCTGATGGGTGTCTATCGTACTTACTACCGCCTTGCCGGCCATGATCTGGGTACCGTCCTCCAGTTCAACGCCTTTTGCTGCTCCATTCTCAGTCAGTATTCGGGTGACCTGAGCGCTTGTCCTAATCTGCCCCTTATGCTCAAAAATAGATTTGAGCAGCGCATTGGATACTCTGTGTGAGCCTCCCGCTGTGAGACGATAACTCGTAGCGCGGTTCAGGTATAGGGGTATCAGGTAACCGACCCCGGACTGGTTATAGTCGAGCCCCCAATGACAGCAGATATACAGCATCAGGGTACGAACGTGATCATTCTCGAAGAGACTGTTCACCACTTCCTCTGGAGTCTGTTCCGAAAAAGCCGTAATCTGCCGGCCCACCTCGGTGAGGTCGAGCTTGGCCGCCTGGAGCGGGGCAGGAACAGGGGGACAGAACGTCGCCGGAGCAACGAAGGAATCCACGAGCTCGTGGAACTGGTGATACATTTTTCGATAGCTGTCAGCGTCTTTTTGGGAGAACTGCGCGATCGAGGCGCAGGTCTTGTCCACGTCCCGGTATATGCAAATGCACTTGCCGTTGTCGAGAGGCATGGCCCACTGCAGCTCGGGATGAATGTGCCTGACGCCGTATTGCTCCTCGAGTTTGAAATCGCTGTACACGGGTGCGTAGTCCACCATCATGTGGTAGACGGCATGCGTGTTATGGAAGAAATCGGGCAGAGTTACCTGCTCGGTGGCCAGGCCTCCTCCTGCCTCGTACCTCTTCTCGAGCATGAGCACCTTTAGCCCGGCTTTGCTCAAGTAGGCGCCGATTTCGAGCCCGTTGGGGCCGGTACCGATCACAATCACATCATATTGTCCCGGCATTTGTTGCCTCCTTATCACGGCATTGGCTGGATTCCAATTTCACGCGCCAAGAGTGCACAGCAGTTTACATCAGGGCGATTTCATGGCAATCAGCAGCTACGATGAGATCAGGCTCGGTCAGACTCTGAACCTCGTCAGGGGACCATCCGGGAGCCACCTCTTTGAGAAGCAGTCCGTTGGCGGTGACTTCGATGACGGCGAGGTCGGTTACTATGAGGTCTACACAGGCTCGCGCCGTCAGGCGATAGGCGCACTCCTTGACTATGCGCGCTTCCCCTGTCTTCGTAGTGTGGTTCATGGTAACTATGAGTCTCTTTGCCCCGCAGGCAAGGTCCATTGCCCCGCCGATCGTGCCGACTTGCCTTTCCGGTATCATGTAATTGGCCAGATCGCCTTTTTCGGAGACCTGGTAGGCCCCCATCACGCTGATGTCGACGTGGCCTCCGCGAATCATAGCAAAGGACTCATCGTGGCTGAAGAAGCACATTCCTGGCTGGGGTTTGACAGTCTGGCCTCCCGCATTCACCAGGTCGAGGTCCCCTTCACCCGGGAGATTAATCTCGCCAAATCCGAGAGCCCCGTTCTCGGTATGGAAGATAATTTCACGACCCGCCGGGACGAAGTTGGAGGCGAGGGTCGGTATGCCTATACCCAGGTTTACAACGTTGCCATCCTGGAATTCCGTGGCGACGCGCAATGCCATCACCTGTCTGTCAAGTCTTTCCTTTTCAGCTAGATTGCCCATACCATGTAACCCCCGTCTTCTGGCTCCACTTTCCTCTAACTGGCGGAAGCCTGTTTCGGCCGCGCCACGACTCTATCAACGTAAATGCCCGGGGTGACAATCGTTTCCGGGTCGAGTTCGCCAAGCTCGACTATCTCGTCAACCTCGGCGATTGTTACCCTGGCAGCTCCGGCCATCGTCGGATTGAAAGTCCTGGAGGTTCCCCGGTAGACCAGGTTTCCCCAACGGTCGCCCATGCGAGCGTGTATGAGAGCGAAGTCCGCCTTGATGGGGCGCTCAAGCAGGTATTCCTTTCCGTCGAATACTCTCTTTTCTTTACCCTCCTCGATCACTGTGCCGACTCCCACCGGGACATAGAAGGCGCCGATGCCGGCCTTGGCTGCCCTGATGCGCTCTGCCAGTGTCCCCTGAGGCACCATCTCCACCTGCACCTTGCCCGCTCTTAGTAGCTTCTCGAAATTGTTCACGTACAGAGCGCTCACCGGCGCGGATACTATTGCCTTTTTAATGCGCTCGTTTCTGACGAGGATGTCCATGTCCTCCGGGAAAGGTGCGCCCTGCATACGCCAGACATCGGCCCCGAAACCGCTGCTGTTTGAAACGGTTACGAGGTTCTTCACTCCTCTTCGGTAGATTGCCTCGAGCAGGCAGCTAGGCATGCTTACAACGGTGCCGAATCCGCCGACCATGATGGTGGCCCCATCCTGCACATCGGAAACCGCTTCGTCGAAACTGGTTACTATCTTGTTTACCGGCATTGGCAGACCTCCATATGAGGTGTGTGAAAGCGGATCCTCAAGGCTTGCGGGTTGCCGAGGCCCGTACGCGCTTTCTCACTTCCCACAGTTGCTGGATCAATGAATCGGGCTCTTCCTTGCCGGGTTCCTCCCAGGGCTTGCCCAGGCCCATATCCGTCGCGATGATCTTGTAGCAGTTGTATGACTCGCTGGAGCCGGCGTTCGATCCTACATGCCAGCAGCCACCGGTCGCGTAGAGATTCTTTATGGGAGTGCGATGGTTTGCCAGCTCAGGTGTAGGGCGGTTGTTTTCAATCTGGAATGTTGTGCGGTCTATGCCGGCCATGGTGCCGTGCGGGGCCAGGTTCTTCATGCGGAGGTTATCGTACGGACTGTTGGTGTCCACGCCGATAACATTATCCCAGGTCATGTTGGGCGCGTACTGCTCCCAGATCTGGATGAGTTCATCGGCGTAACGCTTCTTGATTTCGATCCACTCCTTTGGGGTATGGCGTCCCGCGGGCGGACCCAGTTGCTCGTTCTGCGCGACATGCTTGCCTGGTGGGGCATAAGAAGGGTCCACGAGACTATGGACGCCAACGGTAGGAGCGTAGTCCTCGAACGGCGGCCAGAGTCCCAGTTTCACCCACCTGCATTCCCGTGCGATATGTTCGGGGTCAGGGTCGGGCTGCAGGCCAAGCCACTGGCAATCATGTATATCCGGATTGAATGCTTCCGCCTTGTATTTCGGGGCCTCGTGGATAGCGAATGTATACCACATGAGACAGCCGAAGGTGTTCTCGATAAGCTCGACACGTCTTGCCAGTACCTCATCAATGTATTGCCGGCCTATCATATCGAAGCAGAGCTGCTCGGGACTCAAACCGGCGCATACGACCAGTTTTCGTGCGCCGATCTCGGACCCGTCGCTAAGGCGGATGCCCGTTGCAGAACCGTTCTCGATGATTACGTTCTTAACCTCAGCGTGGGTGAAGAACTTGCACCCGTTCTGGACCAGCACCTGATGTGCGGCATGGGCGACTTGATGAGTACCTCCCCTGGCGAAGCCTATAGTGGGGAGGGTTGCCGCAAAACCCATCGCATTCATGCCCTGTCCCGGTTCGCTTACGTCATTAACTGAAGAGACCGCAAAACGGAGGATGCACGACTGGAGTTCGGGGCTTACAAACCACTCCCTGGCAGAGCGCATCGTGCTGGCCGCCAGTATCGCCGAATCGGGAACAAAGCCGGCTTCCACCAGCTTGGGATAGACAGCCATTTGCCTTTCCATAACTCCGGGAGCGAGCCGCATTTCAGCCGGCAGGAAAAGCGTGTCCATCTGGACCCTCTGATACTCGTCACTTTTCTCCAGGGCCATGAGCCTGAGCCACGTGTCGGCATCCTTCTTTGAGAAGCGTGCAATCTCTTTTGCCGTGCGCTCCCCGGTCGGGTCCCACTTATCGCTATAAATTGCGATCGCACTCTCGTTATTGCCGAATACGAAACCGTCGGCGCAGAGATGCTGGTCCCACTGGGCGCCATAATCCCAGAACTCAGGGAAGTCGCGCCAAACCGGAGCATAGTACCAGGGCAGAATGATGTTTGCATGATCGTTGCCACGGAAGCCGGGCGCTGAAATCTCTTCCGTTGAGAGGCAGCCGCCGATTTCGTGCCTGCGTTCGAAGATGCCGACGCTCAGGCCGCCGTACTTGATCAAATACATGGCAAGGAGGAGCCCCTTGTTTCCCCCGCCGACAATGACCGCATCGAATGTTGCGTCTGCCATGTTTCCCCCCTTTACCTACTTGGAACCAGCTTTCGGGAAGCGTATAATGCTGCGTATTATCTCTCCCTTCCCGAGAGCCTCGAAAGCCTGATTGACCTCTTCCAGCGTGTAGTAGCTTGAGATAAGCTTGTCCAGCGGCAGTTTGCCGTCCATGTAAAGGTCGATGTACCTGGGGATATCGATTGCGCCCCTGATGTCGCCCTGGACGGTGCCGGTAATAGTCTTGCCCAGGAGAAACTCGAATGGGGCGACGCTAAACATGGCCCCGAGAGGCGCCATTCCAGCCACAATGCACTTGCCTCCGTACCGAATGGAAGAGAATGCCTGCGACATGACATTGACGTTACCGATGCATTCAATTGCGTAGTCGACGCCCGAGCCCGTAATCTCCATTACTTTGCCCACCGGCTCTTCTTGTGAAGCATTCACCGTATAATCTGCCCCGAGCTCTTTGGCCATGCTGAGCTTCCGGTCAAGCATGTCAACGGCAATGATTTTGCCTGCTCCGGCGAGTTTGGCGCCCATCACCGCGCTCAATCCAACACCGCCGCAGCCGAAGATTGCTATACTCTCGCCAGGTTTCACTGCAGCCGTGTTCATGGCGGCGCCCAGGCCCGTGCTGACGCCGCACCCCAGCAGGCAGACCACTTCGAATGGGGCGTCATTCCGGACCTTTATAGCTGATCTCTCATGGATAACGGTGTACTCCGCAAATGAAGCCAGGCCGAACAGATGGTGTAACGGCTTGCCGTCCTTATGCAAACGCGTGCCTCCCCCGACGGGCAGGACCGCGCCGGACATAACAGGTAGATTCTCCACGCACATGGTTGGACGTCCTTCTCTACAGTACGAGCAGTTGCCGCAGGAAAAGGCCACCGCCATAACGACGTGGTCACCTGGCTTGAGGGAGGTCACGCCGGGCCCGACCTCCTCAACGATCCCGGCTCCCTCATGGCCCATCACTATGGGCATGGCAGCCGGCATTTCACCCTTCAGAAAATGCAGATCGCTGTGGCAGATACCGGTGGCTGCAATCCTGACCAGGATTTCGTTTGCCTGCGGACTATCAAGCTCCACTTCCTCTATGCGAAGTGGCGTATTGGGCTCGTAGCATACAGCGGCCTTCATTTAAGACCTCCTCAGGAATACTCTGTTTAGCCGAACATGCTCTTGCCGGTTCCGGAGGTATTGGATGGGTTATGAAGAATCTCCGCGGCCAGGAGGCCCGCTATTTCCTTATCGGTCATCCCCAGGATATCGCGGCAAATTTCATCTGTATGTTCGCCGAGAAGAGGAGCCCTTGTGCTCCATAACGAGGGATACGCCGAAAGCTTGAAGGGAACATTCGGGTAGAGTCTCTTCCCGGCGACAGGGTGGTCCAGTTCAATTACTGCGCCCTGCCAGGTGAGTTGAGGATCGGCAATGCAATCCGGGGCGCGCTGCACTACGCCGGCGGCGATGCCGGCCTTTTGCATTGTCTCCATAATTTCATGTGCATTTCGCTGAACTGTCCATTGCTTCACGTGCTCATCCAGTTCATCGACGTTCTTGAGACGGGATAATATGTCGATGAATTTCGAGTCTCTTGCCCAGGCCGGATCACCCAGGGCTTCACGGAAATCCTCCCACTCCTGATCTGTGTGGACCGTAATTGCACACCATTCATCGGGGCCGTGGCATGGATAACATCCATGCGGGGCTGCGTGGGTACTGCGGTTTCCCGACGGCCTGGCTACGCGCCCATTATACGTATAGTCCAGGTAATGCTCCCCGATGAGATTGACCGCCACCTCGGTCTGGGCCATATCAATGAACTGTCCCTTCCCTGTCCTTCGGCGGTAGTCGAGAGCTGCCAGGACCGCTATGACCACGTGTTTGCTTGCCATGTGGTCCGGCAGGGGAGAGTTCGACCCTACAGGATAGGGATCATCCGGCTGTGACCAGATAGACAGCATTCCGGAAGCTGAGGAGAGCATAGGACCGTAAGCCTGGAAATCGCTGTAAGGGCCTCCGCCCCCGAAACCCTGACTGCTGATGTAGATTATTGACTTGTTTAGCTTGCGCACACTCCTGTAATCGAACCCCAGGCTTTGCATTACACCGCCGCGGAAATTCTCAGCCAGAATATCGGCTTTTTTCAGCAGGCGTCGTATGATCTCCCGGCCTCGCTCGCTCTTCAGGTTGACTCCGAAGCTCCTCTTACTGCGGTTCGCTTCATTAAACCCGGCTATGTTGTTGATATCGGGGCCGATAGTTCGCATGAAATCGAGGTTATCCTTGGATTCTATCTTGATGACATCGGCTCCAAGTTCTCCGAGGATTTTGCACGCATCGGGCACGACTCCGCCTGTTCCGAAACTGAGTACCCTGACGTCGTCTAGAGGTCGCATATGTCCTCCTTCACAGTGCTCCTGCGCCTCTGAGGGCGGTCAGCTCGGCTAGCGACAGGCCCAGTTCGCTGCAATAGACTTCCTCATTATGCTGGCCAAGGCACGGAGCGGGGCGGCGTAGATAGGCGGGAGTCACGGACCACTTGTAGGGTGGAACCGGATAAGGAGCGCGACCGGCCACGGGATGATTAACCTCGACGAAGGACTTTCTTGCTCTGGTGTGAGGACTCTCGATGAAATTCTCGATGCTGAAAATGGGCGCGATCGGCACTCCCTCTCTTTTCCCTGCTTCGAAGAGTTCCAGCATTGTGTACTTCTCGGTATACTCAGTCACGAGCGCATAGAGGTCTGCCGAATTTCCGATCCTGTACATGAAGCTCCGCCATTCGTCTATGAGCAAGACTTCGGGACTGCCCAGCACACGGACAAGGGCATCCCACTGGCGAGGGGTGAGCGCGATAACCCGAATGAGACCGTCCTTGCAGGGGTATACAGGGTAAATGGCTGCTCCCATCCTTGATTCGGGGCTGGGTGGGGGCCCGTCGGGATTAAGTGCGTACGAGTAATTGGGGATTATCCACGGGTACAGGCCGAGGCGTGATGTTTCGTGGACCGAGGTATCGATGTACTGGCCCTTTCCGCTTGACCCGCGAGTCAAGAGCGCTGTCACTATCGCTATGGCGGCATGCAGCGCGGCGGCGTCATAGGCGGGCGATCCCGGGCAGAGACAGGGTGCTTTGCCCGGAAAACCGCTTGTAATCATGACGCCGCTCATGGCAAAGTTGACCAGGTTGGAGCCCTTTCGGTCTTTGTACGGACCGGCGTGACCGAACTCTGTTATGCTGGCAACAATAAGCCGGGCGTTTAGCCGATGAAGCTTCGGATAATCGAGGTCCAGGCTTTTGAGGTAATCAGGGGGGAAGTTCTCAATCAGGACATCTGATGTGCCGATCAGCTGCTTGAGTATGCGCCTTCCGTCGCTCGTCGTAAGGTTCAGGGTAACTCCGCGTTTATTGGCGTTGCGATGAAGGAAATACAGACTCTTCTCTGAGTGAGGCACGTCTCCGGCAAATGGCGGCAGCGAGCGGCCGGGGTCTCCAGTTGGCGGCTCGACCTTGATTACATCTGCGCCGAGGTCTCCCAGCAACCTTGCGCAATAAGCTCCATTGCTGTCTGTCAGGTCAAGGACCCGGTAGACTCCCAGCGCGCCGTCTCTATTCTTAGCCACTATTCACCCCCAGCTTGCCAGCGGGTTTGGATTATTCGATGTATGTCTTCAGGTAACGCTGCATCTCGGGTGTCGGCTTCCACCATTTCTGGACTCCCAAATCTTCAGCCACCTTATTGGCTCCAAGATAACCAGGACCTCCAAGGACCATTCCCCCTGGATAAGTGGAGGCTCCGCACACATAGAGACCCTGTATCGGCGTGTTCGTACCGGAGCAGTCCTGGTTTGGACGGAATGAGCCGAGCTGGATGGGCCGGTAGTCGCCGTGCTTTATCCCGCCACGGCGCATATTCGGGAATCTTATCTGGATATCGCGCGGCGTCTCGAAGGTGGTCATAATCCTGGTTTCCCTGGTCATATTGGGGGCAGCTTCCTGCCACTTCGCCAGTATCGCCTCTTCCAGCTCTTTCCCTCTCTGGTCCCAGCCTCCCGTGATATCGTAAGGTGCGTGCATCTGGAAAAAGGAAACATGCTTGCCTGCCTTGTCGGATAACATGGGGTCGAATATGGTCTGGCAGGTTGCGTGACCGCCGAAAATGTCGCCGATGTCTCCCGCCATGACCCTGTCCCAGTGTGCAAGCAGTTGACCGGTACCCTCCAGGCCGAAAATGGTCATGAAGGCATCGCTAATCCAGGGGTCATCGCACTTGTACCGGGGTGGTTCATGTGTGGCTACATGCAGCGTGTAGTAGCTCCATTTGTCGGATTTCCAGTTTGCCACGTAGTCTTTAAGATCGGCCGGCAGGTTGTCAGCACCCAGGAGGTCGAAGAAGGTAGTTTGCGGGTCGAGGGTCGACAAGACAGCCTTACTGTGCAAAGTGCGACCCTCAGCGAGCTCGACACCGGCGGCGCGGCCGCCCTCAAAGACAATTCTGGTCACGGGGGCGTGTTCGAGTATCAACCCGCCGGCCCTGTATATCTCTCGCGCCAGTGCGCCCGCGAACTTGTGTGAACCGCCGTAGCAATAGCACTTGTTCATCCCGCGACAGAGCATCAGGGCAACGAACATGCCGATGCCTGTCTCTCGTGGATCGAGGCCCCACATGCAACTCGTGTAAAGGAGAAGAGTCCTGATATGGTCACTTTCAAAGTTTGCCGTAATTATTTCAAGGGGGCTTTGCTCGATGAGTTCCAGCATTTCAGTCCCGACTCTGGTCTTCTGCAAGGCCATCGTCATTTCCAGAGGGGTCATGACTGGTACGTAGGTCGCCGGCGCAAGGATCTCATCAACAATCCGACGCCAGCTTCTCATAAGCTTGCCAAACCGCACGGCATCCTTGAAAGAGAACTTGCTCATCGAATCCTTGGTGTCCTCGATCATGCGGGCGAGAAGCAGAGACTTCCCGTCCTCGAATACGATGCCCGTCTGAGCGTTAGGCTTGATCCAGACCAGGGATGGGCCGTCCAGGTTGAAGTCCTTGAGGACGGGCATGTAGTCGACCATCATGTGATAAATGACGTGGGGGTTCGTAGAGTAACAGGGATAGAGTATCTCTTCAGTGGCGAGTCCGCCTCCGATCTCGTATCGGGCCTCCGCCAGGGCCACCTTTAACCCGGCTCTGGCAAGGTAAGCCGCTGCTATCAGGCCGTTTGGACCGCCCCCAATAATGACGGCGTCCCAGGTACTCTCCTCGGGGAACTCCTCGAACATGTGCCCGAAGTAGTCTTGCATAGTCATCACTTGCCCCCACCGGCCCCGTAAGGTACGGCGGATGTCTTGCCTTGCTGGGGTATGTACCAGGGAGAGGGGTACCACCAGTTGCCTGGTTCGGCGATCCTGTCCTCGATCAGAATGTGCATAAGGTTATAGGGAATCGCCATGAGGCACAGCCCACCAGGATGCCCGGTAGTCTGATGGCAGGTATAAAGTCCGTCTATCGGAGTGCGGTAGCGGGCAAGTTCAGGAATAGGGCGCTGCGTCCAGGATTGGTCGCTGCAATGGCGCGAACCACACCAGGTGCCTCCTATGAGCCCTGAATTACGGAACTCCACCTCGTAGCCGGTCGCCGACCAGTGGTGGATGATGTTGTCGTCATCAGTGCCGTCGAAGGCCTGGCCAAATGCTTTCCTCATATAGGCGTCGATTTCCGGCTTCGACCTGCACATAGCGTCGGGCCCTTGTACGTGGTACTCGGGGACCGGCACGTTGACTTCGAAAGCTGCTGAGATATGGCCGTTCGCGTACTTACTCTGGCAGTCGGAGGGATTGAAAGCCTGTGATGGAGTAAGGAACCACATCAGCTTCTCGGGAGGCAGTGTCGGGTTGGTCTTGCGTGCGTCGCAGTCGGCAACGTTTTCGTAGTAGAGCTCGCGCGAATCTGACGGATAGACCCCGCCGGAGGGAACACTGAAGGGGCCGGACACGCCTGTTCCGGAGTCGACCATCGCTTTGAATCTTGGTTTCCATTGGAGCGGCCTTTTTGTATGCAGTGTAGATACATACAGGGTGCCGTTCTTCAGGCTGATATCCTTGACTTTCTGCAGGAACCCCGGATCGAGGTGCTGCTTCCCGACCATATCGAAGAAAGTCTGGCGGTAGTCGACCGCCGCTATCACCGCTTTATCTGCCCAGATCTTCCTTCCGCCGAGGGCTGAGGTTTCGCGAAGACGAACACCGACGGCTCGGCCGTCATTGACGATTATTTCCTCGACGGGACATGAAGTGCGGACTGTGGCGCCATTGGCGACAGCGCATCGGTGTATGGCATGGAAGTAGCCATGCAGCCCGCCGCGAGGAATGCTCAGCTTGCCGGTGTTCGGAAGTATGAGAAGTTGCACGCATAGAAGAGCCGGAATAGCCACGCCTTCCCAGTGGCCGGCTGCTCCTGAAGCCCAGGCTGCGAATGCCATGGTGACCTTGAATGGCTCGCTCTCCAGGTACTCATCCATGAGATCGAACATGGTCCACTCGCGGAGTTCCGGGGTAACGACATCGGGTTGGTACTGCTTATATACCTGCATGTAGGGGACATTGTCGTCTGTAACCTCGACTTCAGGCGGGTGCGGGGGGCACCAGAAAGTTGCCCGCATAAGATCCCGCGTGAACGGAGGCTGACCGAGCAGGCCGCCGAGCTTAGCGAATCCCATCATGTCCTTTTGCGTTATAGGTACCACTCCCTGAGTTGTCGTGCTTCCGGCAGCCAGTGACGCCATCATATCGATGGGATTCCAGATCATTCGAAAGCCATACTTGTGGAGCTCAAGCTGTTGGAAGCCGGGAGCCGGAGCCGCGTACATGAGCATGGCGTGCGGGTAGATACGGACGCCAGGTATGGGTTCGACGGTCTCGCAAGCTCCCCCGCACTCAACCCGTTCCTCGAGCACACATACATTCAGCCTGGACTTGGCCAGGTACGCAGCCGTGGTCATTCCGTTCGGTCCGCCGCCTATGACCACGACGTCGTAACGTTCATCCTTGCTCACGCAGTCTCCTTCCCCAAGGCCTTTCGCATTTCAGCAGAGTAAAGGTTTCAGAGAAGCATAAAGTCTATTGACTGAGCTTAGTATGGTGCAGGTCTTTTCTTGTGATTCTCTGATTTCTTGACCGGCTTCTGAGGGGGAACCCTATCCGGATAGGGATCACACTGTATGCCGGGCGGTGTCTGCACTCCCGCGGCCAGGTTACATGACTGGAGTTTTGCAGCAAGGGGCGAGAGCCCGAGACTGCGCAGCCTGGCCTGGGAAGGACGCCCGTCAGGTCTCAGTCCCCTGTATCTGTAATAGTCTTTCAGCATCAGCTTGATATCTGGTACGGACCCCGCGGCGCCGCCCTCTGTGTGGGGAGTTAGAATGCGCTCAGGCATCCGGTCGTCGGCGGAAGTGATGCCCATAAGGTTGTTCAGACCTCTCTGGAGCATCCAGATGCGCGCGCCGCACTGCATGATCTCATCTAGGGTGTAATCGAAGCCGGTGGCCGCCTTGAGCGCCTCGGCCAGTTCCGTGATCGCCATGGACATCAGGGCGAACTGGCACATCGTTGTTGCGTTGGAGAGCATGGCCACGTTTTCACATATGACGTTTAGCTCGCCTTTGCCCGCATCGGCCTTGGGATCATACCCCCCGGTTACACCGATTTCAGGCCAGACAGTCCAGCTTGATTCGATCTTGCCGATCTCCGACGCGACGTGACACGCTCCGCGATTGGACATGACAAAGCCAAGGCCGTGCCCATGCGAACCCCTGACGTCGTACAGGGCAAACTCGAGACCCTTTACCTCGACGGTGAACCGCTCGGCCCCATTGCCGATTCTTCTCGCAGCGGAACGGCTGCCTTCAGCCAGTATGTCGCCGAAGCCCTGCCTGTATGCAATCTTCGCCATGATGGCGAGAACATCCTCCGGATTTCCCCATCTGAGGTGGTCTCCTCTTAAATCCCTGGTCGTGATAAGACCCTTCTCGAAGCATTCCATGGCAAAGGCGATGGTGGCGCCGCAGCTTATAGTATCCATACCGTAACGGTTCGCCATCTCACCTAACCTTATGACCGCGGCAAGGTGATCGATAAGCATCAGGGACCCGAAGGCGCAGACAGTCTCATACTGGGGACCCGGGCCTTCCCCCACCCTGTATGGACCCTCGGCGACCTTGACGGTCCGCTTGCAGGCAATCGGGCAGGTAAAACAGGCATGCGGCCTGGTGAGATACTGCGCGCTAATTGTGTTGCCGCTGAGCTTGGGGGCCAGGTAACTGCCATCGCCCACCGTGTAATTCTTCACCGGCAGGACACCTGTAATTGCGTTTACCTCCACGCCCATGGCTGTGCCTGCGGCAGTCAGCGCCTGGGTTACGACGCTCTGCTTGATCTTTTCAAGAACAGCCTTGCGCACTTTTTCGAACTCTTCGGGCAAGGCAGGTTCAACTTTGCCCGTCCCGCGCAGGACTAAGGCTTTTAATTTCTTGGATCCCATCACCGCTCCTCCTCCGCAGCGGCTGATAGAACCCCATTCGCCGTTCATGATGGACGCGAACTTGACCAGGTTTTCGCCGGCCGGCCCGATTTCCAGGATGTCCGCCTTCGCTCCGTGCCTCTTCTTGAGAATCTGGGTGGTCTCGTAGGTATCCTTGCCCCAGATGTCCGAGGCGTCCTTGATTTCGACCCTGTCGTCTTCAACCAGTATGTAGACAGGTTTCTTCGAAGAGCCGCTGATCGCCACGCCGTCATAGCCGGCCGCTTTTAACTGTGCAGCCGAATCCCCTCCGCAAGAACCCTGTCCCCATATGCCTGTAAGCGGCGATTTGAATGCTGCAACGAGGCGGGATGATGTGGGGAACCTGGTACCTGACAGCGGTCCAGCCATCAAGAACAATATGTTCTTGCCGGAAAGCGGATCAGCGTTCGGCGGGACCCGGTCAAGAAAGAGCCTCGCCGCCAGCCCGCTCCCACCCACGAATTTTCTAAGCAGATCATCCTTGATGTGAGTTGTCTTTGAACTTCTTTTGGCAAGGTCTATGTCCAGTATTCTTCCTCTATTGGACCCCATAACTGCCCCCTTTCCTTGCTGGACCGGGCTGCCGCTAGGTGAGCCTGCTAATAAGGAGCCCGCCGGACCTGTTCTTTGAGTCTCAGGTAAGATGTATATGTAATGGGCCTCTTCCGCGTCATGTACCTTACCAGAGGAACAATTCGATTTGCCTTGGCGGTGATTTCATTTGTCACCTTGATGCTCATCGCATTGCTTGCGCCCGCGCCATAGGAAGCCAGGAGAATCGACTCGCCCGGCTGGGCCCTGTCCAGAACGCCGGCCAGGCCGACAAAGGCGGAGCATGAGCCGAGGTCCCCTATGATGGAAGCTGTAGCGGGCGCAAGCTGTCCCTTCCCAATGCCGAGGTCTTTCGCAGGTAGGGCCGCTATTCGGTCGTCAGGCTGCTGGAAAATCACATGGGTGTAATCACCCGCATTCTTCCCCAGTTCGGCAAGCAGGCTTTTGCAGGCTTCGAAAATGTGCTTCTGGTAGCCAAATTCCCGATCAAACCGATAATCATTCATGTTGGAGACCCAGGAATCTTTGACTGCCCGCCATCTGTCGAGAAACAGCGTGGAATAGGTCTGAACGCCTTCAAAGTCGGCTATAGTGCCGGCCTTGCCGATCACGAGAGCGACCGCGCCCGCGCCGAAAGCCGCATCGCCCTCCGTGCCCGGTGCTGTGGCGCGGTCTTCAGCACCGATAACAATGCCGCAGTCAATCCGTTTGGCGGCAATCGCGTCGAGGCAACCGAGAACCGCGTTTGACAGGGAATTGACGGAGCCCGAGTAGTCAATCATGGTGGTCGCGGGCCCGAGCCCAAGGGTCTCAGCCAGTATGGGCGCGATATACTGCTCGATATAGGGTGAAGACGCCGTACCGATGTGGATGGCACCGATCCGGGCAGGGTCGATTCCTGCATGTTTCACAGCATTCTGCGCAGCCTCGGCGGCCATGGTTATGACATCTTCGTCCGCCCCGCAAACCGCCTTTTCACCGCTCGCCCAGCTTCCCCACGGCATCGCAGCGTCTTTTTGCTCAAGCCTGAACTTCGGTACATATACCCCGTAGCCGATTATTCCAGCCAAGGTTATCCTCCTTAACACGGTCATAGGGAGCGAGACAGGATATTTACGACGGCGACTCCGAACGCGGGTCCGCCTACGTTGTGTTGAAGGCCAATTCCATTCTTGAGCTTCACCTGGCGCTTGTCTGCTTCCTCGCGGAGCTGGGTAACGACCTCGTATATCTGACCGAGGCCTGTGGCTGCGATGGGGTGACCATGCGCCTTCAATCCGCCGCTCGGGTTTATGGGGAGCGGTCCTTGCATGTCGAACTCGCCGTTTTTGAGCCGGGCGGCGGCCTCGCCCTTAGGTACGAAGCCTACGTCTTCGATATTCATCAGTTCGGTGTTGGTAAAACAGTCGTGCAGCTCGGCAAAATCAACATCGCGCGGCTTGACGCCGGCCATCTCGAAGGCTCCTTTTGCAGCTTTGACTGTCGAGAGCTGCTCGACAAAGCTGCTCCGATCCCAGAGCTGGTTGTGGTCGTTGCCGACATGACTGCCCAGCACGTATACGGGCTTGTTGCTGTATTTGCTGGCAAGGTCCGCCCGGCATACGATTGCCGCTGCCGCCCCATCGGTCTGCGGACAGCAGTCAAAAAGGTGAAGCGGCCAGCATATAATGGGACTGTTCAGTACACGTTCAAGCGTGATGTCGAACTGGTAATGGGCGAAAGGGCAGAAGCTGCCGTTATGATGGTTCTTCACTGCCACCCTGGCGAAGTCTTCCATGGTGTAGCCAAGCTGGTACATCTGACGGGTTGCGTGCATGGCCTGAATCGCCGGTCCGCCCTGCCCGATCATCCAGGCCGGGTGCGAACCGGTCTCTGCGCCCCCGCCTCCTCCCGCTCCGCCCAGCGATTCCGCCGAAGGCTTGTCCCTCATCTTCTCGGCGCCGAGCGCCAGCACGACATCATACAGACCTGAAGCGACCCCCAGGCAAGCGTGTCTGAAAGTATCACCCCCGGTGGGGCAGGCATTTTCGAGCCTGGTGCAGGGTATATTGCGATTGCCGATCATACTCGTCAGGGAATGGCCGCTCTGGGTTCCCTGCCCGATGAAGCCGCCGCTCCACTGTCCGAACCAGGCCGCTTTGATCTCACCCGGATCGATCCCTTTATCCACGTTCTTCAGGCAGTTCAGGTAAGCTTCCTGAATCATGGTCTCGAGACTCTTTTCGAAGAGCTCGCCGAACTTGATCATCCCGACGCCGACTACAGCGACTTTACCTCTCATCGGCGGCCTCCTCGCTAAGGCGGAACTTGTATCCGTAAACGTTGAGACCCCGGTCGGTCGTTAGCTTCCTGAACACCATTTCGACCCTGGCCCCAATTTTCACCTCCTCCGGGTCGGCGGTCTCAGTCATCAGACCCTGATACCTGCCGCCTCCATCGAGGTCGACTATGACGGGCATGATGGGCGCTTCGAAGGTGGGTGGGGGAGCCCAGTTTACGCAGTATGTGTGGACCGTGCCGCCTCTGGCGAGTTGATATTCGTCGAGTTCCAGGCTTCCGCATTCATGACATATCTTCGTCCTGGGATAGCTGATATGACCGCAGTCCTTGCACTTGATGCCAATGAGTCTGAATACTTCCGGTTTAAACCGCCAGAAGAGCGGCGATGCGGGAGCGGGTTGTGTCATAGGTTCACCTCTACAGGATTTATTCTGCTCTGGACTTCAGTTCTTCGCCGGTGCCGGCTCGCGGGGAAGGTCGAGTCCGCGGACGGCGATGACATTGCGCTGTATCTCCGACGTTCCCGCGGCGATGTTCATCCCCAGGCACTGCTGGTAAGCGCTTTCGAAGTAACCTCTCAGCGGGGCCCACCTGGAGCCGCCCTTGACCTGTCCGTAAAGGCCCATCACGCGGCAGCCCGTATAGGCAAGGCGCTGCCCGAGCTCACTGCCATACAGCTTCGCTGCTGATGCGGCGATGGCAGCTTCCAGGGCGTTCTCCTGTCCCTTTTCCTGCAATGCGGCAACACGGTATGAAAGAGCCTTCCCTACGTCAATTTCGATTGTGATCTGCCCCAGGAGGTTGCGCACCAGGCGGTCCTCAGACAAAGGCCGGCCATCGAACATGCTCTCTTTGCAGAACTGGACCAGCTCTTCCACGACACGTCTTGCCTCTGACATGGCGCCGACGCTGGAGCGTTCGAAATTCATCGTCATCAGGCTCACGTACCAGCCTCGGTTTTCTTCGCCGACGAGGTTGGATGCGGGCACACGGACATCGTCGAAGAACATCTCGTTGAACATGTGTGAGCCGTCCATGCCTTTCAACGGGCGCAGGGAAATACCGGGGGTTTTCATGTCCAACAGGAAGAAGGAGAGACCGCGGTGGCGCGGCTGGTTGGGATCGGTCCGGGCGAGCATGAAGCACCAGTGCGCCCTGTGAGCTCCGCTGGTCCAGGTCTTCTGGCCGTTTATGATGTAGTCTTCGCCGCGCCGCACGGCTTTGGTTGTCAGGGAAGCCAGGTCGGAGCCGGCATTTGGCTCGCTCCATCCCTGACACCAGGTAGTCTCCCCGCGTGCCAGCGGAGGCAGGTGTTGCTGCTTCTGATTCTCATTGCCCGAGACAAGCAACGTGGGAGCCAGCATGCCTATCCCCTGCACGTCTACGCCGGGAGCCCTGTAGTAAGAACGGACTTCATTGAACAGGAGCTGTTCTATTATCGGAGCTTCCTGGCCGCCGTACTGTTTGGGCCAGGGAAGTGAGAGCCAGCCTCTTTGGCCAAGTTTCCTCGCTATATCGCAATGGAAGGCCCATGCGTCGTCGTTGTCATAGATGTTTTCGCCTCCTGCTACCGGAGGCGCTTTCGTCATCTCCTCACGGAAGAAGTCTTCAAACTCTTTCCGCACCGCCTGCTGACGGGGAGTGAGCGTGAAGTTCAAAATGACCACCTCCTTTTACCAGCGGGTCGAGCCCCTCACTTGAGGCCGAGAATACATACGCTTACGGTAGGTGCATAAGGTTCGTGGCCCATGTTATGGGCGAGGCCCAGTTTGGGGTCTTCAATCTGGCGCGGGCCAGCTCGGCCCTGGAGTTGGAGATAAAGTTCGTAGAGCATGCGTATGCCAGAGGCTCCGATAGGATGGCCGAAGCATTTTAGACCCCCGTCGGGCTGGACAGGAAGTTCTCCTTCAAGATTGAACATCCCGGCGTCTATGTCTTCTTTGACGCGTCCTCTATCGCTGAACTGGAGGTCCTCCATAGTGACGGCTTCGGTAATGGAGAAGCAGTCATGGACTTCGGCCATGCTGATTTCCTTGCGGGGTTCCCTCACACCGGCCTCAGCATAGGCGGCGATTCCAGCCCGGTATGCCTCCTCGACGTGCGTGTAATCATATTCCGAAGTGATGCGTCCGGAGGTGGGGCTGGTACATATTTGAAGGGCCTTGATATAGACCGGGTCGGAGCGGAAATTACCGGCCATGTCCGCACGCGTTATGATTGCCGCAGCGGCGCCGTCCGAAACGCCGCAGCAGTCAAAAAGGCCCAGCGGCCAGGCGATGATCGGAGCATTCAGCACCCTTTCCAGGGTCAGGACGTTCTTCAAATGGGCCTTCGGGTTCAGGGAGCCGTTGCGATGGCTCTTGACCGATATTTTGGCCAGCATGGTCTTTCCCTCCTGCGGAGTGAGCCCATAGCGATCGAAATACCTGGTAGCCATCATCGCGAACATGCCGGGCATGGTTGCAACAGCGTGAGTGTGGGTGCGGTTGTCCATGCCCGGCAGTCCGCTCGTACCCTCATCCTTGAGCTTCTCAAAACCCACGGCAAGCGCGACGTCATAGATTCCGGCGGCGACTGCATATGAGGCGTTTCGGACGGCGTCGTGCCCCGAACCACACGCGTTTTCCACTCTCGTTATAGGGATATATTGCAGCCGCAGAGGTTCGCTTACGGAGCGGCCTCCGGAGCCGCTGAAAAGGGTGCCGCCCCATGCGGCCTGGATATCCTTTATCTCAAGCCCGGCATCTTTGCAGGCTTCATCCACCGCCTCGACGATCAAATCGCTTGGCCCTTTGTCCCAGAGTTCACCGAACCGGGTGCAGCCCATGCCTACAATCGCTACCCGGTCCCTTATGCTTCCTGGCATGACTTGCCTCCTAGCACCTTATGGGTCGGGCTTTCCAGAAGTAGTTGCTGATACCCCGGTCGAAGTACACTTTTCTGAAGGCCATCTCTACATCCATGCCCACTTTGACCTCTTCCGGGACTCGGTCAGTAAGGTCGAAGAGCGATCTTCCGCCGCCTTCGTACTCCACCATGACCACGGACGAGGGGGGATCTATCGCCGGTGCGAGGTTGTCCTGGGTGTAGCTGAATACCTTCGCCTTCTTCCTGGCGAAACTGTAATCATCGAAGTCATCCTGTGCCTGGCATATGGCGCAGACGCGGATAGGAGTCGTCGTAATTGCGCCGCTGTCGTACTGCGGGGTGCCGCAGCGCCTGCACTTGATTCCCCAGAGCCCGAGCAGGGTCCTGCGCTCGCGCCAGTTTGCGGAGACGGAGATATGCCCTTTTTCCGACCGGCGCGCGGCTTCAACCGGGACAATGTCGCGCCACCTGAGGTAGCTGTTGTAGTTATCGAGCATGTGCTTTGATGCGAGGTGTTTCCGGAACCCGCGCCGTTGTTCCGGGCCCCGGGTGTCGTCTGTTACCCGGAGCAAGAACGCATCTGCGCCGTTGCCATAGCCTGCGAAAAGAATGGTGTCGCCGGGGCTCGCATTTTCGAGGGCGCCTGCAAGCATCAAGAGTGACATGGCGCAGCCGGGAAGGCCGACGTTCATGAAGATCGAAGAGGGATCGGTTACCTGTGATGGTTCGAAACCCAAGTCAGAAGCTACTCGGCCGTGGCGCCGGATGTCTCCCGGCGGATCAAAGACGGCTCTTGTGACGTCTTTGACGGAAAGGCCGCACTTGCCTAACAGGCCATTGATTGCCTGGGGCATGACTCGCGAATAGCTTTCATCCATAATCATCCGGTCTTCCCATGCCCGGACGAAGGTGTCGTTCTCTGACCGCCAGTTGCCGGCCAGTTCATCCGAAATTGTGTACGAACTCTGGATTTCGGCTATCACATCATGATTGCCGATGAGCACCGCACCGGCGGCGTCGCCAAGAGACTGCTCGAGCATGCCGGCGGGGGCCGCTACCCGGCTGTCCGCCGCGGCGACGAGTACGCTATTCAGGCTCCCTGCTCTTACCGAATCAAGAGCCATCGCCAGGGCGCTGGTGCCGGAACGCAGGGAGGTAGTTATGTCCGCGGTGCGTACATCGGGGCGCAGGCTGAGGGCCAGGGCCATGAGCGCTGAACACTGTTTTTCCTTGTACGGCGAGGTGGTCGTAGCAAAGTAGAGGCCGTCCAGCTTGTCGGGTTCCAGGTGGCCCAGGCAGTCAATTGCGGCTTCGACTGCCATGGTGACGCTATCCTCGTCATAACCGGCCACGGCCCGTTCACCGGGTATGGCGAACCCGCCCCAGGCTTTTGCGCAGAGTTGCCTGTCCATGCGGTGCCAGGGGATGTAGGCACCGAAAGAGGTTATGCCTATCATATCAACAGCACCTCTATTGCCAAAAGATTTGCTGGCAAATGGCGTAGAATTCTGCTAGACTGCTCGCACCGATGTGCGGTCGACCGTGCCGCTATTGAGGATAAGGCGTGAACGGATGACTGGATATAGTGCCGCTCCCTGTTTTGCTTTGCTGCTGTCTCCTGAGTAAGTAGAGGGGCGTACACCATGCGGGATAGGGATGACACTATGTGGACAGAAGTGTCAGCACCTGACATAATAGGCCGAACTGCCCTGGGGTTTTAAATGGAGCAAGGATGGACAAGACAAGGCTCATCATAGTGGATGACGAGGCGCTGTTCAGGGAGCTGCTGGGCAGGACACTGGACATCGAGCCTGGACTTGATGTGGTGGGGATGGCCCAGGATGGAAGGACCGCGATAGAGCTTGCGAGGGAGCAGAAACCGGACGTTGTTATCATGGACATCGAACTCCCCGGCGAGCTCGACGGAATCGCTGCCGCGCTGGTGATCAAGCAGGAGAGGCCTCAGACCGGGATTGTTATCCTGTCGGCGCACAGGGAAAGGCGCTACATAACTAGCCTGCCGCTGGAGCAGATTCAGGGCTGGGCTTACCTTCTTAAACAAACCGTGCCGGACCTTGCCGCTATAGTAAGGGCTATCCAGGGAAGCAGAGCAGGGATGGTGGTGCTTGATCCGGCGGTGGTGGCCAGCCTGCGGCCCAGGCAGGGCTCGGCCGTGGCCAAGTTGAACCCCAGGCATCAGGAAGTACTGGAACTGCTCGCGCAGGGTTACAGCAATGCTGCGATCGCGGAACGGTTGAGGCTGTCCCGCAAGTCGGTGGAAACCTACATAAACGCTATTTACCAGGAGCTGCATCTTTCCCACGAGCAGGACATACACGCAAGAGTCAAGGCCACCCTCCTTTATCTGGAAAGCTCAAGAAGCGGTCAAAGATAGACCGGGCGGATTCGTCAGGCCAGCACCATGTTACCCTTCTCCGCAAACGCGATACTCTATGGCTATCTCTGCAGACAGGAATGGATCAAGTTGTATCGAGTTCTGGTGGCGGATGACGAAATCGAATTTCGCAAGTGGCTCCGGTCCCTGCTGGATCATAGCGAGGAATTCGCGGTAGTAGGAGAAGCCGGCAGCGGGATGGAAGCCGTCTTGCTTATCCAGTCACTTCTACCCGATCTGATTATCGCCGACATGTACATGCCTGAACAGGATGGGCTCGAGCTTGCGCGCTATGTTCAGCATAATTATCCGCAGATAAGGGCCATTGTGACAAGCGCCTACGAGGAGCGTGTTTACAGCAGGATGGCGAAGGTCGAGGGCGCGCTCGCATTCATACCCAAGTCGAAGCTTTCGCTGGCTACTTTGCGGCAGGCCCTGCAAGAGGAAGAGAGACCCTGACTTCCGTTCCCCTGGTGGGGGAACTGTGGATTAA